>JBMOGB010000033.1:0-24986 GCA_049318585.1 Bacteroidia bacterium | reverse complement strand
TATTGATGGTATGACCGCAATGGATAACAGTTTAGGACAACGTTCTATTCACCAACAACCACCTCGTTTTGAAGATTTAACTACTAATGCTGAACCTTTATATACAGGTATTAAGGTTATTGATTTAATTGAACCATACGCAAAAGGTGGTAAAATTGGATTGTTTGGTGGTGCTGGAGTAGGTAAAACAGTTTTGATTATGGAGTTAATCAACAATATTGCAAAAGCATACGAAGGTATGTCGGTATTTGCTGGTGTTGGTGAACGTACCCGTGAAGGAAACGATTTGTTACGTGAGATGATTGAATCGGGCGTTATAAAATATGGTTCAGCATTCCAACACGATATGGAAGAAGGTGGATGGGATTTAAGTAAAGTTGATTACAAAGAACTTGAAAAATCGCAAGCAACCCTTGTTTTTGGACAAATGAATGAGCCTCCTGGAGCACGTGCTCGTGTGGCTTTATCAGGTTTATCGGTTGCGGAATACTTCCGTGATGGTGATGAAAAATCAGGTGGACGTGATATTTTATTCTTCGTTGATAATATTTTCCGTTTTACACAAGCAGGTTCTGAAGTTTCGGCTTTATTAGGTCGTATGCCTTCAGCGGTAGGTTACCAACCAACTTTAGCTTCCGAAATGGGTGCAATGCAAGAACGTATTACTTCAACAAAACGTGGTTCTATTACTTCAGTCCAAGCGGTTTATGTGCCTGCCGATGATTTAACAGATCCAGCTCCTGCTACTACATTTGCGCATTTAGATGCTACAACTGTATTAAGCAGAAAAATTGCTGAATTAGGTATTTATCCTGCAGTTGATCCTTTGGATTCAACTTCACGTATATTAACTCCAGCTATTGTTGGTGATGCTCATTACGATTGTGCTCAACGTGTGAAATTAATTTTACAACGTTACAAAGAGTTACAGGATATTATTGCCATTTTAGGTATGGACGAACTTTCGGAAGATGATAAGCAAACTGTTTACCGTGCTCGTAGAGTTCAACGTTTCTTATCTCAACCGTTTCACGTTGCAGAGCAATTTACTGGCTTAAAAGGTGTGTTGGTTCCAATTGAAGAAACAATCAAAGGATTTAACATGATTATGGATGGTAAATTAGATCATTTACCTGAAGCAGCATTTAACTTAGTTGGTAGCATTGAAGAAGCTATTGCTAAAGGTGATAAAATGTTAGCAGAATCAAATTAATTATTAAAGTAGAGACGCGATTAATCGCGTCTCTATCTAAAAAAATATAAAATGCAATTAGATATAATTACAGCCGATAAAACACTTTTTAGTGGGCAAATTGAAATGGTAACTTTACCTGGCAGTGATGGAACTTTTCAAGTTTTAAAAGATCACGCAGCATTAGTTAGTAGCCTTATTAAAGGCCAAGTAGTTGTTAAAAGTACTGAAAGTGGCAACCAATCTTTTGATATTATTGGTGGTGTAGTAGAAGTATTAAATAACAAAGTTGTTGTATTAGCTTAATAAATTATTTTATTTTAAAAGCCTGTTGTTTGAAAAAGCATCAGGCTTTTTTTATTTTAAATATATAATTTTTGAATTGAAAAATTTCATAATTTTGAAAAAAAAATATGAAAAATCTATTATTAGTATTTGTAGTTTTAGTTGCACTAAATGTAAACGGACAAGGTTTTGTTTTAGGTGCAAAAGCAGGTTTAACCAACACTCAAATAATTGGTGCTGATTTTAAAAATTTTGATATTCCGTCTTCAACCAATGGCTTATTAATTGGTGCTTTTGCTCGGGTAAGTTTGGTAAGTTTTTATTTTCAGCCAGAAATTTGTTTTAGGAATTTGAGTTTCAATGTATATTCAAGTGGAAACACTAGTCCTTCGAGTGCAACTACCAAACTAAATTATATTGATGTTCCCGTAATGTTCGGTAAAAAAATACTGAAAATATTTAATATTAGTGCTGGTCCTAATTTTCAGTTTTTGGTTAATCAAGATTTGTCGGCAAGTAATGCCAGCTCATTAGATAAAGGCAATTACAATAATTTTGTTCTTGGAGTTCAGTTAGGTGCTGGAGCTGAAATATGGAAATTATGCTTCGATTTTCGTTATGATTTTAGTATCAATTCTATTGGAAATGCTGCTTCAGTGGTAAATAACTCACAAAATGTAGACTTTAGTTCACGTGCTTCTATGTTACAATTTACAGTGGGCTATAAATTTGTTGACTTTTAAATTATGAATATAGAACTTTTGCGAGACCATTGCATGGCAAAAAAAGGTGTTGAAGAAACTTTTCCGTTTGATGAAGTCACTTTAGTATTTAAAGTTATGGGCAAAATGTTTGCGCTTACTTCATTGTCGGAACCAAACAGTGTAAACTTAAAATGTGATCCCGAAAAAGCCATTGAATTCAGAGCAAATTTTGGTGGAGTAACACCAGGATTTCACATGAATAAAACGCATTGGAACACAGTAAAATTCAATGAGGATGTAAACGATAATTTTATATTAGAAATGGTGAATGATTCTTATAGTTTGGTGGTTTCTTCACTTACTAATAAACTCAAAACAGAGCTGGGCCAGTTATAAATTATTAGCCTTAAAATTAGTAGAAAATTGTAACGCAAAAGCTAAAAAAATTTGAAACAAAATAGCTTTCTAAATCAGAATAACACCATTTTTTTTATGGCTTAAACAGCTATTATATCTGCTTCGTTTAATAAATTTTCACCTCTAAAACTTAATAATAATTGTGCAACTGTAATAACATCTTTTTGGCAATATTGCTGAATTCGTTCCAAGTCGTTATCATGCCAATAAACACTCCAAACTTGGCTTCCATCTATGTCATCTTTAGGTGTAGCAATGTTAAAGGAAGCAGCCAATAAATCTAACGATGTAAAACTTTTATAATCGCCAAATTTCCACAATTCCATGGTATCTAAATGCTTAATCTCCCATGGTTTTTTTCCAGCAGTATCAAGCATTTCGGGAAGTGGTATTTTATTAATTACGCATCTTCGAGCAATGTAAGGAAAGTCGAATTCTTTGCCATTGTGAGCGCATAGTAAATCATTTGGACTGTTAAAATGTTTGGAAACCATTTGGCAAAATGCTGTTAAAAGTTCAGCTTCATTATGACTATAAAACGACTTTACTCTAAACTGATAACTATTACCTGAACTGTTAAAATAACCAACTGAAATACATACTATTTTTCCAAATTCTGCATAAATTCCAGCACGTGGATAAAGCTCTTCAACAGTTGAAACAGTGTCTCTTTTTATTATATTCGATTTCTTTTCCCAAAGGGCTTTCCATCTTTCAGGAACTTGCTCAAAACTAGGAAACTGAGGTACAGTTTCAATGTCTAAAATCAATATTTTTGTTATATCTAATTGCTCAAGCATAAAAGTAATTTTGTAAAACGAAAATATAAAATTCGATTGGAATTTTTATATTTTTTTAAGTTTCTTAAAGTCTTTTCGAATTAACTTCAATTGTTCTTTGTCTATATTACTTATTTTTTCTGTTGCTGAAGCAAATGCTGTGCTGCTCATTTGAAAAGCATTGCTGTATAAAAACGATAATAACTCATTAGGAAACTTTTCGCCAAATTCTCTCAATAACCAACCCATTGCTTTTTGAACAAAGTAAGCTTCATCTAAAATTCTTGGATTGATGGAATCAAAAAAATGATTGACCATTAGAGTTGATTTTTTACTTTTCAAATGATACAATAATGGAACCAAAGCAGCTCGTCTTTCCCATAAGTTTTCTGATTCATTCAAAGCGTATAATTCCTTGTAAATATTGGCTTCGGCATATATCATGTGTCTGCCAATAATGCTCGATAAAAAATCGCTATGTGCCCAATTATCTATTTTAGGTAAGAAACTTTTTGCTGTTAAAAATGCTTCAAAATTTTTATGTTTTTTGCAATAGAAAGCTAAATACATCAAACTTAAATTCATGATTTCATAGCAATTACTTTCATTCCAAAGCTTGGTATAAAATTCCATTTGAACGGGCATTGGTTCAGAGCTAAACGAAAATCCTTTTTTAAAAACCGCTTGAACAGTTGGATTTTTTAAAGCATAAAAATGGTAATTGGTACCAACATATTGTTTTAAGTTATTTATTCCAGATGGTTTTTCGTTAAGACTTAATTTACCAAGAATTCCTTGTATTTCGGCCAATGCAGCATCGTAGTTTATCATTAGTTTTTAAAAGAATATGCTAATATAAAAACTCCAAACAATAAAAGTAATACTGATGAAAACAACTGTGATTTTACTTCTGAGCCTTTATGAATTTTGAATACCGAATTGTTTGGAAAATATTCAAGATAGTAAAATGGTATTCTATCTCCTGATTTATAATCGTTGCAGAAAGAATGCCACACCCTTTTTATACATTCTTTGTTATTTATTTCGAAGTGGGCATACATGTATTTACAGTCACAGCAACTTGGCATTTCAGTAATTGTAGCATTTACCAAATTACCGTTTTCGCTCACATAAACATCAATTAAGGTATTTGGAACAAATAAAAATAAAGTAATAAAAATCCAAACATACCCAGTAACTCGTAAGAATTTATTAGAAGCTTCTAAGTTATTATACCTAATAATGAAGTTTTTTAACCATTTGGGTTTGGTTATATCCATGAATTAAGAATTTTCTCAGTGAAACAATTACCAATCTCCACCTGCTCCACCACCACCAAATCCACCACCACCAAATCCACCACCACCAAATCCACCAAAACCACCACCACTGCTGCTTCCACCACCAGAACCACCTCTGCCCGAAAAACCGCCACTTGCCAATGTTCCCCAAAGAATTGCTTCTGCTATTCCGCCTCCACCTCCTCCACCTCTTCGTCCGCCTTTACCTTTGAATAAAGTAATAATTAGAAATACAGCAACAACGCCAATTAATCCCCATGGAAATCCTTTTGATTTCGCTTTTCTATCGTTAGTAAACCCTTCGCCTGCTATGGTTTTTATAATGGCGTCAGTGGCTTCATTGAAACCATTATAATATGCTTGCTGTTTAAAATTAGGTTTTAAAATTCCATCAATAATACGTTTTGAAATGGCATCTGTCATGGCGCCTTCTAATCCGTATCCAACCTGAATTCTCATTTTACGTTCGGCTAAAGCCACATAAACAAGTAATCCATTTTTCTTGTCTTTTTCGCCAATTCCCCAGCTTTGCGCCAGTTTTTGCGAATAACCAAAAGCATCGTCACCTTCTAAAGATTGTTCTATAACTATTACTATTTGAGTAGATGTTTGCTTAAAATAATCGAATAATTTTTGTTCCAAAGCTGCTCGTTCTTGCGGTTGCAAAGCATTGGCATAATCATTAACAAAAACAGGTGGATTGGGAACAGGTGGTATTTCTTTGGAAAATATATTTAATGCTAAAAAGCATAAACTTATTATAAGTAAAATTTTATGCTTCATGCTTACCTCCAAACGATATTTCATTGCTTAATTCATTGGTATCATTGGTTTGATACGGAAAATATTCTTTCAATTTTTGTCCTGCTTTTGCAATGGCAATGCACAAACCTTCAGTGAATTGTTTTTGAGCAAAATAAGTTTTCATTAACTCTTTTTCTTCATTCCAAAAAGCATCTGTCACTATTTGATGAATGCCTTTATCACCCAAAATTGCAAACTTTTTATCGGAATATGCTAAGTAAAAAAGCACACCATTTTTTTGTTCAGTTTCGTGCATTTTTAGTTCTTCAAAAACTTGTTTTGCTCTTTCTATTGCATCGGTGCTGCAATTAGGTTCTAAATGCACACGAATTTCGCCCGAAGTATTTAACTCAGCTTCTTTAATGGCATTTACAATTTTATCTTGCTGTTCTTTACTAAAAAATAATTCCGACATAGTTGTTTGTTTAAACCGATTTTAAAAAAAGCACTTCGACAAGCTCAGTGACCCCCCAAAAAGTCGGTCACTGAGCTTGTCGAAGTGTGCTTGGTTGAATTATTATTTAAAACTTTACTTCTGGAGCTTTTTGAGCAGCTGCATCAGCTTCAAAAAATCCTTTTTTCTCAAATCCAAACATGCCACTGTAAATTACTTGTGGGAAGTTTTTTATGTAAACATTATAGCTAGTAACTGCATCGTTAAAGTTATCTCGTTCCACTTTTATACGGTTTTCGGTTCCTTCTATTTGGCTTTGTAATTCACTAAAATTTTGTGTTGCGCGTAACTGAGGATATTGCTCGGAAACTACCATTAAGCGGCCTAATGCTTGGCTTAATTCGCCTTGTGCACCTTGGAATTTCTTAATATTTTCAGGTGTTAATTTATCAGGATCTACTTGAATAGAACTTGCTTTTGCTCTTGCTTCAATAACATCTGTTAAAGTTTTTTGTTCAAAGTTAGCTGCACCTTTTACTGTGGCTACTAAGTTTGGAATTAAATCTAATCTACGTTGGTAAGCACTTTGAACTTTTGCCCAAGCACCTTCAGTTACTGTGCGTTTTTCGTTCATTTTATTGTAACTTCCACAGGCGTTAAACACCAATAAAACCAATACAGCAAGTACGCTTAATAAAATAATGTTTCCTCTTTTCATAGTTGTTTTTTTTTATAAAATATACGCTGCAATATACAAATAAGTTACCAAGATAAAATACTGACATAACTACCGAATTTGTGGATTCTGGGTTCTAAAGCTTCTAAGCAATTAGCTTAATTAAACTCAAAATTTTCCAAACTTACTGAGTTGCAAAAAAATATTCCTTACTTCTATTGATAAAAACCTACAAATCATAAAAAAATAAAAAACATGAAGCATACAAAAAAGGCTTTATGCAAAAGTTGTTTTCAAAAGAGAGACGCACGGCCGTGCGTCTTTACGATTCAAAGATGATAATGGTTTAGATTTTCCAAAGTGGGAAGAGAAGAAGTTAGGGAAGGTTTTGATGAAGTAGAAAAATTACTTTTTAATGTTACA
Source organism: Bacteroidia bacterium (assembly GCA_049318585.1). Taxonomy (GTDB): domain Bacteria; phylum Bacteroidota; class Bacteroidia; order UKL13-3; family UKL13-3; genus JAAFJM01. Next base: position 18,011 of record JBMOGB010000033.1, on the reverse strand, counting down.
ACCAAATTATTTCAAGAGTTGAGACTCATATTAAATATTTAGAAAATAAAAAATTAGATTAACTAATTCCACACCCCCAAAAAACACCTTAAACACTTTCATTTAAAAATGTAGATTCGCCAACATATTATTTGATTGAATAAATGAGTGACGAACAAAAAAGAATATTAGAACAGCAGCTTTGGAATATAGCAAATACGCTTAGAGGCAAAATGAATGCGGATGAATTTCGTGATTATATTTTGGGCTTTATTTTCTACAAGTATTTGAGCGAAAAAATGGAACTTTTTGCCAATGATATACTAAAGCAAGACAATATAAAATATAGGGAAATAACTGCTAAAACTGCCAATGGTATTGAATTTATTGAAGCCATTAAAGAAGAAGCATTAGAGAAGTTAGGATACTTTTTAAAACCTGAAGAATTATTTACCGAAGTGGCCAAACGTGGTATGGGTGATAACGAGGAATTAGATGCTTTTGATGAAAGTAAAACCAATTTTATTCTTGCCGATTTACAAACCATATTAACCAATATTCAGTTGAGTACTATGGGAACGGCAAGTGAGGAGGATTTTGACAATTTGTTTGAGGACATGGACTTAAACAGTACTAAATTAGGTAAAACAGCCGAAGCTAGAAATATTATTATTGCCAAAGTTCTTACTCATCTTGATAAGATAGATTTTAAACTAGAAAGTGCCGAATTAGACGTTTTGGGCGATGCTTACGAGTATTTGATTGGTCAGTTTGCAAGTGGTGCAGGAAAAAAAGCTGGAGAGTTTTATACACCTCAACAAGTAAGTACCATTTTAGCATTGATAGTTACCACTGGTAAAACAAAACTTAAATCGGCTTACGATCCAACTTCGGGTTCAGGTTCGTTATTGCTTCGCATAGCTAGGCAAGTAAAGGAAGTAAATAACTTTTATGGTCAGGAAATGAACCGCACTACTTACAATTTGTGCCGAATGAACATGATTTTGCATGGTGTGCATTACCGCCAATTTGATATAAAACAAGAAGATACTTTAGAAAATCCACAGCATTTGGGAATGACCTTTGAAGCCATTGTTGCTAATCCACCATTTTCGGCTCAATGGAGTGCCAACCCTTTGTTTACAAGTGATGACCGTTTTAGTCAATACGGACGACTTGCACCGAGTAGCAAAGCAGATTTTGCTTTTGTACAACACATGATTCACCATTTGGCCGATAATGGAACAATGGCTATTGTATTGCCTCATGGTGCATTGTTTAGAGGTGGTGCAGAACAACATATTAGAAGATATTTAATTGAAAACAAAAATTACTTGGATGCAGTAATTGGCCTACCTGCCAATATTTTTTATGGTACAAGTATTCCTACTTGCATTATGGTTTTTAAAAAATGTAGAGAAAACCCCAATGATATTTTGTTTATAGATGCTAGTAATGAGTTTGATAAAGTAAAAACACAAAACGTATTGCGTGAAGAACATATTGATAAAATAATAACTACTTACCGCAACCGAACCGAATTACCCAAGTACAGCAAGAAGGTTTTAATTGCAGAGACGCACGGCCGTGCGTCTCAACAGAATACAATAGAAGAAAACGATTACAACCTAAACATACCAAGGTATGTAGATACTTTTGAAGCAGCAGAAAGCATAGACATAGATGCCATAGCAACTGAACTAAAAACAATAGACAATTCAATGAAAACAACCGATGAAACCATTGCTGCTTTTTGTAAAGAGTTAAACATTGTTACCCCTTTTTAAATTGTTTGAACAATGAGTAATACAAATTTACCAATAAATTATTTACAAACTTTTACTGAAATAAAAGAGCGGATAAACCAAGCTCGTTACCAAAGTTTAAAAGCAGTAAATAAGGAATTGATACTTGCTTATTTAGAAATAGGAAAAGTAATTTCAGAACGTGTGGCCAAAGGTTGGGGCGATGCAATAGTTGATAAACTATCGCTAGATTTACAAGCAGAATATCCAGGTGTTAAAGGTTATTCATCGCGCAATTTGCGAAGAATGAAACAAATACATGAGCAATGTGGCAATAATGAAATTTGGCCACAGCTTGTGGCCAAATTGCCTTGGGGACATTCAGGTTTAATATTTTCAAAATGTAAGCAAGCCGAACAAATTAACTTTTACCTTCAAAAAAGCGTAGAACGTGGTTGGAGTAGAAGTATATTGGATGAAGAAATTAGGTTTGAAGCCTTTGAAAAAGCACAATTGTTTCAAAATAACTTTCCAAAAACAATGGATGAAAACCAATTAATGGAATACCGCCTAGAGTTTAGAGATGAATATGACTTATCATTTTTGGAACTAGAAGATGTACATACCGAAAAACAATTAGAAAATGCTTTGGTGCTAAATATTACCAAAACATTAGGACGGTTTGGTTCTGATTTTGCTTTTATGGGCCGACAATTTAGGTTAGAACTTGACGATAAGGAGTATTTTATAGATTTACTTTTTTACCACAGAAAACTAAAATGTATGATTGCCATAGAACTTAAAGCCAATGAGTTTAAACCTGAACACAGCCAGCAGTTAAGTTGGTATTTGCACTTGCTAGACAAAACTGTCAAATATGAAGAGGACAAACCAAGTATTGGCATATTGCTTTGCAAAAGTAAAAGTGCCATTACAGTAGAATATGCACTAGAAATGACCAACAAACCAATGGGTATTGCTACTTATACTTACACTCAATTGCCTGCCGAAATTGCAAAATATTTGCCAAACGAAACCGATTTAAAACAAATGATGCAAGATGAAGGATAGCACTATAAAACAGATACCACCATTGCGTTTTCCTGAATTTAAAGGAGATTGGGTTAGGAAAAAGTTGGGGGAAGTGGCTGAAAAAATAAATAGTGGTAAAACACCATTAGGTGGCGAAAGTGTATATTCAGCAAGTGGAATACTATTTATAAGAAGTCAAAATGTAAATGATGATAAATTGTCTTTCGATAATTCAACTTTTATCTCTGAAAAAATCAATAACACTATGAAGAATAGTGTGGTTAAATCTAATGATATACTTTTAAATATTACAGGGGCTTCGCTTGGTCGTAGTTGCGTTGTACCTGAAAATTTTACTATTGGAAATGTAAATCAACATGTTTGTATTATTCGATTGAACAAAGAAAGTAATCCAAGATTTGTTCAGCCTATTTTATCTTCCACAAAAGGGCAAAATACATTTATTAGCTTACAAACAGGAAGTGGTAGAGAAGGTTTGAATTTTGAAAGTATAAAAGGAATTGAAATCTCATTACCAATACTCCCCGAACAAACCAAAATCGCCACTTTTCTCACAGCCATTGATGAAAAAATACAAGCCATAAAAAAGAAAAAAAGTCTTTTAGAAGCATACAAAAAAGGCATTATGCAAAAACTTTTTTCGCAGGAATTAAGATTTAAAGATGATGTTGGAAAGGAATATAATGATTGGAAGGAAAAGAAGTTAAGGGAGGTGGGAACATTCTTTTCAGGTGGTACACCTTTAACAACAAATCGAACGTATTTTGATGGTACAATACCGTTTATTAGGTCTGGTGAAATAAATGCTGAAAAAACAGCACAATTTATAAGTGAAGAAGGATTGAAAAATTCATCATCCAAATTAATTGAAAGCGGTGATTTGATATATGCTTTGTATGGAGCAACTAGTGGTGAAGTAGCAATTTCTAAAATTAGTGGTGCTATTAATCAAGCAATACTTTGCATAAGAACGAATATGGTTAATCCTTTTTTGTATAATTATTTGGTTTACGAAAAGGAAAATATAATTAACACGTATTTACAAGGTGGTCAAGGAAATTTATCAGCTGATATAATTAAGTCATTAAATATTCCAATTCCTTGCCATGAAGAACAAACCAAAATAGCCAATTTTCTATCATCCATTGATGAAAAAATAAATAATTGTCAGGCACAAATAACCAATGTAGAAGTTTGGAAAAAAGGGTTATTGCAAAAAATGTTTGTGTAGGTTTTTGCATACTAAAAATAATAAAAGTCAACAAAAAATGTTTATACATATAAAAAATATAATTATCATTGCACCAACAGTACCTGTGTTGCTTCCCATAAGAACAGCTCACGGGTCTTTCTTTTTTATAGACATGCTTATAATACACCTTTTCTGCCTATCAACGATGCACACTGAGAAGGTTTTTTCATTTAAAAACCTTAGTAATAATGTCTAAACCACCAAAAAATATTCAAGAGCAAATTGCATTGCTGCAAAGTAGAAATTTGCAATTTAAGGATATAAATAAAGCACCGCATTTTTTATCGAATATTAGTTATTACCGATTGAAAGGTTATTGGTGGGAGTTACAAGATGATTTCACAAACCATCATTTTAAAGACAATAGCTATTTTGAAGATGTAATAGACTTTTACAATTTTGATAGGCATTTTAGGTTGATTGCCTTTAATGCTATTGAACGTATTGAAATTGCATTGCGAACCAAATTGATTTATCATTTATCTCTAACCTTTGGGTCAGAATGGTATTTAAATCCTGCTTTGTTTGATAAACAAAAGGAGTTTTCATCATTTATTTCCAAAATATATAGTGACATGGGAAGAAGTAGTGAAGAATTTATGGTTAAACACTATCAAAATCATCCTACCGAACATCCTGAAAGTTGGAAAGCATTAGAAGTTTTAACATTAGGCACACTATCTAAGTTGTATCAAAATTTGAAACATCAACTTCCAGAAAAAAATCAAATTGCTAGAGAATTTGGTTTGTATAATCAAAAGTATTTGGTTAGTTGGCTACTAACTATAACTGTTATAAGAAATGTTATTGCTCATCATGGTAGATTATGGAACCGAGTAATCATAAACAAATATGATTGGCCTCAAACTACTCCAACACCAATATTAAATTACATTCCGAATAACCATCAACGCAGAAAAATATTTCCAATCCTTTCCGCTATTATATACATAAATAATGAAATAAGTCCAGGCAATCATATCAAACAAGAACTTTTAAATTTATTTAATCAGTTTCCAAATATCCAATTAAGTAAAATGGGCTTTCCTGCAAATTGGCAGAACGAACCAATTTGGAAATAATAAGAGCTAACAAAAGTTAAAATTTACAACCAAACGTTTAAAAAATTTCTTAGTTTGCAAAAATGATTTTTGTATAAAAAGTGTAAATAAATAAACCTATAAGTTGATTTAATGAAAATAGTTGATATATTCGCCCCACATTTATTTGCATTTCATTACAAAAATGAAAAGGAAAATGAACTTAGTAGATTACTAAATTTATGGAATAATCCAATATGGCTAACTGAATTTATTCTTCAACATAAAGCAGACATTGGCAATATAGACTATGATGATTTAATTGAAAACCTAATAGATGATGCAAATGAAATTGATGATATAATTAACGAAGGTGCAACAAAAGGCGGAATGTCGTTAGATGATTTTTTTAAAACTTTAGATAATTTAGAATATAAGCAAATTCCACTATCCAGGCGAAAAGGAAGAAAAAATTACCTAAGACTATACGCACTAAAAATTGAAAATAACTGTTATGTAATAACAGGCGGAGGTATAAAGTTTGAAAAAGTTCATAAAATGCAAGATAGGCCACATTTGAATCAAGAACTTATAAAGTTTGAAAAATGTAAAGCCTTTTTAAAAGAAAATGGTGTTAGTGATTATGACTCGTTCTACGAGTTTTTAAACGAAAAATTATGACAAATAAAGAGAAGTTCTTGGAACTGGTTTCTAAAGAACAAACTTCAACACTACAAGAAGTAAAACAACGCATCAAAAACAGAGCAATGTTGCGTGAATCACAACGAATTGCTATGAAAGTATTGTTTAAATTAGACGAATTAGGTTGGTCGCAAAAGAAACTTGCCAATGAAATGAGTGTTTCACCTCAGTTTATTAATAAATTAGTGAGTGGTAAAGAAAACCTTACCATTGAAACATTATTGAAAATTCAAACTATTTTGGATATTCCTGTTTTTGCTAGCTATGCCAAAGAAAAAGAAAAAAATAAACATGCTGAAATGGTTATGAAATTCACATCGGTTTCAAGTATAGCGCCAGCTCATAGTTTTAGTACAACTTATAAAATGGCTAAAGTGATTAAGTTGGATTTGAATGAAAAGACTGCTGAACAAAACAAACATTTAGGATCATGAAAAAGGAAATCGCACCCAAAACAGAATCGCTAATTGGGATAACACTTCAAGGAATTAAAACTGAACAGTTTGCACTACTTGATAATGTATTTAAACCAAAGAAAGAAATTGGTGTTGCTACATCTATGAAGTTTAAAATTGATGATGAAAAAAAACAAATTGGTATATATGCTCAGTTTGAATTTCAACAAATCAAAAAAACATTTATTATAATTGAGGTAAGCTGTCATTTTACAATAGAGGAAACAGCTTGGAATAGTTTTATTAATAAAAAAGAAAAAAAAATCACAATTCCTAAATCGCTTATGGCTCATTTAGGAATGATTACTGTTGGTACTTCGAGAGGCGTTTTACACGCTAAATTAGAAGGAGCAACAATCCCACAATTTTTGGTTCCTATTGTAAATGTAACAGAAATGATTCCTGAAGACATGCAATTTGATATGTTTGAATCAGAATAATTTTTTTTGAAATTACAAAATAAAATTGCTGATTTCGGTAATTTGAATCATCCAATATGTCGAAACAAAGCGAACAAATATTAGAAGAACAACTCATTGTTTTATTGCAAAAACTGGGTTATACTTATGTTGCCATTGCAGACGAAAAAGATTTGTTGGCCAATTTAAAAGCACAACTTGAAAAGCATAATAATATTCAATTTTCAGTTACTGAATTTGATAAAGTAATAAATATACTTAACAAGGGTTCGGTTTTTGAAAAAGCTAAAACACTAAGAGAAAAGCAACATATAGTTAGGGATAATGGCGAAAACCTATATTTTGAGTTTTTGAACACTAAACATTGGTGTCAAAATCAATATCAAGTAACTAACCAAGTTAGCCAAGAAGGTAAATACAAAAACCGTTATGATGTAACAATTCTGATTAATGGTTTGCCATTGGTGCAAATAGAATTGAAGCGAAGAGGATTAGAACTAAAAGAAGCATTTAACCAAATAAACCGTTATCAAAGACATTCATTTAGTGCTAATACTGCCTTATACCAATATGTTCAAATATTCATTATTAGCAATGGTGTAAACACAAAATATTATGCCAATAATAGAGGCCAAAGTTTCAAACAAACTTTTTATTGGACAGACATAGAAAACAAAAGACTTTCTAATATTTTAAATGGCTTTACTGATGCTTTTTTAGAGCCTTGTCATATTAGTAAAATGATATGCAAATACATTGTTTTGAACGACACCTATAAAATTCCAATGGTGCTTCGTCCTTATCAGTTTTATGCAGTTGAAGCCTTAATAGAACGAGTAGAAAATTCAAACAAAAACGGTTATATTTGGCATACCACAGGTTCTGGTAAAACGCTCACTAGTTTTAAAGCCAGTCAAATTATTATGAACATGCCACAGGTTCATAAAGTAGTTTTTGTAGTTGACAGAAAAGATTTAGACTATCAAACCACCAAAGAATTCAATAGTTTTAGTGAAGGATGTATTGATGGAACAGACAATACAAGCAACTTGGTAAAGCAATTTTTAGGCACTTATGTAGATAAAAAAGGAGAAGCTAAAAACACTCCATTAATAGTAACTACTATCCAAAAACTGAATACAGCAATCAGTAAATTGAAGTATGAAAGCAAAATGGCTGAATTGAAAGATAAGCGCATTGTTTTTATATTTGATGAATGCCATAGAAGTCAGTTTGGTGATACACACAAACGCATCAAAGAATTTTTCAATAATATTCAAATGTTTGGTTTTACTGGTACACCAATATTTAAAGACAACGCAGCCAAAAACGAACATGGTAAACGAACCACTAAGGATTTATTTGAAGATTGTTTGCATAAATATGTAATTACAGATGCCATAAAAGACGAAAATGTTTTAAAGTTTTCAGTAGAATATGTTGGTAGATACAAATGGAGAGACGAACGGCCGTTCGTCTCAACAGGACGAGAAACCAATATTGATATAGAGGTTGAAGACATTGACACCAAAGAGTTGATGGAAGATGAAACTCGATTGGAAAAAATAACGAATTACATCATTGCTCATCATACTCGCAAAACACATAATAAAGAATTTACTGGTATGTTTTGCATAAACAATGTACCTACTCTTATCAAGTACGTTGATTTATTTAAAAAGAAAAAAGCAGAAGGCTTACATAATTTAAACATAGCTACCATTTTTAGTTATGGAACCAATGAAGATGATGCGAATGGATTTATAAACTTTGAAAAGGATTTCGATAGTTTTGATTTGAATGTAGTTGCCGAACCTTTGGCAGAATCAAGTAAACAGTTGCATACTCGTGAAAAATTAGATGAATTTATTGAGGATTATAATAAGCTATTTGATACAAAATATAGTACCAAGGACAGCGAAAGTTTTTATAATTATTACAACGATATATCTAAGAAAGTAAAGGATCGTAAGATTGACATTTTAGTGGTGGTAAATATGTTTTTGACGGGATTTGATAGTCCAACTTTAAACACCATGTATGTAGATAAAAACTTGAAATATCATGGATTGATTCAAGCATACAGCCGAACAAATAGAATACTAAACGAACAAAAAAGCCAAGGTAATATTGTTACTTTCCGAAACCTAAAAAGCAGAACAGACGAAGCAATTACCTTATTTAGCAACAAGGAAGCTATAGAGGTTATAGTGATGAAACCTTATGAAGATTATGCTGCTAAATTTGATGAAGCTTATGAAAATTTATTGGCAATTACACCAACAACAGATAGTGTAAATGATTTAGTAACTGAAGATGATGAATTGGCCTTTATCAAAGCTTTTAGGGACTTAATGAGAATCAAAAATATACTTACTGCATTTGCTGATTTTAAGTGGGATGACCTTAAAATGAGTGAGCAATTATTTGAAGATTACAAAAGCAAATACCTAGACTTATACGATAAAGTAAAAAGCGAGCATCAAAAGGAAAAAGTTTCTATTTTAGAAGATGTAGATTTTGAATTGGAACTAATCCATCGAGATGATATCAATGTTGCCTATATCATTCAATTATTGATTAAACTAAAAGCGCAATCTCAAAAAGATACAACTAAAGCAGAGCAAGAAATTTTCAATTTATTAGGAACTGAAACTTCATTGAGAAGCAAACGAGAATTAATTGAGAAATTTATTCAAGAAAACCTGCCAGTTATTAAAGACATTGATGAAATTACACCAGAGTTTGATAAGTTTTGGAGCGAACAACAACACCAGGCATTTGTTAAACTAGTGAAAGAAGAAAGTTTATCGGCAGAGAAAACCGAAAAGTTGATTGAAGACTACTTATTTGCCGAAAGAGAGCCTTTAAGAGATGAAGTGTTGGAATTGATTAATGGTGAAAAACCAAGCTTATTACAACGCAAAAAAATAGGTGATCGGATTTTAAAGCGAATATTGGATTTTGTAGAAACATTTATTAACGGAATGGCTGCGTAAATTTAAGATATAAAAAAAGTCGTACTGTATGACTACCGTACGACTTAATCCTTGAAACTAGTTGCGGAGGCTGGACTCGAACCAACGACCTTTGGGTTATGAGCCCAACGAGCTACCACTGCTCCACTCCGCGATGTATCTTTGAATGTGGTTAATTGTAACTTTTAAGCCAAAATTTGAAGAGGTATAAACGTTGCTTTTATATAATAAAACAAGGATATTTCTTTTGTTTTTGGGAGTGCAAATATAAAACTGTTTCTTTGTAAACCTAATAAAAAAAATAAAAATGTCGTTTCGTGCTGGTTTTGTAAGTATTATAGGTAAGCCTAATGTTGGCAAATCTACTTTAATGAATGCCCTTTTGGGTGAAAAAATATCAATTATTACTCCTAAGGCTCAAACTACTAGACATAGAATTTTGGGTATTTATAATCAACCAGAATATCAAATTGTTTTTTCTGATACTCCCGGAATTATTGAACCAAAATATAAATTGCAAGGCAGCATGATGAAATTTGTAAACGAAAGTTTGCAGGATGCCGACTTGGTAATGTTTGTAACTGATTTCAACGAAAAAAATGAAGAGCCTGAGCTTATTGAACGTTTAAAAGTAATCAATGCACCACTTATTTGCATTATCAATAAAATAGATGAAAGCGATAACGATGGCGTAATGAAAAAGATTGACTTTTGGCGCAGCCAGGTTGATTTTAAAGAAGTGGTGCCTATTTCAGCATCAAATAAGTTCAATATTGACATGCTTTTAAAAAGCGTGTTGACTTATTTGCCCGAAGGTGCACCGTTTTACGAAACAGATCAGGTAACTGATAAATCGGAACGTTTTATAGCTTCTGAGATTTTACGTGAAAAAATATTGCTTCGCTACAAAGAAGAAATTCCTTATTCGGTTCAGGTAGAAATAGAATCGTTTAAAGATGAAGAAAAGCTTTTGAGAATAAGCGCCATTATTTATGTAATGCGTGATTCGCAAAAACAAATTATGATTGGAAAAGGCGGTATTGCCATAAAAAATATGGGAATTGCGGCACGCAGAGACTTAGAAAAATTCTTTGGTAAACAAGTTTTTTTACAAACTTTTGTGAAAGTAAAAGAAGGCTGGAGAGATAATAATAATTTGCTAAAAGAATGGGGTTACGATACTGATGGGAAATAATTTTGATTGTTTTTACAACTAAAATTGTTCTCTAATTCCACCTTCTAATGCGGTCCATCTTCCTGTTTTGAAGCCAATCGATTTAAGTGCGTTGTTGGTCCAAGTGTTGCATGTATGAAAAAAACTAAATTCTTTTTGGGCTTCGTAAATTACTTCCTTTTTAAAGTTATTTGAAATAGATAGGGGAGTTAAAAGCTCTCCATTATTTTGAACAAAACTGCCTTTAATATAATCAGTTAAACGTGCATATTGTTCTTCACCAATATATACTTTTCTGATAAAATTTTTATTGAAAGGATATTCATTTTCATAACTTACATGAATAATTGATTTTCCAAATCCACAAAGTTGGGCAAATGCCGAAATATAGTTCATATCGTCCCACCTTCTATTTGTTTTGTAGAAATTTTCTTCACTAAAACCAATACAAATCCATTGTTTATTATTGGCATTACTATCAAAATCTTGCTTGTTAAAAGTAGTTTCCCAATCATTTATTTCGTTCTTAATTGGAACAATTATTTCACTGTGGAGTCCATCGCCTGCAACAAAAATAAGCACACCTTTGTTTTTATATAAGTAGTCGCTATTTACATGAATTAAAGGCAATACCAAACAACACATGTAGTAAAATGTAGCTACTGATAATATGCTATAGCATGTATTTAGGCCGTATTTACCAATTTTATTTTTCATATTTTACTAACTTATTATTATGTTTTATGGTTTGAAAAGTAGTCAAATAAGTTTTAGCCAAAACTATTATAAATAAACTTACTTTTGCAAATATATTTTTTAACAGTATGCAAAGTAAAAACAATAGCGGTAAAAGAGAATCGAATTCGGGAAGTAGGCCAGCCGCTAAAACAACAACAAGATCAGGAAGCGGTTCATCAAAAAGCAGTTCAAGTTATAGTAAATCAGGAAGTTTTGGCTCAAAAAAGCCATTTGATAGTAAAGGGAAGTTTTCTGATGATAAGCCATCGTTTACCAAAAAGAAATCGTTTGGTGACGATAAGTTTTCTGACAGTCCACGTAAGCCAAGCAATAGCCGCTCTTATGGTAAAGATAAATCAGAAGGAAGCTGGGATAAAAAACCATTTGAAAAGAAATTGTTTGGTGACGATAAATTTTCTGACAGTCCTCGTAAGCCAAGCAATAGCCGCTCTTATGGTAAAGATAAATCAGAAGGAAGTTGGGATAAAAAACCATTTGAAAAGAAATCGTTTGGTGACGATAAGTTTTCTGACAGTCCGCGCAAGCCAAGCAATAGCCGTTCGTTTAGTAAAGATAAACCAGAAGGAAGTTGGGATAAAAAACCATTTGAAAAGAAATCGTTTGGTGACGATAAGTTTTCTGACAGTCCGCGCAAGCCAAGCAATAGCCGTTCGTTTAGTAAAGATAAACCAGAAGGAAGTTGGGATAAAAAACCATTTGAAAAGAAATCGTTTGGTGACGATAAGTTTTCTGACAGTCCGCGTAAGCCAAGCAATAGCCGTTCGTTTAGTAAAGATTCATTCGAAAAAAAACCATATAAAGGTAAAGATGATTACGAAATAAAAGGCAAGAAATCGTATCATAAAAAAGACAATAACGAGCCTGAAAAAGAAGAAAGAACTTACCAGTCGAAGCCAAAAAATATTGAAACCAAAGAATATTTTAGCAAAAGAGGAATTTCGGAAGATGCAACTCCATTAAGAAGTAAATCGAAAAGAGGAGAAACTGAATTTAAAAGTGTAAGAAAAAGAAACGATGTAGCTGAAAAAAATAAAGGGGTAAATAAAAAAACTGCTTCCGAAGATTTGGATTTTGGTGAAATTCGTTTAAATAGATTTATTGCAAATGCTGGAATTTGCAGCCGCAGAGAAGCCGATACTTTGATAACAGCCGGTTTGGTAAATATTAATGGAACTGTGATTACCGAAATGGGCTACAAGGTGAAAGCTGGCGATGATATAAGATATAATGGACAGCGATTAAACGTAGAAGACAAGGTTTATATTATTATGAATAAACCTAAAGATGCCATTACAACTGCCATTGACCCAGAAGGAAGAAAAACTGTTTTTGATTTAATAGAAGGAAAGTTAGCACAACGAGTATTTGCGGTTGGAAGATTAGATAGAAATACTACTGGTGTGCTTTTACTAACTAACGATGGCGATTTAGCACAACGCTTAATGCACCCGAAATTTGATGTTGAAAAAGTATATGTAGCCACCCTAAACAAACCATTAACCAAAGCCGATATGTGGCAAATGGCAAGCGGAATAGAACTAGAAGATGGACCAATAAAACCTGATGCTTTGGCTTATTCTGACGAAGAGAAAAAAGACATAGTTGGAATTGAAATTCACAGTGGCAGAAACCGCATTATTCACCGTATGTTTGAACATATGGGTTACCTAGTCGACAAATTAGATCGAGTGGTATATGCCGGTTTAACCAAAGCCAAACTAAAACGTGGCGAATGGCGTGAACTAAACGACAAAGAACTAAAAGCATTACGCAAACACGTAAAAATAGGATAATAAAAAAAGGTTTGGCTATGAGGTCAAACCTTTTTTTTAAAGAAAATTTATTTATATTTTAAAGAAAATAGTTAGTTTATTTCTTGGTGGTTGTAAAGCAAATTTTTAAGTATAGCTATGGTTTTATATTTAAAATATAAAGCAGATACTAGCAAAAGAAAAAGCAATTTTTTTAAAAACCTAAAGTGGTTTTGTATATAAAATGTATGTGTAAAAAAACCTTTAATCCAGAATACGCGTTAGAACTTCGTTATGAGAGTTAAATTCACAATAAATCAGATCCTTAAATTTAAAAATCATAGCAGCGCTACGTTTTTTAAATTTAAGGAAACACTGATTTGAAGTAGATTTGACTCGTAATAGATTTTCTAATGCGTATTTTGGGTTTAATTATTATAATTTTTTTCTTTCTTTGATTTGTTAAAAATATTCCAATTTAACTGGAAAGTTTACCCAAAAATTGGGCTTGATTTCATTAACATTTAGACAACTTCTTAGAGATTTAGGTATTTTTAGTGGTCACCGTTATAAAGTGGAGATTTACTCAATATTTGTTTACTTTAGCCATTCTTCTTGAAATGTTTTTTATTTATATTTTTGTACATTAGCATTTGGTATAATTCTAACCTAACCGATACTGTTGTATGGAAAGACTGGAAAGCAGTTTGGTTGAAAATGATAGAGAGTTGAGAATTAGTTATCTATTGCCAAAAACTATTTAAAAGATCTTCTTGTTTTTCGTAATACTTATTCAAAATTCGATCTTTTTCTATTAAAATATTTTTGTAATCTTGTTTGGATGATAACATTTCATTCAGTCTAAAATTTAGCAAATCGGTATAATAAACTGTTAAATCACCTAAACCATTTAGTATCTGTTCATTTTTGTTTTCGCTTACTTCTAAATTGTTATACCACGAATAATAATTATAAAAAAGTGGGAGTGACCTGAAATTGAATTGATTGTTATAAATGGAATAAGTAAAATATATTACAAAATAATACTCCGCTACTGGTACTTTTCCTTTTCTAAGAGTAAGAATATTTAAAGGGTTCTCTGGTTTGAAAAAATTTGTTAACTGTAATTTCGAATTATTTTTGCAATAGGTATAAGAATTACTCAAGTAATTTAAAGTATCAGTATTTGTTAAAAGCGGATTTCCAAATAAATTCATAGATTCTAATAAAGCTAAATCTTGATTTTGCTTTTCAGTATTTTTCAAATAATTATTTACATTTTTCCAGTACAAAGGTTCATAAAGCATTTTGTCTATTTTTTCTCTATCTGTTAAATTGGTTTCTTGTTTTTCAATGAAAGGGTTTGAATTTATTTCGTAGTTAACAATACTAATATTTGTAGTAAGTACATTGGTTTTTTCATAGTTTTTTAGCGTATAATTTAGCTTAATATTTAGCTGTTCTGGATAGGTAATATTTTGGTTAAACTCATTGAATATTTCTGTAATTGAAATGCTGTCAATAATACACAAGCTTTTATCATTAATGGCCATTAGCGTTGATTTCTGAGGCTCAAATATGGTTAGCTTTATTTTTTTTATATTCAATGTTTTTTGTCCAATCCAAATGGAACAGTTGAATATTTTTCGCTTAAATTTTTCGTTTGGAACAATACTGTATTCAACTATTTTCTCAGTGCCATTATATGTACTTGAAATTACTTTTTTGGTTACATATTTTAATTCATTGAAATCATATAATGGAACAATTGGGAATATAGAACTTGTGCTATTGTCAATGTTTAACAAATCAAAATTTAGCAATAAATTAGATAAATCTAAACTAGAGATGAATCCTTGATTCAGTAAAGAATCAAAAAAAGCAAACCGTCCATTTTCTATACTTAAATTTTTAAATGTATTTGGTTTTACCACCGATGAGTAAAAGCCTTCAATGGCTTCATAAATTTGATTTTGGTTGGAAGAATACAACCTGTAAAACGATTTTACATTCAAAGAATTTGATTTGTTCTGTTTTAGTTTTTCAATAAAATCGGTAAATAAAGTATTATAATTTATATCTTTTATTACGACTTCATTCAGTTCATTTTCCGATTTTTCTATTAATATTTTAGTGTATTTTAAACCATAAATATTTATAGTTTTACTTTTGTATCCTAAACATTTTATCAATAATTGAACCTGTAAAGTATCTTTACTACTATACTTAAACTCTCCTAATTCATTGGTAAAAGCTACTACTTTGTGGTTTAAATTGTTTGTTATGGTTGCATAACCAATTGGTTCTAAATTTACTGAATCTAACACCACTCCTTCTATACTATTCTGCGCATACAAATTCATCAAAAACAAAATTTGAAGGGTAAAAAGAAGGAGTTTTTTCATGGGTTATAATGGTTTTATGTCCTTAATAATAATGCATCTTCTACCTTTTGAAATATAATAATACAATCTATCTGAAAAAAATAAAGGAGAAGTATTCATTGTATTAAATTCATTGATAATGGCATAATTTTCAATAATACTATCTGTAAGTAAATTATACGATAAATATTTGTATAAACTGTCCTCATAATATAGAAGCTTAACAATATTGTTTTTTACTCTCATATCTTGAATTGAGTATTTTTGTTCGAAACCTAAAGGCATTAATGGATTTACTTTAGCTTTTATAAATGGAAAATTCAAGAAGACTACTTTTTTTGTTTTATGGTTTACCAATTCGTTGGTAACAGTATTCATTAAGTAGTCACCATCTAAAACGTATTGAGCAAAGTGATGTTCTAATTTTTGTTCTCTGTGCATTGTTGGAAACACCAAACAATTGGAAGTATCCAAATGAAGGTTTTCGTTTAATTGACACTTACATATCCATTTATTATCTACTCTGTTATTGTCAAAATTATTTTTAAAAAAATTGATCAAAAGGGAATCATTTATAATACTAAAACCTGTTTCATCAAAGTTATATGCTGCACTATATAATTTAGCTGTTAATGGATAAATTATAGGATAAGTCATTCCTTTTTTATAAACTAATAAAGATATTACGTGGTTTAAAAAAGTATCAGGTTTGTTTTTGTACAATTCGAATTCTGCAAAATAAGAATGTACCATTAAATAGATATTTTTATCATCTACACAAAAACTGGTAATTCCAACAGGAATATTTGAGCTAGAAGAAAAATACAATTGTTCCATAGCAATTAGTTTTTCATTACTACCGTTAAAATTTTTTCTATAATGCTCTTCTATGATTTTTCTGTTTAAATTGATGCTGACGGTAGTTGAATTGAATAAGTTGGTAATATCTAAACTGTTCGTTCTTTTATTAAGCAGGTACAATTTATTGTCTTTGATTAAACACTTAATATTTCTGTCAAAGTTAAAATTCAATTTTATTGAATCTCCGCTTTCAAAACTTAGTTCATTTAAAGTATCAATTTTGCTTTCTATATCTTTTAAATTACAACCCAAAAATTGAGACTTGTTTTTGAATGCGGTTATAAAACTTTGTGATTTGTTAGCAAATAGAAAATATAAACTATCTGCTACTAAAACATCAAATTTTTTTATTTTACTTTTTACTACTTCATCAATTATATCAAGTGAATCATCACTCATTTTAGAACTTAGTAATATTGTTATTTTATACTTATTTGATACATTGTTTAAGCTGTATAAATACCTATTGCAATTGGCAAAATCTTTCGAATTTATTGCTATCTTTATTTCAAAGTTACTTGATTGTGCAAAACATAAAAAAGTAATGGTTTGAAGAATGCTAAGGAGTATTGCTTTTTTCATGTTTAAGTTATTTACACAAAGTCAAATAAAACATAATTTAAGTTGCAATAGATTATTTGTTTTTTTCTTTTTGTAAAAACCAAATTTAAACAACAAGCAAACTCCTTGCATTTATTTAAAAATGGCTACTTTCGCAGTTCTCAAAACTAAAACTATTTACTACAAAATAATATGAAGCAAATATCCATCATCATGGGCAGCGATAGCGATTTAGAAATCATGAAAGAAGCTGCCAATGTGTTAGACGAATTTAAAATTCCTTACGAAATAACCGTTGTTTCGGCCCATAGAACTCCCGACCGCATGTTTAACTTTGCCAAGGAAGCCAAAGGCCGAGGAATTAAAGTAATTATTGCAGGTGCGGGTGGTGCAGCTCATTTGCCAGGAATGGTGGCAAGTATTACTACTTTGCCGGTTATAGGCGTGCCAGTTAAACTAAAAACCATGGACGGATTAGATTCATTGCTTTCTATTGTTCAAATGCCTGCAGGAGTTCCGGTGGCAACTGTAGCCATTAATAATGCAAAAAATGCAGGTATTTTAGCAGCACAAATTTTAGGAACTTATAACGAAGAAATTGCTGAAAAAATCCAAGAATTTAAGGATAAAATGAAAGAAGAAGTGGAGAAGAAAGCTGAGGTTGTAGAAAAAGGCAGAAAAATTATTGGGTATTAGTATTCAATTGTGAATTCAGTTGGGCGTCAGAAGCAATTCCAAGTATAGAGTGAGGTTGCTTCACTTCATTCGCAATAACGAAAACAAAAAAAGGCTTCAATAAATATTGAAGCCTTTTTTGTTAAATAATTTGATTGTTGTTTTTTAAATTTTATTCAACCGTAACCGACTTAGCTAAGTTACGAGGTTGATCTACGTTACA
>JBMOGB010000032.1:0-25004 GCA_049318585.1 Bacteroidia bacterium | reverse complement strand
AATAAATAAAAAGAACGAAGTTTTTATCATATTATTGTTAATTTTTTACACCCCATGTTGCTGGTTTGGGTGATTTAGATGAAAGTAATGGAAGATTTTGTAAAACACCTGAATATCCAAACGGTATTTATTGTTATTTTGCAACTATTGATGCAAATAACAAACCTGTATATCCTTATCTTTTAGGAAAATATTATCATGGTGTAGTCCAAGCTACAACACGTGCCACTATCAGCGAAACTGTATCAACTTATACGCCTAGTTTATCTGTAACTAATAATAATTTGGATCAAATTGGGCTGTCATTATTCCCAAATCCTACTAGCGATATATTGGTTGTTCAGTCATACTCACCAACAGTTTGTGACTTAAAAATTGAAATGTTTGACGCAAATGGGAAATTGGTTTTAAAGGATACTTTAAAACAAGGTAGCACCATGTGTTATTTAAAATTAGAAACTGTTTATTCAGGAAATTACTTTGTGAAAATTTCAGATGATAAAAACGCAATTACAAAAAAACTTGTTGTTTCACATTAGGGTAATTCAAGCAATCAAAAAATCAATGATTTTATGTTTGAAAATAGCTAAAATAACAGGATAGATTTTTTGACAAAAAAAAGAATTTAATTAGAAAAGGGTAAATAATTTAAAAAATCGGTTTGGAAACCAAAATATAAATGATGAAAAATTTAAAATATAGTGCAATAATTGGTATTGCAATTGCTGCCAATCTTATGGGTTGCAGTAAACCAGACAATAATTCACAAACTACAACTTCTGGTGATTTAAAAGTAGTTCCACGAGCAGCGGCTTATGCTGGTTGTTATTCAATTGTAGGCACAAGTCAAACCGGAATTTGGGATGCCTCCGGCAAAATTATCAACCCTGTTTTGGGAGAAGCCTTTTTCGGTCAGGATGCTCAGTTTTCACATACAACTCCTGTTTACACCAAAAGCAGTGATGGACTAACAGTAAAAGATGAAGTTACCGGCTTAACTTGGCAGAAAACATATGACAGTGGCACTTATTATTGGGCTTCAATTCAAACCGTAGTTGATAATTTAAACACACAAAACTATGGCGGTTACAACGATTGGCGAGTGCCAACTATAAAGGAGCTATACTCTTTATGGAATGGAAGTGTAGGATGGCCTTATATTAATACAGCATATTTTGACTTAACCTATCCCAACGAGCAGGAACTTAGCCGCACCAT
The DNA here is from genome assembly GCA_049318585.1 of Bacteroidia bacterium. Lineage (GTDB taxonomy): Bacteria > Bacteroidota > Bacteroidia > UKL13-3 > UKL13-3 > JAAFJM01. The sequence goes on along the minus strand of JBMOGB010000032.1, from coordinate 23,786 downwards.
TTTTTGGAGTAGCGACAAATATGCCGGAGTAATGGGCAATATAAGTGCAAATGGGGAAACGCCTGGAGCAGAACTAGCCTTCGGTGTAAATTTTGGCACCGGACATATTAAATCATATAGTATCAGTGTAGGTCCAAAGCATCAGGTTCGTTGTGTACGTGGCAATCTTTCGTATGGCGTCAATTTATTCCAAAACAACAATGATGGTACTATTTCCGATTTAGCTACCGGCCTTATGTGGCAACAAACCGACAACGGTTCGGGAATGGATTGGGACCACGCACTGGCTTATGCTCAAACGCAGAATAACGCAAATTATCTTGGTCACAACGATTGGCGTTTACCGAATAATAAAGAACTTCAAAGTATTGTGGATTACACACGCTCGCCATATGCAACAAAAGCTGCCAATGTTGGCCCTGCAATAAATGTACTATTTAGTTGTACCAGTATTCTAAACGATGGAGGAAAGGCCGACTATCCTTATTATTGGACAAGTACATCAGCAATTCCAAACCCCACGGGTACATATTCCAATGCATGGTATGTGGCTTTTGGACAAGCAGAAGATGGAAACGGAGAAAACCTTCACGGTGCTGGTGCAGTGCGTTTCGACAAGAAGATAGTTGGCACTGGCGAAGGAGAAGAAAGGGTATTAAACTATGTGCGGTTGGTGAGAACAATTAAATAAAAAGGAGATAATGAAAACAAAACTGAAACTTACAATAGTAATTGCTGCTTTGTTTTCTCTTATCAATTCCATAAATGCTCAAACCAATACAACTAAGGTAAACAGTAATATTCCAATCGAAATGCTTTTTCCGCAAGGGAAAACAAAAGCTTTAATTCTTAGCTATGACGATGGTAGAACAGAAGATAGGCAATTAGTGAAACTATTGAACAAATATGGTTTGAAAGGAACCTTTCACCTCAATTCAAATAAACTAGGAACTACTGATTATTTATCCAAATTTGAAATCAAAAAACTATTTACTAAACACGAAGTTTCGGTTCATACCGCAAATCATCCTAATTTGACAACTTTGACTAAAATTGAAGTAGAAAATGAAGTAATTGAAGACAGAAAAGAGTTAGAAAAATTAATGGGTTATCCCTTTAGAGGAATGGCTTATCCATTTGGTAACAATAATGATTTTGTGGTGGAAATAATTAAAGATTTAGGTATTGAATATGCAAGAACGGTGGACGATACTTATGCTTTTAAAATACCCGAAAATTTTCTAAAATGGCATCCAACCATACATCAATTTGCTAAAGCATATTGGGAACCTAATAATTCAGAAAATGACAAAAAAGAATTAGCCGTTTTCTATCAATTAATCAATGATTTTATTAATACAAAAGAATTAGCTTTGTTTGAAATATGGGGACATAGTTGGGAAATGGGAAACAACAAAGTAAAATGGGAAGAAACAGAGAAATTCTTTAAACTTTTAGCAAATAATCCTGCTATTTATTACACCACCCAAATAGACCTAGTAGATTATATAAATGCATTTCGTAACCTAAAATTTTCTGTTCAAAAAAATATAGTATACAATCAAAGTGCAATAACTGTATGCTTTAAAAAAAATGGTAAAGTGTTCTATATTCCTTCAGGAAAAACAATTTATTTAACTAACGAATTAAGTAAATAATGACATTTGATGAAATATATTTTGAACATCATGTAATGGTTTATAACCTTGCTTTACAGTATGTTCAAAACATAGAAGATGCAGAAGAAATTACACAAGACGTATTTGTGAAAGTTTCAAGCAATCTTCAAAATTTCAAACAACAATCAAGCGTTAAAACTTGGATTTACCGAATTGCCATCAATCAATCGTTGGACTTTTTAAAAGCTAAAAATTCACAAAAAAGCAGTTTTCTTTCTTCCATATTCAGTTTGAATGATGTAAAATCGAAAATTGAACCCATCACTTTTAATCACCCAGGAATTGAACTTGAACAAAAAGAAGCTTATCGGAAAATATTTGAAGCAATAAATCAACTTCCCGACAATCAAAAAACAGCTATTATTTTGCTTAAAATTGAAGACAAATCTCAATCGGAAACAGCCGAAATTATGAACTTAAATATAAAAGCTTTGGAATCTTTATTTCAAAGAGCAAAAAAGAATTTGGATATTTTATTAAATAAAAAAGGATGATGATGAAAAAAGCGTCTAATTTAAATATGGAAGAAGTATTTGACCAATTGACAAAGATAAAAACGGTAGCACCTAGTAATGACTTGCATTTAAAAACAATCAAAAAGCTACAAAAACAAAACATTATTCCTTTGTTTTGGGTAAAGGTAGCTGCTTGTTTTTTACTAGCAATTTTTGCAACTGAGTATTACTTAGTTTCAATAAAAAAAGATACTTTTAATAAGGAAATTTCAATTGTATTTGCAAAAACAAATAATATTTTATACCATGAATAAATCTAAATTTCTTACCCTAATAATTGTGGGATTAATAATTTCGAATGGAATATTGCTATTTATGTTTATAAATGGACCAAAAAACCATAAAGGACCAAAGTTTTTTATCATTGAAAATTTACATTTTGACAAAGAACAAATTGTGAAATACGAATTCTTTATTCAAAACCATCGAAATGCCATCAATAGCAATGAGGCCATCATGAATAATTTGAGAAAAGACTTATATAAACAACTCAAATTTCAGAACGATACGAATGTTGTAGATTCATTAATTGCTAAAATTGCAAAGCAACAATACCTTTCAGAGCAAATCAATTACAAACATTTTTTAGAAATAAAAAACATATGTAAACCATCACAATTAAAAGACTTTGATGAACTTACTAATAGAATTTCAAATCTTTTTTCGGAGTAAAAAAATGGGCTTATTCTTTTAAATAACACCAACTGAAATGTAATAAATTATTGAAAAAAAACACTTCGTCAAATTAGCCATAAAACACTAATTTTACCGAATGGAAAACCAAGATGCTAAGCCACCGCGTAGGGTAAGATATACAGGAAAAAATCCGAAAACATTTAATGAAAAATACAAGGAATTACAACCTGAAAAATATGCAAAAGACATTGAAAAAATAATGGCAAAAGGCAATACTCCTGCTGGTATGCATAGGTCTATTTGTGTAAATGAAATATTGGAAATTTTACAAATTACTCCCGGGCAAGTTGGGTTAGATGCTACTTTGGGTTATGGCGGACATAGCCATGAAATGCTAAAATGTTTAGCTCCTGGAGGGAAACTTTTTGCTACCGATGTAGATCCTTTTGAATTACCAAAAACTACCGAACGATTGGCTACTTTGGGCTTTGGTCCCGATGTTTTCTTTCCAAGAAAAATGAACTTTTCAAACATTGATTTAATTGTTCATGAAGCTGGTTTACTCCATTTTGTATTGGCTGATTTGGGTGTTTCATCCATGCAAATTGATAATCCTGATAGGGGATTTTCATTGAAAATTGAAGGACCATTAGATTTACGTTTGAATCCTAAAAGTGGTAAATCGGCAGCAGCATTTTTAAAAACAATTTCGGAAGAAGAATTAGAAGAAATATTGATTGAAAATGCCGATGAACCTTATGCTGCTTATATTGCCGAGGCAATTGTTTTAAGTTTAAAAAAGGGAAGGATGATAGAAACTACTGCACAGTTAAAAGACATTATCAAAGAAACCCTCGATTTTTTACCTGCAAACGATAAAATAGATAGAATAAAAAAATCGTGTCAACGAACATTCCAAGCTTTACGAATAGCTGTGAATGATGAATTTGGTGTATTGGATAAATTTTTAGAAAAACTTCCTGATGCTTTGGTTTCAGGTGGAAAAGTGGCTATTATTTCGTTTCATTCGGGCGAAGATAGAAGAGTAAAAAAAGCTTTTCAAAGTTTAAACAGACAAGGAATATATAGCAGTGTAGCGCCCGACCCCATTAGGCCAACTCCACAAGAAGTGGGAAGTAATCCACGTGCGCGCTCAGCAAAATTACGTTGGGCTATTAAGGCGTAGTTTCAAAACGACAATACTATTTGTTACATGTTTTTAAATATATTTGTTTAAAATAATTACCCCATTGTTTTGATGAATTCATTGAATTTTCTTTTTAAATTATACCTTATATTTACTTTCCTTATACCAAATATTGTTAAAGGACAACAGCTATTTACTGAGCCCGATTTTGAGCATTTAACCATTGACAATGGACTTTCACATAACACTGTTTATTCATTTTTGCAAGATAAAGAAGGATTTATTTGGATTGGTACTCGTTATGGTTTAAACAAATTTGACGGTTTTGAATTTAAAGTTTATCAAGCTGGTAAAAATGACAATGAAATAGCGGGACCTACTGTTCTTTCATTAATGGAGGATAGAAAAGGAAATATTTGGATTGGACACAAAGAAGCTGGAATTACTATTTTAGAAAAAAAAACTGGCTTGTTTAAAAAGTTTGTTTTAAAAGAATCAACAATTAATTGGAAGGAACTTACAGTAAGAAAAATATTTCAGGATAATGAAGGTAATATTTGGATTGGCACATCGGGCGAAGGCTTAATTTGCTTAACAGAGGATGGAAATTTAACAACACATTATTATAAAGAAAACCCAAACATAAACAACAAGCTCACTTCTGATTTTGTGTTTGATTTGGCATTAGATGTTAATCAAAGATTATGGATTGCTTGTTCTGGAAATGGTATTCATTATATAGATAAGAATACAAAAACTGTTCAATTATTAAACAGCAATGATGCTTTAAATATGAACAGCTACGAAAAGTCGATTAGACTTGATAAAAAAAATAATTTATGGATTGGAACAACTGGAAGTGGATTATATCAATACAATATAACCAATAAAAAATTTACTCATTTCTCAACTTCGGAATCAGGAAACAATTATTTATCAAACAATAGAATTACCGATGTAGAAACCGATTCGCTCGACAGAATTTGGATAGCCACAGATGGTGGTGGTATTGGTTTTTTTGATTTAAAAGCAAACAAATTTTTAGACATAAAAAGTTCAAAAAGAAAGTACAAATCACTGAATTCAAATGCTATTTATCAAATATATTTTGACCATTTAAATAACCTATGGGTTGGTACATTTAATGGTGGAGTAAATATTCATTCTCAAAACATATCGCCTTTTGTGGCCAATGAAGCTTTGTACGAAAACGATGTTATAAAGTCGGTATTGGCAATACAGGAAGACGATTTTGGTAAAATTTGGTTAGGAACAGATGGAGAAGGTTTATTGTATTTAGACACTAAAGCTGCAAATAATAAAATAGTAAAAGCCAAAGTAGGTGCTAATAATTTTCCATATCAAGCAGTTACCTGTATAAAAAAAGCGGGTTCAAATTCTTTGTGGGTGGGAACTTTTGCCAATGGTTTAAGCTTATTTGATTTCAAAAAAAATACATTGGTAAATTACAAAGCCAATGAAAATATTTCAAATTCAATTGCTCATAATAATGTGTGGGACATAGAAGTATCAACAAATGGCGATTTGTGGATTGGCACTTTGGGTGGCGGTTTAAGTAAATATATTTTAAAGGAAAACAAATTTGTTAACTACAAACCAGTTAAAAAAGACATAACAACTATTTCTAGTTTTCAAATTATAGATGTATTGCTTGACGCAAACAAAAAGTATGTTTGGGTGGCCAGTGAGGATAAAGGCTTAAACAGGTTTGATATTTTTACTGAAAAATTTAAACAATACAACATAAACGTTTCTGATACTACAAAATCATTAAGTAGTGATAAAATAAGGTGCATTTACCAAGATAAAAAAGGATTGATTTGGATTGGAACAGAGTTTAATGGTATAAATATTCTTGATCCAAAAACCGATAATATTACACAATTAAATACTGAAAATGGTTTATCGTCTAACGTAATTCATTCTATTGAACAAGATAATTTAGGATATATTTGGGTTTCAACAAAAAATGGATTAAGCAGAATAGACACAAAAAGTTTAAACATATTAGATTTTGGAATGGATGAAAATTTACAAAATAACCAATACAACCAAAAAGCAACATTTAGGTTAAAAAACAATCATTTATTATTTGGTTGTACAGGCGGTTATTCAATAATTAAGCCATTTAGTGAAAACATTTCTTATCCAATTCAAAATGTAATATTTTCAGATTTAAAGGTAAATAATCAATCAATAGTAATTGGATTATATAACGATAGAACTATACTAACCAAAGGATTAAACGAACCAAAATCAACAGTATCATTAAATTATTCCGACAAGTCGATAATATTTGAATTTACCTCAAATGGGTTGTGCAATTTAAAGAAAATGAAGTTTGCATATCAGTTAGAAGGATTTGATAAAAACTGGAATGTGTTAAAAAATGGAGAGCATAAAGCGTTCTTTTCAAGCTTATTACCAGGCAGGTATAAGCTTAAAGTAAAAGTGTTAGATATAAACAATAAATGGAGCAAAGAATCAATAATAATTATAAACGTAAAGCCTCCATTTTGGAAATCGTGGTGGTTTATAATTATTGTATTATTATTCATTTCTAGCATAGTTATATTGGTATTTATATATTTAATAAAAAGGCAAAAAGAACAGTTTTTGATAAAAGCAAATAGAGATAAACAAGAAATTCTTAGGCTTAGAAACGAAAATTTAGAAAACGAAATTCAAGCAAAACTTACTGAGCAAGAAATATTAAGACTTGAAAACGAAGGGCTTGAAAGATATATTTTGATTGAAAAACGTGGACAAGAAATTTTAAAACTTCAAAACGAAAATTTGGAACGTGAAGTAAACGCCAAGAAAAACGAAAAAGAATTACTAAGACTAAAAAATGAAAACTTAGAAAGTGAAGTATTTACCAAACAATCGGAGCAAGAAATTTTAAACCTAAAAAATGAAAATTTAGCAAAAGAATTAGAAGCCAAGCAAACACGTTTAAGCGTTTCGTTATTACAAAGTGCACATAAGAATCAGTTTTTAAGCGATTTAAAAAATAATATTCAAAAAATAGATCCTAAAAATAGCAATATTTCATTGGAAATAAAAAAGGTAATGCGTGAAATAAACCAAGAAATAAACCAAGAAGATTATTGGGATCAATTTCAGTTCAATTTTGACGAAATGCATAAAAATTTTATTGACAAACTAAAAAATTCTCACCCATTAATAAGCTCAAACGACCAAAGATTGTGTTGTTTTATACGGTTAGATTTAAATAATAGAGAAATTGCATCTATTTTAAATATTACAGTAAACGGTGTAGAACAAACAAAGTACAGGTTAAAGAAAAAAATGGACTTGGATGATAAAAAGTCTTTAAATGAATACATTAGAAATATTTAGTAGGGGCTATGATGTAATTTTTACATTTAGAATTCCAGTTTTAAAACAATTTCCTAAAAAAAAATTTAAAAATGACTAGTATTTGTCAGGTGTATTTTTTTGTATTTGCCTCAAATATCGACTAGGTTTGAATTTCAATTTTATCTAATTGCTAGTAAAATAACAGAATTTCAACAACATAAAATAATAATTTATTTTAGTCATTTATGTAGTAGAACTTCAAAATACACGCATTTGTCAGGTAAAATTTAACTAAAATTCAAGTATATGAGAATATTTTTTACATTTATTTTTGCACTTTTTACATTTGCTATTACAGCACAAACTATTGAAGGAATAGTAAAAGACGACAAAACAAACGAACCTTTAGTTGGCGCTTCACTGTTAATTAAAAAAACAGGGAAACGAGCCATTACTGATTTTGCTGGAAAGTTTAAAATTAGTGCTTTAAATGGTGATGTATTAACTGTAAAGTACATTGGTTATGAAACTCAAAATGTAACCATTGACGTTACTAAAAACTTTGAAATTAATTTAAAAACTGCTTCTGAACAGTTAAAAGAAACTGTAGTAGTTGGTTATGGCTCCAAATCGAGGAAAGACATAACGGGTTCTATTGCATCTATTTCAGCAAAAGAAATTGAGAAAAAACCTTTTACAAGATTAGAAAATATTTTACAAGGACAGGCAGCTGGGGTTCAAGTAATTCAGTATTCAGGAAAGCCAGGAAATGAAATGTCTATTCGTGTTCGTGGAACTACATCGCTATCGGCTGGAAACGAACCTTTATATGTTTTAGATGGCATTCCATTACTCTCGGCCGAAGGTATAAATCCTGCTGATATTGCCACTGTTGAAATTTTAAAGGATGCATCGGCTTCAGCCATTTATGGTGCAAGAGCAGCAAATGGAGTGGTACTAATTACTACAAAAATGGGAACACCAAACAAACCAGTTGTAAGTTTCAACTTCTCGTATGGTTTAAGTGAAGTAACAAAAAAATTACCCATGTTAGGTACAACAGATTATATTGATTTGGTAAACGAAACTTATATAAATGCAGGTGGTGCGGCTAGGTTGGACCAAAAAGATTATCCAAATATAAATACCAATTGGCAAAATGAAATATTTAGAGTTGCAGCGCAATCAAATTACCAACTTTCACTTTCAGGAGGGAATAATAAATCACGCTATTATTTTTCAGTAAACAATCAAAATCAAGATGGAATTGTAAAAAATTCGGGTTTTGACAGAACCAGTGTAAGATTGAATGTTATAAATGAAATAAAGTCGAATTTAAGGTTTGGAACAAACTTAACTTTATCGAATGTTGGTTATAAAAACATTCCAGATAACAGCAGAGTAAACCAAGGTGGTGTAATATTAGGAGCGCTTTCAACTCCCACTTTAATAGGGATTTATAATGCAAATGGAACATATACTGTAAACCCATTACAAGCATGGGAAAACCCAGTAGCAAACATTGAAGCACCCATAAATACAACCAATACTTTACGATTTGTAGGAAGTTTTTATGTAGAATATGACATTATAAAAAATTTGACTTTCAAAAGCTCATTTAACACTGAAACTTATTACAGCAAAAACAACTACTTTTTAGATCCATTTAAAACCCAATACGGAAGAACCCAAGGCGGTATAGGTAATACAGGAACGAACCAACAATTGGTTTGGTTATCGGAAAATACTTTGACCTACAAAAAACAAATAAAAAATCACGATTTAGTTTTTATGGGCGGTTATACAGCTCAAGAGTCAAAATATGAATCAACATACGGTGCTGTAAATGGCTATCCAAATTCTGCTGTAACCACTTTAAATGCAGGAAGCCGAAAAATGGATGCAAGTTCATCAGCATCTGAATGGGCTATACTTTCATATATTGGAAGGGTTTCGTATAAATATAAAAACAAGTATTTAGCAGAAGCAAATATTCGAGCCGATGGTTCATCGCGTTTTGGTAAAAGCAATAGATATGGTTATTTTCCTTCAGCTTCAATTGGTTGGAGAATTTCGGAAGAAGAGTTTATGCCACAAACAAAATGGATTGACGATTTGAAATTTAGGTTAAGTGCTGGTACAACTGGTAATCAAAACATAGGCGATTATGCTTCATATGGCTTATATTCATTGGGGTCTAACTATAACTTTAACGGTATAATTTATCCTGGTGCAAAGCCTTCAACTATTGGAAACGACAACTTGAAATGGGAAAGTACCAATCAGTTTAATTTCGGTTTAGATTACAGTTTGTTAAAATACAGAATAACAATTGCTGCCGATTATTATGTAAAAAGAACTACCAATCTTTTGGTAAATGTAGATTTACCTAGAAGTACAGGATTTAGCAGCGGAATTCAAAACATTGGTGAAATTGAAAACCGTGGTTTTGAATTATCGGTTAGAACTAAAAATATAGTGAAGGAAAAAATTACTTGGTCAAGTAACTTTAATATTTCATCAAACACCAATGAAATAATAAATATTGGTGGTGCCGAAAAAGTTATTTATGGTGGCGATGTGCCAGAAAGAGGCTATTCAGTTCAAATAAAACAAGGTGGTTCTATTGGTTCGTTTTACGGATTTGTAAGCCAAGGAATTGATCCTTTAACAGGTAATGTTGTATTTGCCGATATCAATGGTGATGGCCAAGTTACTGATGCCGACAGGAAAGTAATAGGTACTGCTAACCCTACTTTTATTGCGGGTTTAAGCAATATTGTTTCATACAAAAACTTTGATTTAGATTTTTTATTACAAGTAAGTTATGGCAATAAAGTACTAAACGCTACAAGAATAGAAACAGAAGGAATGTTTGATGTTAAAAACGGAAGTACAGCTACTTTAAGAAGATGGAAAAACCCTGGCGACATTACTGATATGCCTATTGCCATGTTTGGCGACCCTAATAAAAACAGTAGAATTAGCGACCGTTATATTGAAGATGGTTCATATTTAAGATTGAGAACTATTACACTTTCTTATCATGTACCTGCTAAATGGATTTCGAGATTTAAAGTTGATAAATTAGATTTATATGTTAGTGGTCAAAATCTTTGGGTGCTTACTAACTATTCTGGCTACGACCCTGAGGTAAATAGAGATGGTGGAAGCAGTACTTCACAAGGTATAGATTATGGAACTTATCCTCAATACAGAACATTTATTGGTGGCGTTAAAATTGACTTTTAAAAAAATATAATTATGAAAAAATATATATACATCATTGTTTTTACAATTCTTGGTTTTGTAAGTTGTAAAAAAGATTTTTTAGATAGAAAACCAATTTCGGAAGTTACAGAAGGAAATTTCTTTAAAACTGGTGCCGATGCTGAATCTGCAATAGTTTCGGTTTATAGCGCTTTTATAAGCGAAAATTACATTTTTGATTATTATATAAACAATGATGTTGTTTCCGATAATTGCTATTCAGGTGGAGATAATCCAAATAATTTTCAATTAGATGAATTTACTACCACTGCTTTAAATGGCAATATTTCTCGCGATTGGGGATATTTTTATGAAGCAATTGGCAGAGCAAATGCAGTACTTGACAATGTAAAAAACATTCAATCACTTGACTTAACTGAACAAAGAAAACAGGAAATTTTAGGTGAAGCATCATTTATTAGGGCATTTCATTATTTTCAAATGGTAAATATTTGGGGTGAAGTTCCTTTAATTACTCATAAAGTTAATTCAACCGATCCTGCTGTTGTAAATCAGCCAAAATCATCGGTAAATGAAATATATAATAGCATCATTGCCGATTTAAAATTTGCCTTAGAAAGAGTTCCCGCTGCCTATCCTCAAAACAAACAAAGAGTTACTTTGGGTGCATGCAATGCTTTACTGGCAAAGGTTTACGCGCAAAAACCTAATCCTGAATGGGCATTAGCATTACAATATGCCGAAGCAGTAACTAGTAATGCTGCTTATAAATTAGTTACCAATTACGATTTTTTATGGGATGGAAAACATGAAAACTCAACGGAATCAATTTTTGAAATTCAATTTATTAATTCAAGTGATCAAGCCAATTGGGGTCCAATGTTATGGTTGCCACCTTCTTTAAATCCTTCTTCTTGGCGTAAATTTAACACCCCATCAAACGATTTGATTGCCGCATTTAAAATGGCAAATGATACGGTAAGATTCCATTCTTCTATTTTATATGAAACCAATATTCCATGGAAAGATTCCCATTATCCAAACGATACTTTACCTTTTCCCTATAAACAACGATCAGCGCAAGCTGGCCGAGCCGATAATAATATTATGATTCGTTTGGCCGATATTATATTATTACAAGCTGAAGCTAAAAATGAATTAGGAAATAGTGCTGGAGCACAAGCCGATTTGAATTTAGTAAGAAACAGGGCTTTATTACCAAATACATTGGCTACTGGACAAGCTAATTTAAAAGACTCAATTTTATTGGAACGAAGATTAGAACTTGCTTTTGAAGGACACCGTTGGATGGATTTAAAACGCTCAGGAAAAGCCATTGCAATTATGAATAATTTAGGATTTGCATATAACGTAACAATAAACAAATTGGTGCTTCCAATTCCTCAAAATGAGCTTGATAGAAACCCTAAATTAATTCAAAACCTAGGATACTAAACACAAATAAAATCAAATATAAATTCAAACAATCAAAAAAAACAATCAATCATGAAAAAAATCAATTTACTATTTTCTTTAATGTTTGCAGCGGTAGTGTTGCAAGCTCAAACTGTTAATGTTACCTTGAAGGTAGATATGACAGGTTTAACAGTTTCTGCCGATAGCGTTCACGTTGTAGGTGGATTTAACGGATGGAATCCTGCTGGTAACGTAATGTTACAAGAAGGAACTACAAACATTTATGCTTGTGTTTTAGCAGTAAAACCAGGTGGAGATGTAGAATACAAATTTGTAAATGGTAATGCTTGGGGTAAAGAAGAATCAGCTCCTTTGGCTTGTACTGCTGGTAATAGCCATAACAGAATTGTAACAGCTGGTTTAACCGACATGGTAATTCCAACTGTTTTATTTAACCAATGCCCAACTTCAGTTCCTGTTAAAAACATATCATTTTATGTTGATATGGCTGGCTTAACAGTTGATACTTCTGGTGTTCACATAGCAGGTAATTTCAATGGATGGAATCCTAGTTTTACAAAATTGACTTTATTTAATGGAACAGTTTATAAAGCAATTTATCCAGTTTTAGCTTCTATTACCAAATTAGAATATAAATATGTAAACGGTAGCTCATGGGGTAAAGATGAAACGCTTACACCAGCACCTTGTGCTAATCCAGAAAACCATAACAGATTATTTGTTATGCCTGCTGGTGACGGTGCTGTAAAAAACTTTAAATTCAATACTTGTACCGAAACTCAAATAAATGTAAGTGTAAAAAACACAGAAAGTGCATTTAGCTTCGAAGTATTTCCAACAATTTCAAGTGACTACATAAATGTTAAATTTGAATCAGCTAACAAAAACGAAATTCAATTCAATGTTTATTCTATTAGTGGTGTTTTAGTTTCTACTGAAACGATGAACAGAACTGAATCAAATTTTGAAAAGAAAATTTCAGTAGCTGAATTCTCTAAAGGAGTTTATATTTTAGAAGTTGCTAATAATGGCAGCAAATCTGTAAAAAGATTTATTGTTAACTAATTTAACAATTTTAAAGCTATTCGAATTTTTGTTTAGCTAAGTTTTTCAAACAAATAGAAAAAGGTCTGAAATTTTTTCATAAAATGGTTTTTAGTGTTTAATATGACCTTTTTCTTTTTGTTTTCATTTAAAAAATAGACAATGGGGTAGTTAGTTCCCCATTGCTATTTTTGAAACAATACAACACTTTTTCATGTTGTAAAATTCTATTCGAAATTTTATTCAAAATAAACTTATGCAAAGCTTTATGATACGTTTTATATTTATTTTATTACTTATTCAAATAAGCTGCAAAGGAAAAGAAATTTTAATTCCACCAAGTAGTAATAATCCTACCGATGGAACAATAGCTGTTTGGAAAACCAGCAACGATGGGAGCATTTTGCTTTACAAGCAACCAGTAAATATTAAGTTTTCTACCAATATTACAGCCGATGTAAATATTAACATTGATGCTTTGCAATACCGCCAAACTATGGACGGATTTGGTGCTGCACTTACAGGGTCATCGGCCTATGTGTTAATGAAAAACCTTAATGCTACACAACGTAATAATATTTTAAAAGATTTATTTGATCCAATAAATGGAATTGGATTAAGCTATTTACGATTAACAATTGGAGCTTCTGATTTTTCATTAAATAACTTTACTTATAACGACATTTCATTAGACCAAAAAGACACTGCGCTTACCAGTTTTAGTATAGCAACCGAAGAGGAATATGTAATTCCTGTTCTTAAAGAAATTCTTGCCATTAATCCAAATGTGCAAATAATGGCATCGCCTTGGAGCGCACCTGCTTGGATGAAATTAAATAAAAGCCTTATAAAAGGAGGCAAATTAGACCCTACATTTTATACTACTTATGCAAATTATTTTGTTAAATATATCAATGCATTTGCAAGTTATGGAATAAATATAAATGCCATTACTATTCAAAACGAACCATTATACGCAGCTCCCTATTTAAGCTTAGAAATGTCGGCTTTGGAACAAGCTGATTTTATAAAAATTGCAATAGGACCTGCTTTTACAAAAAACAATATTCAAACCAAAATAATAATTTACGACCATAATTGGGACAGACCCGATTATCCATTAACTGTTCTTGCCGATTCGGCTGCAAGAAAATATATAAGTGGAACTGCTTTTCATTGTTATGGTGGAAATGTAAGTGCCATGAGCCAAGTTTCCGCACAATATCCTGATAAAGGAATTTATTTTACCGAATGTTCAGGTGGTGAATGGTCTAAAAATTTTGGCAGTAATTTAGCTTGGAATACCGAAAATTTAATCATTGGTTCACCACGAAATGATGCTAAAAATGTGCTGTTTTGGAACTTAGCTCTTGACGAAAATTTTGGCCCTCGAAATGGCGGTTGCCAAGATTGCAGAGGAGTAATTTCTGTTAATTCCATTAACAATCAAATACAAAAAAATGTAGAATATTATTTGCTTGGACATGCTTCAAAGTTTGTTCAATTTAATGCAAAACGAATTGTTACTGCCGATACTCGCTCAGCCGGAATATCGCAAGTAGCTTATATAAATACCGATGGTTCTAAAGTTTTATTGGCTTATAATTATCAAACAATATCTCAGAAAATTCAAATAAATGAAAACGGAAAATCATTTAATTATTCAATAGAACCAGGTAGTTTGGTTACTTTTAAATGGTAATTTTTCATTAGTAAATAATTGCATAGCAACCAATATCAAAATATTTTTAAATGCTAAATACAAATCCAATTCTAAATAGAAAAACACTTTCTATTCTTGTAACTTTTTTGCTTATAAATTCAATAAAAGCGCAAGTAATTTTACAAAAAAACAAGGTATTAGTTTATACTACTTCCGCTGAATCTAGTTTGCGTATAAGTGTTACAGATACACTTGAATTTAAAAATCAAGAACAACCAAAAGAAACGGAAACGGCTATTTTTATTGATACATCAAAAACATTTCAAGAAATAGTAGGAATAGGTGCTGCCATTACCGATGCCAGTGCTGAAACTTTTGCTAAAGTTACTGCTGAAACTCAACAAAAATTATTGGAATCATTTTTCCATCCGAAGAAAGGAATTGGCTATTCATTAATTCGCACCAATATGAACAGTTGCGATTTTTCGAGTGGCAGCTATACCTATGTGCAAGAAGGCGATAAAGACTTAAAAACATTCAATATTGCTCCCGATACTTTTTATAAAATTCCTTTAATAAAAAAAGCATTTCAAATGAGCAATCAAAACTTAAAATTGTTCGTTTCTCCTTGGAGTCCACCTGCTTTTATGAAAGATAATAATAACATGCTTAGAGGTGGGAAATTGCTCCCAGCTTTTTACCAATCTTGGGCCAATTATTATGTTAAATTCATACATGAATACGAAAAAATTGGAGTGCCTGTTTGGGGTTTAACCATACAAAATGAACCAATGGCAACCCAACGTTGGGAATCGTGTATATACACGGCTGAAGAAGAAAGAGATTTCTTGAAAAAATACCTTGGGCCAACATTATTTAAAGCAGGATTATCGAAAAAGAAAATCATAGTTTGGGATCATAACCGCGATTTGATTTTTCATAGAGTTAATGTGATTTTAGCCGATAAGGAAGCTACTAAATATGTATGGGGAATTGGTTACCATTGGTACGAAACATGGACTGGCGGAGAACAAATGCACGATAATATTGGATTGGTAAATGAAACATATCCGGGTAAAAATTTATTCTTTACCGAAGGTTGCAAAGAAGTGTTTAACGAAACCAAATATTATAATTGGAATATTGGCGAATTTTATGCAAAATCAATGATAAAAGATTTTAACAATGGCCTTACTGGATTTACTGATTGGAACATTTTTTTAGATGAAAAAGGTGGACCAAATCATGTTGAAAATTTTTGTTTTGCACCAGTTCACGTAAACACAAAAACCAATGAAATTATTTATACCAATGCGTTTTATTATATCGGACATTTTTCTAAATTTGTTCGCCCTGGGGCTAAACGAATTGCTTGCTCATCGAGCAGAAGTAGCCTTAAATCAACTGCATTTAAAAACAAAAATGGAAAAATTTGTGTGGTGGTTATGAATGATGGCGACAAAGAAATTAATTATATTATTCAATTAGGAAATCAATCCATAAATGTTAAAAGCATTGCACATACCATTCAATCTATTTTATTCTAATTTACTCTTGGTATGAAAAAGGAAATAGGTTTATTTTGTTTATTTATATCTGTATCAATCACCTGTTTTTCTCAGTCAAATAGCATTGATAAAAAAGTAAATGCTTTACTAAAACAAATGACCATTGAGGAAAAAATTGGTCAATTGAATCAATATTCAGGCGACAATACAGCCACTGGTCCAATTACTATTAACCCAAATAAACAATCGGAAATAAAACAAGGTTTGTTGGGTTCTATGCTCAATATTTTAGGTACAAAATATACACGCCAATATCAAGAATTGGCCATGCAATCGCGTTTAAAAATTCCACTTTTATTTGGGCAAGATGTGGTGCATGGTTATAAAACTACTTTTCCAATTCCATTGGCCGAAGCAGCAAGTTGGGATTTGCACGCCATGGAACTTTCCGCAAGAATTGCAGCTACAGAAGCTGCAGCCAGTGGCATTCATTGGACTTTTGCTCCCATGGTCGATATTGCCCGTGATCCGCGTTGGGGACGTGTAATGGAAGGTGCTGGTGAAGACACTTACTTGGGTTCTCAAATTGCATTTGCAAGAGTAAAAGGTTTTCAAGGAAAATTAGGCGATACCAATGCTGTAATGGCTTGCGCAAAGCATTTTGCTGCTTATGGAGCAGCTGTTGGTGGCCGCGATTACAACTCGGTTGACATGAGTGAACGAATGCTTTGGGAAACTTATTTGCCTCCTTTTAAAGCTGCGCTCAATGCTGGTGCTGCTACTTTTATGAATTCATTTAATGACATCAATGGAATTCCTGCAACGGGAAATAAGTATTTACAAAGAGATATTTTAAAAGGAAAATGGGGCTTTAAAGGTTTTGTAGTATCCGATTGGGGTTCAATTGGTGAAATGATTAAACATGGTTATGTAAAAGATAGCCAAGAAGCGGCTTTTGCAGCCATTACAGCTGGCAGCGATATGGATATGGAAAGTAATTCATATCGAAATAATTTAGCGCAATTGGTAAAAGAAAAGAAAATTCCCATTGCGGTAATTGATGATGCGGTAAAACGAGTACTCCGCAAAAAGTTTGAACTCGGTTTGTTCGATGATCCTTTTAAATTCTGTAATGCTGAAAGAGAAAACAGGGAATTAAACAATCCTGCACACCGAAAAATGGCAAGAGAAATGGCAACAAAAAGTATTGTTTTATTGAAAAATGAAAACAATATTTTACCACTTTCTAAAACCATTAAAACAATCGCATTTATTGGTCCTTTGGTTAAAGAACATAAACCCAACAGAGGCTTTTGGTCAGTTGATTTACCAGAGATAGATTACGACAATGAAGTGGTTTCGCAATGGGAAGGATTACAAAATAAAGTTGGAAATAATACAACCATTTTGTATGCCAAAGGTTGCGAATTAAATGGCGATAATAAAGATGGTTTTGCTGAAGCAATTGAAAAAGCTAATCAAGCTGATGTTGTAATTTTAAGTATTGGTGAAGCTTGGAACGGAAGCGGAGAAGCTAAAAGTAAAAGCAATATTCATTTAACCGGAGTGCAGGAAGATTTAGTAAAAGCCATTCAAGTTACTGGCAAACCAATAATAGTTTTGGTAAATGCCGGAAGACCAATAATATTTAACTGGACTGCCGACAATGTACCTGCCATTCTTTATACTTGGTGGCTTGGTAGCGAAGCCGGAAATGCAATTGCCGATGTTATTTTTGGTGATTATAATCCTAGTGCTAAATTACCCATTACTTTCCCGAGAGAAGAAGGTCAAATACCACTTTATTACAACCATTTTAACACAGGACGACCAGCAGGAAATGAAACCAATATCAAGTATGTTTCGGCTTATATTGATTTGAAAAATAGTCCTAAATTTCCTTTTGGTTTTGGCCTAAGTTATACCACATTCTTGTACACTGATTTAAAATTATCGGCACATAAAATAAAGAAAAACGAAAACATAGAAGTGTTGGTAAGCATTACAAACACTGGCAACGCAGCAGGCGAAGAAGTGGTTCAGTTATATTTGCACGATGTGGTTGGTTCGGTAATAAGACCAATTATTGAATTGAAAGATTTTAAGAAAATTCACTTAAATATTGGTGAAACAAAAACCATTAAGTTTATAATTGATAACGAAAAATTGAAGTTTTATAACCAACAATTGGAATACAAATCTGAACCTGGTGATTTTGAAATAATGATTGGCTCATCAAGCGCAGATATTCGCCTAAAAGACAGTTTTGAATTAGTGAAATGAAAAACATAATTTCAAAATATTACTGCCTTTTATTTGCATTTTATGCAACTCAAATTTTTTCGCAAGAGTTAATTCCTAATGTAAAAAACCAAACCACAACGTCATTAAATGGCAAATGGAATTACATTATTGATCCATACGAAACCGGATATTATAGTTTTCATCATGATGCATACGACCAGCAAAAAAGTTTTCAAAAAGCAGCATTTTTCAATAATTATCACGTTCAAAACAAGCAAGAATTAGTAGAATATGATTTTGACAAATCGCCTGCTATGACAATTCCAGGGGATTGGAATTCGCAAAATCCAATGTTGTTTTATTATGAAGGAACAGTTTGGTTCAAGAAATCATTTGACTATGAAATGAAGGAAAACAAACATATTTTCATTTATTTTGGAGCTGTAAATTATAAAGCTGAAGTATATCTTAATGGCGTAAAATTAGGGATTCACGAAGGAGGTTTTACGCCTTTTAATTTCGAAATTTCATCCATTATCAAAGCTAAAGATAATTTTTTGGTAGTAAAAGTTGATAATATTAGGCATAATGAAGCGGTTCCAACCATTAATACTGACTGGTTTAATTATGGTGGAATTACCCGAGATGTTTTATTAATTGAACAACCAAAATCTTTCATTCAAGATTATACAATTCAACTTAAAAAAGGTGATAAAAACACAATTTCTGGGTATGTGAAGATTGATAAATTTGACAAAAAAAACGAGTTTGTTACCATTGAAATCCCTGAACTAGGTGTAAAATACAAAGGAAAAATTGACACAAACACATATGTTAATTTTGAAATAATTAGTAAGAATATAAAATATTGGTCTCCCCAATATCCTAAGTTATACAATGTTTTGATTGGATATAACAATACTTTTCTAAACGATGAAATTGGTTTTCGAACTATTGAAACTCAAAATGCAAAAATTTTATTGAATGGAAAACCAATATTCTTAAAGGGAATTTCTATACATGAAGAAAACGATAAAGGAGGTAGAGCCAATTCGGAAGCTGACGGTATTAGATTGTTAAATTGGGCAAAAGAATTAGGTTGTAATTATGTTCGATTGGCACATTATCCGCACAATGAAACTATCATTCGTTTAGCCGATAAAATGGGATTAATGGTTTGGGAAGAAATACCTGTTTATTGGACTATTGATTTTACAAACTTAGAAACCTATAAAAATGCAGAAAATCAAATTACAACAACTATTGCAAGAGATAAAAATAGAGCTAGTGTTATTATTTGGTCTATTGCAAACGAAACTCCAGTTTCCGACCTGCGAAATACTTTTATAAACAACCTCATTTTAAGAGCAAAAAAATTAGATAACACCCGCCTTATAAGCGCTGCATTACTTACCAAAAGTGAAAATTTAAATAGTTATATTGATGATCCAATTGCTGAAAACCTCGACATAGTTTCAATTAATGAATATTTGGGTTGGTATGGTGGAAATTTGGAAGATGCAAAAAAAATAAAATGGACTTCAAAATACAACAAACCTGTTATAGTTTCTGAATTTGGAGGCGATGCTAAACAAGGATTCCATGGTGAGAAAACGGAACGGTGGACTGAGGAATTTCAGGAATATTTGTACATTCAAAATCTAAAAATGATTGAAAAAATTCCAAATATTTGCGGAATAAGCCCTTGGATTTTAGTTGATTTTAGATCGCCAAGAAGAGTACTTCCAGGAATTCAAGATGGCTACAACCGAAAAGGATTGATTTCAAATGATGGTAAAAAGAAAAAATCTTTTCAAATTCTTAAAGCATTTTATGAAAAAATAAAGGACTAATTTTGAATATTATTTTGTAAATTATATTGTCATGAAATTTATTTTTATATCTTTATTCGTTTTATCAGCTTCATTTTGCTTTAGTCAAACCGAATTAACTGGAACATTTAACGCTAAAATTACTAAGAAAATTACGCTTAATTATTTGTTGGTAAAACCCCAAAATGCCACTCAAAAAATGCCACTTATTGTTTTTTTACATGGTTCGGGTGAAAGAGGAAATGACTTAGAAAAAGTAAAAGCTCATGGCCCTTTAAAGTTCATAAAACACGATACGTTAAACACTTTTATATTGGCTCCTCAATGTGCCGAAAACAATGTTTGGGATGCAGAAGAATTGTATTTATTGATTCAAGAAATTATTGCCAAAAACGACATTGACACCAATAGGATTTATTTAACAGGATTAAGCATGGGCGCTTGGGGAGCGTGGAATTTGGCTTATGCTCATCCTGAAATGTTTGCTGTGTTGGTTCCCATTGCAGGATTTGTAGATAGGGTTCCAATGATTGAAGGTTGCAAAATAAAAAATATTCCAATCAGAATGTTTCATGGATTGCTCGATAATGTGGTAGATGTTCAGTATTCAATCAATATTTTTAAAAAACTAAAAGACTGTAATAAAGATATAAAATTGGAGATTTTTGATTTTGACATGCACGATAGTTGGACCCGCGTATATGAACATAAAGAAATTTATAATTGGATGCTAAACCAACACAAGCAATGAAAAAAATTTATCTAATTATTTGTATTGTTTTAAGTGCAAATAGTAATCTATTTGCCAACATAAGTCTTCCATTTTTTTTTAGCAACAACATGGTTTTACAACGTGAAACTGCAATTCCTATTTGGGGTTGGGCTAACATAAACGAAACCATTACTGTTAAATTTAACAAGCAAACTAAAACTACAAAAGCAGATAGTTTTGGTAAATGGTCGTTGAAATTAAATAAAGAAAAAGCTGGTGGCCCTTACACTTTATTGATTATTGGTAACAACAAAATAGAAATAAATAATGTTTTAGTTGGTGATGTTTGGCTTTGCACTGGCCAATCGAATATGGAGTGGACGGTTGGGCAATCTGACAATGCTGCAAATGAAATTAAAGCAGCAAATTATCCTTTTATTAGGCACATAAAAATTAAGCATGCCATTCATTCTTTACCACAAAACAAGGTGGATAGCACTTTGTGGCAATTATGTGATTCAACAACAGTTTCAGCGTTCTCGGGCATAGCATATTATTTTGCTAAAAATATTTACAAAAAAACAGCAGTTCCAATAGGATTAATTAATGCTTCGTGGGGAGGAACAAATATAGAAACATGGATAAGTAGAAATGCTTTTGAAAACAACTTGGAATTTAAGGAAATGATAAGTAAAATGCCTAAAATTAGTTTAGATTCTTTGTCGAAAAATGCACTTAATTTTCAAACAAAAAGAATAGAAAATTTACAACATGCACCTGTATTATTGGATAGTAATAATGATTTTTATAAAGGTAATTTCGATGATTCAAAATGGCCTAAAATATTCCAACCAAAGTCGTGGGAAGATCAATCAATTGGACAATTAGATGGAATTGTTTGGTTAAGAAAATCTTTTGTTATTAGTGATTTAAAAAACACAAATGATGCTGTTTTATCATTGTCAAAAATTGACGACAACGACATCACTTTTGTAAATGGTGTTAAGGTTGGATCAATAAATAAATGGGACTCAATTAGAAATTATAAAATACCAGCCGGATTATTGGTGAATGGTGAAAATATAATTGCAGTTAAAGTAATTGATAACGGAGGTAATGGAGGAATTTATGGTGATACAAATGCTGTAAAATTAACGTTTGATAAAACAATAATTCCTTTGCATGGTGAATGGAAATTTCAAGTAGAAACAATAAAAAGTGAAATTAATCAAAACGATTTTCCAACCTTGGCATTTAATGCCATGATAAATCCTTTGATACCATTTGCTATTAAAGGTGTTTTATGGTATCAAGGTGAATCAAATGCAGGAAGAGCATTTCAATATAAAACTATTTTTCCATTACTTATAAATTCATGGAGAAAGCAGTGGAATATTGGTAAATTCCCTTTTTATTTTGCACAATTAGCTTCATTTGAAACAGCTGGAAATAGCAATAAAGGCTGTGCATGGGCGGAGCTTAGAGAGGCACAAACAAGTACTTTAGAACTAGCAAACACAGCCATGGTTGTGGCTACAGATTCAATAAAAAACCCTTCTGATATTCATCCAACCAACAAGCAAACAATTGGAAACAGATTAGCTGCTTTGGCTTTAAATAATTTGTATAAAAAGAAAATGACATGTAATGGTCCTACTTACAAATCATTGAAAACAATAAAAAATAGAGCAATCATTTCATTTAAAAACTGCGGTTCAGGATTGATGTCAACTAAAAAAGAAGGTGATATTATAGGATTTGAAATTGCTGGAAACAACCACCTGTTTTACCATGCAGTTGCAATTATAAAAAACAATAAAATTATTGTTTTTAGTGATCAAATAAACAATCCAAAAGCCATTCGTTTTGGATGGATTGGCAATACAAATCATTGCAATTTATATAATCAAGAAGGATTTCCTGCTGTACCATTTAGAACCGATAATTGGGAAGAAATTACCAGAAATGCTAAGTATGAGATAATGAAAAATGAGTAGTATTTTATAATTTAACCCAGAATACGCGTTAGCACTTCGATATAAGAGTTAAAATATACAATAAATCAGTTCCTTAAATTTAAAAATCATAGCAGTGCTACATTTTCAAATTTAAGGAAACACTGATTTGAAATAGATTTGACTCGTAATAGATTTTCTAATGCGTATTCGGGTTTAAGCTAATTAATTTAATTTATTCGTTTTGCTTTTAATTCTTATATATTTGAAAAAAAACAAATGAAAAATACAATTACTTTAATTTTAACTTCAATCATTTTATTTTCTTGTTCTAAAGAAGAAAAAACAATTACTGAAAAAAAAGGAATTTCATATCCTGAAACTATTTATTTCGGTGGAAATATTCTTTCATATCCTGATTCGAGTGTTTTAAATGTAAACGGATCTTATGAAATGGGGGCAGAATTAGAAGCTGATTCAAGGTTAAACATAATTTTCAACAATCTTACAGATACATCTGTTCTTTATTTAACATGCTTATGGGGTTATTCTAACCCAACAGGATGGTCTATTAGTAGTTATGACAATAAAAATAAAGTTCAGAAATTCTTCTCCTCTCAAACCGGAAAAGTAAATCTGCAAATGATATTTTTTACAGATGGCCAAAAAGGAACAGTAAAAATTGACTTTTATGAAAACAGTAATTCAGTTACTAAAACCAAATATTTTTTTTGGCAATAAATAAATCGTTTGTTTTTTCATTTGTACTCCCACTAAAAAGTATATTTTTGTTTCCAAAGAAAAATAAAAAATGAAAATAAAAAACGTACTTAGTATT
>JBMOGB010000031.1:0-25170 GCA_049318585.1 Bacteroidia bacterium | reverse complement strand
TTAAAACACAATGTTTTAAATGCAAAACAAAACCAACGTGAAGCAGAAGTAATTGCGGAAGCAGGACAAAAAGGTGCGGTAACCATTGCTACCAACATGGCAGGAAGGGGAACCGATATAAAATTAGGTGAAGGCGTTAAAGATGCAGGCGGATTAGCAATTATTGGTACTGAACGCCACGAATCGCGAAGAGTTGACAGACAGTTGAGAGGTCGTGCGGGACGTCAAGGAGATCCAGGTTCTTCGCGTTTTTATATTAGTTTGGAAGATGACTTGATGCGTTTGTTTGGAAGCGAACGAATAGCAAAAGTAATGGACAGATTAGGTATGAAAGAGGGTGAAAACATTGAACACTCTATGATTACCAAAAACATTGAAAATGCACAACGTAAAGTAGAGCAAAATAACTTTGGAACTCGTAAGCGTTTGTTAGAATACGATGATGTAATGAACTCTCAGCGTGAAGTAATTTACGCAAAAAGAAGAAGTGCTTTATATGGCGATAAATTAGAGTTAGACTTAAGTAACATGCTCCACGATTTGTGTTACGAATTGGTAGAAACTTATCAGGAAATGAAAAGTTTTAGTGAGTTTAAATTGGAAACTTTGCGCTTATTAACTCATGAAGTTAAATTTACTGAGGATGAATTTACTGGCAATACAGAAGCAGTAGTTGATTTGTTCATGGAAGAGTTAAACGACCATTACAAAGCTAAGTTAACATACATGGCAGCACAAGCTTTTCCGGTATTTAACCAAATAAATAACGAAAATAAAGTGCAGCAGCACGAAATGATTGTGGTACCAATTACAGATGGTTTACGCAATATTCAATTGCCAGTAAATATTAAAGATGCAGTAACAAATCAAGGTAAAGAAGTAGCAAAAGTATTTGAAAAATTTGCCACACTTTGGATCATTGACGATGAATGGAAAGAACATTTACGTGAAATGGACGATTTAAAACAATCATCTCAAAACGCAGTATTTGAACAAAAAGATCCTTTATTGATTTACAAATTAGAATCGTTCAATTTATTCAAAGGATTATTGAGCAGAATAAATCGTGAAGTATTAGGCATGTTGTTTAAAGGACATATTATGGTAGGTGATAACAACCAAAATATAAAAACTACTCAGCAATTGCCTAAAAAAGCACCTGCTCCAAAATTACAAACAAGTAGAACAGATGATATTGGAGAAGCACAACAAAGAGCTGCCCAAAATGGTGGAGAACCAGTAATTGATAAGCCAAAACAACAGCAAGTTTATGCGGATGTAAAAGTTGGCAGAAACGATTTATGTCCTTGTGGAAGTGGTAAAAAATTTAAACAATGCCACGGAAAAGAAGGAATTTAAAATATAATAATAAGTTGAAACTATCGTTTAACAAAATGCGAATATAAAACTTAAAAAAATTAGAGAAAATGGAATTAGCTAAGCACATTGAACATACAAATTTAAAACCTGATTGTACTAAAGAAGAAATCATTCAACTTTGTAATGAAGCAATTACAAATGGTTTTTATGGCGTTTGCGTTTCACCATATTACGTTCAATTAGCAAAAAAAACGTTAGGAAAAAAAGCAATAAAAATAATTACAGTTGCTGGATTTCCTTTGGGTTATGCAACAGTTGGTGCAAAAGTAGAAGAAGCAAAAAAGGCCATCATTAGTGGTGCCGATGAAATAGACATGGTAATGAATATTGCTGCTTTTAAAAGTGGTGATATGCAAACAGTTCAAAACGACATTCAATCAGTAGTTACAGTTTGTCACTTACAAAATAAAAAAGTAAAAGTTATTATAGAAACTGCCTATTTAAATGAGGATGAAATAATAAGAGCTTGTAAAGTATGTGAAGATTGCGAAGTGGATTTTGTTAAAACATCTACAGGATATGCAAACAAAGGTGCTGATGTAAAATCAGTAAAAATAATGCGTGCAAATTTGTCGAGCAAAATAAAAATAAAAGCTGCAGGTGGAATAAAAACAAGGAAACAAGCTCTTGATTTATTGGCTGCTGGTGCAGATGTTTTGGGATGTTCAAATAGTATAAAAATAATTGAAGAAAATGAAGCCAAGTAGTTTAGTGTTTTTTATAATCAGTTGTTTTGCTGTAAATTCAAATGCAATTTCTCAAACAACTGGGTACATAAAAATAAAAGGTGACAATATTTATTTAGACAGTTTAATTGATAAAAACATAGCTAAAAATAACATCAACAAAACTATTTCGGGATACAGAATTCAACTATTTTCGGGAAATGAACGTATCAATGCGAACAATATAAAGACTAAATTTTTAAGGTTATTTCCCGAACAAACAGCTTATTTATCGTACCAACAACCTTATTTTAAAATAAGGGTTGGTGACTTTAGATCAAGGCTTGAAGCAAAACTTTTTTATAATAAAATAAAAGATGAATTTGGCGAAAGTATCATTATTCAAGATAAAATAAACTTGCCAAGACTTTAGATCATTTTCTAATAAATTACTTTAGTTAAAAATAATCCGTGTGCTGGAACCGACATACCGGCTTCAGAGCGGTTTTTACTGTCTAAAATTCTCTTTAAACCATCCAAATCAAGTTCATGGGTGCCAACTTTAATTAAAGTGCCCACAATGGCTCTAACCATGTTTCTTAAAAACCTATTTGCTTTGATTGTAAAAATCAATAAATCTCCTTCTTTTTTCCAATAAGCTTCAGTTAGTGTACAATTGAAATTATTAACTTGAGTATGCACTTTACTAAAACACTCAAAATTAGTGTGTTTTAAAAGTAATTGCGCAGCTTCATTCATTGAATCTACATCCAAAGCAGTAGCATTATACCAAGAAAATTCGTTTAAAAAAGGATTGGGTTTAGTAGTTATTACATATTCATATTCACGCCATTTTGCATCAAAACGAGCGTTAAAAGCATTGTCAACTGCTTCAATATTTTTGATGGCTATATTTAAAGATGTAATTCTATTTAATTTATAAACCAACTTAGCGGCATCAAAGTCTTCTTCACAATCGAAATGGGCAAAAAACTGTTTAGCATGAACGCCAGTGTCTGTTCTTCCACAGCCAAGAGTTTCAATGGGTTTTTTAAGTAAAATGCCTAATTTTTCTTCTAATTCTTGTTGAACAGTATTTGCATTCAATTGCTTTTGCCAACCATGAAAATTGGTTCCGTTATAAGCCAATTCTATTTTATATCTTTTCATTTAAACCCAAACTATATAAATAAACAAACCCCAAAGAACAAGAGCTCTTTGGGGTTTGAATGTTATTATCATTGAAATATTTATTGTTTAACCAATGATTTAACAACCATTTCGTCACCAATTTGTACTTTAACAATATATGTTCCAGCAGCAGTAAAGTTGTTTGAAGCTAATTCAAATTCATGTTTACCACTTCCAACATTTTTATGGTTAGTAGTTGAAATTACTCTACCTAAGATGTCAGTAATAGTAATGGTAACATCTTCAGTTTTAGTTAAACTTAAACCTAACACTGTGTTATCAGCAAATGGATTAGGATAAGCAGATAAGTTAAACTTACTAGCTAATTCTTCACCAGCACTAACACTAACATCAACATTAGCAGTATCAGTGTAATTAACAACACAACCATCTACTGTAGTAACTTGCATTCTAACTTTGAAACTACCTTTTTTGTTGTAAATAAAGTCAGCAATACGTTGGTTAGTTCCAGAACTATCAGCATCTCCATAATTCCAAACATATTGATTTCCATCAGATACTAAATCAGAAGGTGTAAATACTTTACGGTTATTCACAGTAAATCTGCTAGCAGGAATAGAAAAACTTTGTTTAGTAAAAGTAATTACAGGCTTAGCAACCACAGTGATAGTTCCAGATTTAGTATCTATACAACCATCAGAAGTAGCAGTAATACTCCAATTAAATACTCCAGCATCAGGGTAGATATTAGATGAATTACAAGCACCACTTTGACCACCATTTCCAAATACCCATCCACAACCAATTTCGGAACCACTTGAAGCAAAAGATTTACTAGTAAATGTAACTAAATTACCTTGACAAACTTTATCGGTAGAAACACCTGTTTTAATTGTACCACCTAATTCAGCAACAGCAACTGGAGCAGTTTTAACTTCTACATTTTTGAAAGCTGAATCTTTACATCCAAATAATTTATTGTAAGCAATTAACTTAACAATGAATGGATCACCACTGTTATTGTTTAAGTAACGATGTCTTGGATCTTGACGTGTATCAACACCACTATTGTCACCAAAATCCCAAATATAACCTGCATTTTGAATACCAGCACCATAAGTAGTTTGGTTATTAAAAGTAGTTGAATCGTTGGTACAAGCAGAAGTAAATAAGAAATCAGGTTTTGGAGTTTCATAAACTGTAACTAATCTTGAAGTAGTATCTTCACAACCAGCAGCAGAAATTAAACGTAAACGAACTAAAACATTACCGCTATTTACAAATTTAATTTGGAAACTATTTGACTGACGAGATTCACCATTACTGAATGTCCAATACCAACCTAATCTATCTTCGTTTGAAATAGTAGAACTATCAGTGTAAGGCATGTATTGACCTTGACAATGGCTAGTTACATTAAATTTAGCTTTTGGTTTAGCATAAGAAGGGAAAATTCTGTTATTAATGGCAAAACAAGCGTTTGCACTATTGGTAACTTTTAAAGTAACACTGTAATTAGTATCAGCTTTAGAAAAACCGAAAGTATTAACTGGAGCAGTTCTAAACACATTACCTGGGAAAGTCCATAAGTAGCTTAATCCTGCAGCTTGGTTAGAAACAGTAAAATAAGTAGAATCGTTTTGACAAACAATAGCAGTAGAACTAGCAGTGTAAGCAGCACTAGGAGCAGATAATACAGTAATTAATCTAGAAACTGTATCAGATAAACCTAAAGCAGAAGTAGCACGTAAAGTAACTCTATATGTTCCTGCAGTATTCCAAATATGAACAGGGTTTGCAAAAGTTGAATTTGTATTATCTCCAAATGACCATAACCAAGTAACACCAGCTTTAGGACCTTGATTGATATCAAAATTAAGTCCTGTACCAGTACAAGCAGTATCAGTTCTAGGTAAAGTTCTAAAGCCATAAGCAATAGGATTATTTACTTTTATGTAACGATAAACAGTTGTATCGCAGTTTGTAGGTAAAAAACGAATAGTAGTAGTTAATACAAATAAAGTATCAGCTTCAGCAATAGTTGGAGTAAAAGTAACTTTTGCGTTAGTAGTTGAAGTAGGAGCTGTAAACAATGCACTTGTAGCAGCAGTATTTCCATAAACCGATTTAACAGAAGTATTTAATAAAGTCCAATTGGTACCATAACTTGCGTTGGTAAAAAAGCTTGTAGGTGTTAATATTTCGTATCTTAAACTGTTATTGTATTTTACAGCATCTGGTTTAAATTGATCACCATCATTAGCAGCACCATTGAACACGCCAGCTGTTAAAATATCAGGAATAATATAACCACCAGCAGCGTTCATTGTACGAGTGAAACGGTTAATTACTGTACTAAATGTACCAGGTAAATTATTGCTACAATAGTTAGGTTCAACCGAAGATGAAGGAGCTTGATAAGTTCCAGAACCATAATTAATTGCTGAAATCACATAATTTAAAGTATCAACTTGGCGATTAGCAAATCTTAAAGTTAAAGCGCCTAAATTACCAGTTGCTGAATCTAAAACACCTACACCACTTCCAGCAGCATTTAATTCAATAGCTCTGTAAACATAACGGATATCGGTATTAGGAATAGTTATAGTTACTGGTTGGTTTAAATTACAAATTCTTGCAATTACACCAGTTGACACTTGACTTTGATTATCGTCTAAAATTTGAATACTATCAATTAACATATTATTTCCTAAACCAGCACTAAATGCATCAAATTGGAAACTATAGTTATTTCCTGGAGTTCTGTATTCAGTTAAACAAGCTTCGTAAGTAAACCAATCTGGATAAGGAGAAAGAGAATTTGGTCTAACAGCTACTTTAATAATTGGACCTTGAAAGCCATTAATTAAAACTGTAACATTCACAGAATCTCTTTTAGTAACATTGCTATTACTTTGAGAAAAACGGAAGCGTAAAATTGGTCTTTGTAAAACACTTAAGTTAAAACAAGGAGAAACCATTCTGGCCGATGCACCAGCAGCTAAAGTAGCAGAAGGGAAAACAGCACACTTAATACCATTTTCAGTAGCTTGTGAAGGATTGATAGATGAACCAAAAGCACCAGTATTCCAATTTGCACCTAAAGTTAACGATTGAGTTGACCAACCTTTTAAACCATCTTCAAAATTCATGGTGTAAGGATAAGTAGCTATACCAGTAGATAAAGTGTCCCAAGCTTTTACAGCAGGATTAGGGTAAATTCCATTATTACCAACGATATCTGATGCAGTAATTTTATATTCAATAGTTGCACCTGAAGCAAATGCAGAAGCAGGGAAATTATAAGTTCTAACTAAGAAACCATTACTATTTAAACTTGAAGAAGTAGCAGAGCTAGGTAAATTAATAGAAGAACCACCATTTACTCTGTATGTTAAATAATCGCCAGTATAATTTTTATCAACCACTAAAAAGCTTATTGAATTAAATGTAGCGTTTAAACAAACTACAGAGTTTGCAGGAACTATACGAGGTAAAACACTATCAATATTATTACCACCAGTATATTCGTGCGCACCCATTGAAGGACTTAAACCATTTCTAGTATTAGAAATTACATCAGTATTTATTCCTATAATAGGAGTAGCAGCACTGTAAATAACTGAATTAGTTAATGCAGGAATAAATAAATCTAAATCGCTAGTAAAAGGAACTGTAAAGTTAGTACTATACATATCTCCACCAGTAAATTTGTTGATACTATCCCAACCGTTAAATACATTTTGAGTTCCAATTGCATTGGTTGTTAAATGATTATTAGTTGCATTTGTTGCATTACAGAAATAATTATTGTTTTCAGAAACTGAAAAAGCACTAACTAAACCTGACACTTGTACTGCACTTGCTCTTACACCATTTAAAGCTGAAGTACCTCCTAATTTATTTGAAAATAAATTATTCTGCATTTTAAATCCAGATTTCAACAATAAAGAAGTTTGGTTTAAAGCAAACTTATCGGCTATAGCCAAACAAGCAGTTCTACCAGCAGTAACAGTATTTGCAGCACCTAAACTAATAGAGTTATAATGAATTCCAATATTAGGATCTGTGAAAGCATTTGTAGGATTTGCATCAATTGCAATTCCATAAACACCATTCATTAAAGTAGCAGAACCGGTAGCAGTAATTCCAGAAATCATGTTATTAATAATTCTGGTACTATTTGTAACATTTCCAGCATCAGCTCCAAAATTAACATAAACACCGTAAGCAGCACTTCCATTTACAGTAGAACTAATATTTTTAATGATGTTACCATCAATAATGTTAGCAGAATCTAAAATTGTATTTGAACCAACAATAACTCCTAATTCTATTCCTCTAGGATTAGAAAAATTCACCATGTTGTTTTGAATTATATTTTGTTTAATGTTTGCTCTGTATTGACCTACGCAGAAAATACCAGCAGCATTATTAATACCACCAAAATAATTTGTTGGTAACAAACCACCAGGAGCAAAACTTCCACCAATTACGTTATTTAAAATAGAAGTAGTAACATCACCTTGACCTCTTACTCCATTTCCTCTTAAATAAATTCCATATTGACATCCACCAATAAAGTTATTTGAGAATGTATTGTTATTATTTCCACCTAAGCCAGCACCATTTGAAGGAGTAGCAGTTATACCTCCCATATAAATAGCAGCAAAAGTATTAATAGCTGAAGTAGTTGAATTACCAATTAAATTACAATTGTTTACAAAATTATTTGAAGTAGCTAAACTAGTAGCAAAAATTGAACTTTGACCACCTAAAACATCTATAATTTTATAAGTAGGTGAAGTCATATTGCTAGGCATTACAATAGTTAAATCTCTTGAATTAGTTCCATTGTTTGAACCATCAAAACCAAAATAACTAGAACTGTTAAATCTAATCAAACTTGAATATGCTGCAGGAGCAGTTAAAACTGTAGTAAACTTAATTGTATCTTGACGACCAGCAGCAACTGTTACAATTACTGGAACTGTAGAAGTAGCAGATGGATAATCCATAACTGTAATAGGACCAGTAAATGTATCTGTTTCACCTACGTAAGCATTACCATTAACAAAAGCACCATTGATTACTAATTTAACTGGGTTAGAACCCGAGAAAGCTAAACCAACACCAAACGCATTTAAATAATTTACTGCTGAACGCAATGTTTTAAATGAACCAACATTTGCACTAGCTAACACAGGATAATTATCTACACCATTAATATAATAAGTAGCATTTGGTTGTAAAGGAGTGTTTATTAAATCTAATTTTACAGCACCCATTTGAGGACCTAATGATCTAGCTGCACCATAAATATCAACTAATACCAATGAAACTGAAGCACCAGCTGTGTATCTTGAACCAGCAGTTATTGCATTTAAATTAGGCAATGTATCTGATAAAAATTTAGTTGGAAAGTTAAATGAACTTAAATCAGTATTGGTTCCAGTAAACTGACGTATAGTATTAATGTTCATTCTTGTAGTTGGAGTAGCCGATGGTGTAGCCATCAAAATATTATTAGTAGCAGTAGGATTATTACCAGAAACAAAATAGGAATTGAAATCTGATGCTGGTATAGAAAATACTGGGTTTAAAGCAAAAGGACTAGTTGGAGAAATTGAAATAACTGAATACATTGGTCCAGCAGTATTTCTATTAGCAGTTACACCAAATATATTATTTACACTTGATATACCACCTCTAATTGAAGAGTTTAAAAATAATGCTGAGATAGCATTATTAGCTCCTAAAAAATTATTACCACTCATGTTAATGGTATTGTTCGATAATGTTACTAAATCAGCAGAGGTAAGAATATTTGCTGGTGGAGCATCAATTAAAATACCTGTTGGATTTGTTGCACTATTTACTGCACCTCCACCTACTGATATAATATTTGAAATAGAATTATTAGCAAAGAAATAACTTCTTGCTCCTGTTGGAGCAGTAAAATAACTTCTAATACCAATTGCACTTTGACCAGATGCAGTTACTATATTATAAATAAAGTTTTTAGAAACTGTTACATCAAAATTTGGATACTTAATAGAAGTTTCTGCAACTTCAATTCCTCTAAAACCAGCTGATAATGCTAAAGTTGGTATAGTATTTCTAATAATGTTTGAATCAATTAAAGTTGCTTCCACACCTTGAACATAAATACCTGCTTGATCGGCTGCACCTCCAATAAAGGTAGTAGGCAAACCAACATTTATAGGTGTAGAACCACCTATAATATTACCAACTATATTTAAGTTACCAATTCTAAATGTTGGAACACCAGAAGCAGTACCTTTAAAATCAGGAGCAGTTGCTGCAGGATTAGCACCAGAACCTCTTACAACTATTCCACTTCTAACTCCTTGAATTAAGTTGTTATAGATATTGATATTATTGTTTGCAATGGTTCTAATTGTATCGTTTGCTGTTGGTATTGCACCAGTTAAAGGGTAACCATAATAAATACCTGCATGTGTATTAACAGCAGTTGTAGATGTGTTACCAAGTATGTTTATATTTCTAATTGTAATATTCTGACAAGGAACATCGGTAGGAACTATACCAATTACACGGGCATTGTTAGTAGTTGATTGGCCTCTAAACATAAATGTTAAGTTTCTTACATTAGGTCCTGTACTAGTTAAACCATCAAGTATTACATTCTTTGCACCCATAAATCTTAAAACAGATGAGTTAGCTAAATTTGGAGCATTTGGTGCCCAAATAGTATCAACAACTCCAACACCTGGTTTAATTATTACATTTAACGAAGGATTTGAACCGGGATAATCAGTAATTGCTGGAATCCAAACTGTTTCTCTTTTATAATCACTTGTTATACGGAAAGTAACATTGTTTTGATTTCCAGATATACCATAAGAATTCAAATAAGTAATTGCTTCAGCTAAACTTTTAAAACTTCCTGTATTAGGTGAAGAAGCAATTGGAGGATAACTATTAATGTCTTCAATATTATAAGTTGCACCACCAAATAAAGCAATGTTTATATCAATTGAATCTCCCAACCATTGGTGGCAACCAATAGAAGTAAAACGACCTAAACCAGTTCTAGGATTTCCAAAAATATCATCACTTACTTTATTGTTTAAAGCGTTATAAACTCCAACACTAAATTGGTTTAAAGTAGTTAAAGCATAACCTCTATTATAAGTTCTGTGTGAAAAACCACTTGCTACCGACCATAATGTATCGCTAGTAACAGGAGGAATAACAGCAAAACTGTTGGTGTCGGAAGGAGAATAACTTACATAACTTTTTAAAGTTGAAACATTTGTTAAAACGTTAGTACCCCTATTTAAACCTGCTACAAATGCATAACCACCACCAAATGTGTTAGCATGGTAATTGTTAAAGTTTGAAAACGAAAAAGGATTTGCATTGTTAGCAGAAACAATTACCGCATAATTTTGATAACCAAGTAAATTACCAAAAGTAGTGATTCCATCACCAGTTGTTCTGCTTAATTTGTTTGAATATGAATTATTCATCATGGTAATTCCACCAAGTGTGGTAGGACCTGTAACAAAACATGCAGAAACAGAATTAGTTGCCAAAGTATCTCCAGTTAAATTTACTGAATTAAACAATACCTCTGTACCAACATTAGAACTTGCAATATCTATTATAATACCAGCAGTGTAAGTTCCCATACTTCCTATAGAAGTTCCACCACTCACTGCTGCAATTTTACCAATTGAGTTATTTGCAATTAATAATCTTCTTGGTGAAGTTGGAGTTCCTAAACTAACTCTAATACCTGACACACCTTGACTAAGTGCGTTTGTATATAAACCATAAATTTGATTTTTTACAATTCTAATATTTGAATCTAGTGCAGTAAAATTGACACCATCTAATCTTATTCCCGAGAAACCACCATTTACATTACCAACACTTAATGGTACAGTGTTTCTAATTATATTACCAGAAACGGTAGAGTTAGAAACAGTATTTAAATATATACCATTAGCCGGTGTTGTTGTTATTCCACCAATACAAGGAGTATTAGCAGCATTTATTGGGTTGTTATAATTACCTATTATATTATTGATAATATTAATACCAGTATCTTGTGAAGGAAATAAAGTAGCACTTGAAGCAAAGCCTCTATGATAAATACCGTTTTGAACCGCCATAATTAAATTATTGGTATAATTAATATTATAGTTTGTACCAACTAAAGCTGGTGCAACATTTGAAGCAGTACCTCCAAAATAAATTCCAGCATATGTATTAATAGTAGTTCCAGCTGAGTTACCAACTATGATACAATTTCTAATACCAGCATTTCTAATTCTATTAGCCGATGCAGGAATAAAGTCAATTACTTTACCAGAAGTAACAGATGATGTTCCCATGTTAAAAGTTATATTTCTTTGTCCTGTAGTTCCGCTACCATCTATTGTAAAATCGGTACTACCAAATATTCTGAACAAACTTCCATTGGCAGCAATTGTAGCTGTAGTAGAAATCACAAAGTTTAAACCACTATTAGGTTTTAAAACTATTGGTCTAGTAGAACTCATGTTAGGATAACCAGAACCATTAGATTGTCCAACTTGAATAGACGAAGGTTCAACTCCAGAATAACCAGCATCTAATAATATAGTAACAGTTCCAGGAGCTAAAGTAACATCAATACCATTAGTATTTAAATAAGTAAGTGCACCCAAGTTACCAGTAGTAGTATTCATTAAGTTCACAAAAGTATCAACCGGAGCAACTTGATCGGTTTGACCGTTTACAACATAAGTTCTGCCTCCTGCAAAACCTTGGGCAAAAGCACTGCTTGCTGATAGCCCCAAAAATAAAACTAAGAACGAACTTAGTTTTGCGTAAAAATTAGTAAAATTTGATTTCATATATTCTTTTTTTTATTTAGTTTTTTAAATATTTGAGTTAGCTAAAATAGTGACTTAGTTTAAAAAAGCAAACATTTGCACATAAAATTAACATTTTTTTATTTTTTATATTGATAATAAACCTTTTGCGGTTTGTCTTTTTCTCGCCAAATAAAGCCTCTAAGTCTTAATTCCTCGGGTTTAAGTTCATCGAGCGGGTACATCATGCCATCAGGATTTGTAATAAAAACACCTTTACTTATTTTTTTATTTACAAAATAAAATTCCATTTCACTGCAATCAATTTTGTTTATACCAATGTAATTTACACTGTCTTCTTTGGCATAATATATACTTTGTCCGTTGCCATAAACTCTTAAATATTTTATATTTGAACTGTCTAAATAACCCTTCATATTTTTACCTTTTACTTGGTTAAAATGCGGACCTTTTTCGTTCGAAATTAGGAACGAATTGTTACGTAATTCAAAGGAATCAAGCTGATTATTGTTAATATAAAAATGTATAGTGTCAGCAGTTATTTGATTTACTCCATTCCAAATTATTGGTGAAGAAAACATGGATAAAGTAGAATCTGATTTTTGGTAAATTAAGCTATCGCAAACACCTTGAATATCCGACTTAAATATTTTTACTTTTCGGTATGCTTTGATGGCTTCTTTTTGTTTTAGTTTTTTGTCGCCTTGCAATAAAAAAATACTATCAGCATATAAAAACATGCTGTCTTTTTTATCCATAATCATTACTGCATAAGGATTTTGGGTTACAAAAGTTTTTTTGGTTTTAGCATTGGTAATTCCATAATTTCCAAACAAAGTAATTTTTTGAATAGAATCAAAAAGTGTTATATTATTAAATGCTTTGCCAATGGTGTTTTTTCTATCGTAAAAAAGACTATCAGCTTTTAGCACTTTGTTTTCGGTATAAAGCACTGCATTTTTACTAAATTGACTTACTTCTTTTTTGGTATCGTACCAGCCATTTTCACAAGTTATTTTGTCTTTTTTTCCTTCAATAACTGTTGGTCCATAAAAAAACGAAGTTTTAGCAATGGTGTTATACATCAAAGTATCGCTTTTCATGGTGTATTCAGGATTGATAAGCACCACATTTTTTTTAAAGAAAAAATTTCGAGTTCTGCTATAATAATATCCAAATTGGCTTGTTAAATTATTTCTATCGCTAATAATTAATGCATTGTTTAAATAAAAGCCCACATTATTGGCCATATCAAAATTAAGCTGATTGGTTGTTAAAGTCATTGATTTGTCATACATTTTCACGTTTCCTTCCATGTAAGCTTGCTTCGAATTTCCATCATATTTCAAATAATTTCCTTCCATAAAAATACTATCGTTATGGTTAATTCTTACATGGCTATAAGCTTTTACCATATTCGAATCATCATACAAAATGGCTGAATCGCAATACATCAAGGTATTTTCTTGTTTTAGTTTTACGTTACCAATGAGTTTTTTGGAGTTTCCAAATTGTGTAACTTGACCTTCGAACAAATCGGCACCTAAAATCTCTACTCGGCTTTTTTGTTGCGCATTTACAAACTGAACTAATAAGATTAGAATAAAGAGGGATATAAATTTTTTAGCAAAATATGGCATGGGTCAAAACTATTAAATTATTTTATACTAAAAAAGGTTGTCACAGATTCACTGATTAAGTAGTGGTAGTAGTTGAATTCATTACCAATTACTCGAAATATGTTGCCACAGATTCACAGATTAAGACCCAAACCATTCGTTTTGCTGAAAGCGCCTCCTTTGCATAGCAACCAACATTGAATTATTTTTATTTATTAAGAAAAGAAATTCCTCTAAAATGACTTATTATAGCTTTCACCAACCGATGCCTTCGCTTAAAGCGAAGGCATCGGTATTAGCTTAGTGTTTTCTCTACAAAATACAACCCGTTTAATATATTTGTAAAAAATTCCAACTAGTTTATCCATGCTTTTATCATTCAAAAAATTTATAGCTTCAAACCAATTATTTCAACAATCCGATAAAATTTTGTTGACCATTAGTGGTGGAATAGATTCAATGGTAATGCTTGATTTGTTCCTAAAAGCAAACATAAAAATTGCAGTAGCACATTGTAATTTTGGGTTGCGGAGCAATGAAAGCGATGGTGATGAACAGCTAGTTTTGGACACTTGCCAAAAAAGCAATATCGAATTTTTTACCATCAAATTCAATACAAAAAAATTTGCTGAAGAAAACAAAATTTCCATTCAAATGGCTGCTCGCCAATTGCGGTACGATTGGTTTAACAAAATTGCTTTGGAAAATAACTTCCAATTAATTGCCACTGCACACCATCAAAACGATGTGGCCGAAACAATGTTAATTAATATGACTCGTGGAACTGGAATTGGTGGATTGCACGGGATTTCAGTTAAAAACAATAACATCATCAGGCCATTA
Source organism: Bacteroidia bacterium (assembly GCA_049318585.1). Lineage (GTDB taxonomy): Bacteria > Bacteroidota > Bacteroidia > UKL13-3 > UKL13-3 > JAAFJM01. Next base: position 10,641 of record JBMOGB010000031.1, on the reverse strand, counting down.
TTATTTACAAATAAAATTGAAATAACGGCTTATGCCAATGAAAATAATATAGCTTTTAGGGAAGATAGCAGCAATAAAAAAGACGATTATTGGCGGAATAAAATTAGACATTTAGTGATTCCAAAACTGGAAGAATTAAACACCAATGCTGTCAATAATTTTTACCTGCTTAGCAAAAAAATTAGTGCTGACGAAATACTACTAAACGAGAAAATAAATGAACTAAAATACAAGTTTGTTAGTACCCACAAAAACCTAGTTTACATTGATTTAAAAATAATGTCGCATTTGGCTGTAACTAGTTTATTGTTCAACATTCTCAGCGAATATAACTTTAACGAAACTGCTATTTTAAACATTATAGAAAACCATGAAAACAACAGTGGAATTGTTTTCCAAAATGAAACCCATGAAGCATTGATTGACCGAAAATTTATCATAGTCCGGGAGCGAAAAGTGGAAGTTATTCATCAAACTTTACATATTGGAAAAAAGTCGATTTCAGTTGACACACCAATAGGCAAAATTGGCTTCGAAACATTGAGTGAAATACCTACAGTTTTTTCAAAGAAATGTTTGTACTTAAACAAAGAAAAAACTGGTGATGATTTTATACTTCAAACTTGGCAACAAGGCGACCGTTTTAAACCACTTGGAATGCATGGCAGCAAGCTGGTGAGCGATTATTTAATTGATAAAAAAATTAACCTTTTTGAAAAAGAAAAATGTATGGTTTTAGTTAGTAAAAAAACCAATGATATAACAGCAGTAATTCCTTATCAAATTAACAATGATTATAAGCTAGAAAACGATTCGAAAAGTATTTTGAAAATTTGTTTGTAGTTGACTATAAACAATAAAAACTGTTTTTTGAACCACATAGTAACATAGAAAACATAGTTTTGATAACCAAGAAAGTTATATTTTAATACTCCCTAAAGTCTTCCGTTATGAGCTAACATGCCATCTTTGGTAGCCAAGTAGCTATAAGCGTGCATGTCGTCAGAATCGTATATAAAACTTTTTATATAATCCTGTTTTTCTTCGTCAAAACGCATGGCAACCACATATTTTTTAGCAATTAAGTGCTTTAAACAATCTGCCACAATTTTGGGTGGAGCAGTCACTTCTTCTAATATTTTTTCAAAAGGTTCCACAAAGTATAAAACATCTAAAATGTCGTAATCTATATCGCTTAATTCGTAGTTCATAGTGTTAGTTATGGGTTCTTTCCTTCCATTTATAAGTTGCAAAATTAGCCCAAATGCCAATAATAATTACATACAAAATATGAAATATCTCGGCTATTGGAAGTAAAATAATAAGAATTTTTTTGTCATAAAGTTTTAGCATCGTAAATAAAAACAAACCTTCTATCAGCATTTTAAAAAGCAACTGATTTAAGGCTAAATGCCAATCGATAAAAAGGTTTACAAAAATACTTATGTTATAAAAATATGCCATAACCAAAATTAAAGTAATGTATCGGTTTTCGTATTTGGTACTTTTACTTACCCATCGTTTTCGTTGCTCAGTTAATTGACCCAAAGTTCCATTTGCCCCTGTTTCTACAATGGCATTTTTATCGAATAAAAACTTTACTTGATTCGGGTATTTTTTAAAAATTTTATGCATCAAAAACTCATCATCACCAGTCATAATATGTTCATTATCGGTGTACCCATTTACTTCAAAAAATACTTGCTTTTCAAATATTAAATTAGCTGCGCTACACATGTTTGGATTTTTTAGTTCCATGGCCGCAGCCCCCACTCCTACTAAGCCTGCAAACTCTAATGCTTGCAATTTTTCAAAAATATTTTTAGCTTTAAACTCTACTGGAGCATACACCAATTTTGATGCTGAAATATTGATAAAATCATTGATGCTTTGCAACCATAAATTTCCTCGAACACAATCGGCATCAGTTAAAATAATATAGTCAAAAATTGCATCATTAATTCCTTTGGTAATGGCTTGTTTTTTATTGTTAATATTTTCAAAATCGGCCAAGTCAATGATAGAAATATTGAATGTTGAATGCTGGTTTTTAAAAGCCAAAATTTCGTCTAAAGAATTGTCTGTTGAATGGTCATTAATTACAATAATTCCAAACTTGGTTTTATCAAAATTTTGATTGGTAATAGATGCCAAACATTTACCTATAAAATGTTCTTCATTGCGAGCAGCTATTACAATAGAAAAAGTGTTTAAATCATTCGTTTTTTCTATGTTCTTCGACTTTTTTGTTCGGTAAATTATTGCCAATAATCCTATAAAGAAAAAGGCAATTAATATAAAATATCCTGCAGTTAAAACATATGAAAAATAGGTCCAAAAAATCATTTTGAGAAGCGGTGTTTTAAAATAAAAATTAGACCTAAAAGTGAAGGGATCATCATGTTAATAATCCACAAAGAATAAGCAGAAAGCAAAACGCCTAATTCAATACTTTTATCAAAATTACTAAGTTCTTCAAAAACAAAAATGGCGGCAGCACCACGTAAACCAATGTCCAACAGAATAAAACTTGGCACAACAGATTGAATACAAAACACAGCAACAACGCCTATAAAACTATTTACCAAACCAATATGAACGCCAAAAAACTGTAATAACAACACATATTGTAGCAAAAAAACGGAGTAACGAATGATTGAAAAAAGCAACACTTTTGTTAACTGAGTTTTGGAATACGATTTGAAAACTATGATGAACTTTTCAATTTTATTGAAAAACCTGGTTCTACTTAAAATATTATAAACAAAATCAATTCTTATATAACCAATTACTGCAAAAACATGCATTACAAAAAAAGCAAAGGCAATTTGTTTCCAATAAATATAAACGTAAAAATCGGCTTTAGCAGTAAAAGCCAAAAGTGCATACATTCCAAAAATGGCGGTAACCAAAACCTGCGCAGTATGTCCAATTACGGTAATTAACGAGCCTTTTATTTTATTCAGAGTTTGCAAGTGAATTACTCTTCCTGCAAAATCGCCAATTTGATTTGGAGTAATAATACTTAACGTAACTCCCGACAAAACAGCTTTTAACGAATTAGTAAAACTAATTTTTTCGAACTGATTAATGAGTAAATGCCACTTGGCGGTTTCCAATCCCCAATTTGCAAAAAGTAGCAAAACTGCTAAAACTAAAAATAAAGTATTTTGAAAAGAAAAATCGAAGTGAAATTGGATGAATTTTTTATCTATTTGATAAGCAATTAACAGTTTGTAAAGTATAAACGCAATGGTTAAAATTGCAAGCGCAAATTTTAAGTATGTAATCCATTTTTTATGTGTTTGCCAAAACTGTTTCAAGCCAATATTTTTGCCTTTAAGGTGTGCAATTTATATAATTTTATTGGTTTGCTTTTGTTTTAAAATTATATTTGAGTTTTTTAGAAACATAAATGAGTTTTATATTTTATCTATTATCGGGATTTGCAATTATGTTAGTTGCAAGAGTTTGGCAACAAAAGTTTATAGAACAACTTAGCAGTGAACACAAAGCAGTTTTATTTAAACTTTTTGGAAAACGCAATAATTTAAATTTATACATCAGTTTGGCCACTATGGTAATTTTTATAATCATCATTTTAATGGATTTGATTTCTATTCGTTTGGCCTTATTGGGTTTTGCCTTGAGCAATATACTGTCGTTGGCTATTCCAATGAACATAAATTACAACAAACTTTTAAATGCGAATTTTCCAGTTGAGTTTACGAATAATTATATCATTACTTCAGGTTTGAGAATAATTGGCACCATTGTTATTTTTTCATACTTATTTTTTGTAGAAAATTAATTTGGAAGAAATAATAGCAATAAAAGAATTTGACCGAATAATTTTAGGAATAGATCCTGGAACTTTGGTAATGGGATATGGAATTATTGGCATCAAAAAAAAGCAAGTTTCGTTAATTACTTTAGGTGTTTTACATTTAGAAAAATATGATGATTATGCACTAAAATTGAAAAAAATATTTGAACGAACTGTTGGCTTAATTGATGAATTTAAACCTGACGAGTTAGCCATTGAAGCACCTTTTTATGGTAAAAATGTTCAGTCGATGTTAAAGCTTGGAAGGGCGCAAGGTGTTGCCATTGCTGGTGCCATGAGCCGCGAGTTGGCTGTAAATGAGTATGCTCCTAAAAAAATTAAGCAGTCAATTACTGGAAATGGAAATGCTACCAAAGAACAAGTTTCAGGTATGTTGCAACATATTTTAAAGTTTCAACACGACTCCAAATTTTTAGATGCCACCGATGGTTTGGCGGCTGCTTATTGCCATTATATGCAAAAAAATTTAGGGATTGATTTGGCTAAAACCAAAGCCAAAATTCCTGCAAAAAAGAAAGCCACTAGTTGGGATAGTTTTGTAAGTAATAATCCAAGTAAAATTAAGAAATAAACACTTTATTTGCTATTCAAAATAAAAATGAAATTGCTTTATAAAATTATATTTTTTCTGTTGTTTGTTGCCTTTGGCAATGCGCTTGTTGCTCAAAACAACGATGAAAAATTAGCGGCTCAATTTTTCTCAAATGCGGAGTATGAAAAAGCTGCTGATTTATACGAAAAGTTATTGAATAAAAATCTTACTTCCTTTTATTTTTACGACAATTTATTGCAATCATACATTAAACTCAAACGCTTGGATGATGCGGAAAGTTTAAGTAAAAAAATGTATCGAAAATTGAATTCTGCATACTACATGGTAGATATTGGCTATATTAACAAACTAAATAACAAGCCCGAAAAAGCCTTTAAACAATTTGACGAGGTCATCAAAAAAACCATTCCAAATCAGGATAAAATATACGAAGCATCTAATGCATTTGAAAAAAGAAATGAAACAGAATATGCCATAAAAAGCTATTTAAACGGACGAAAATTATTGGGTTATGTAAGTGTTTTTAACAATGAATTGGCAGTACTGTACGCCAAAACCAAACAAACTCAATTAATGATTGACGAGTATTTGGCAAGTGTGGAGCAAAGCCCCGGAATTAGTGAAGAAGTGCAAGGTTTATTACAAAATAATATTCAACAAAATTCGGATTTTGAGTTGCTGAAAAACGCTTTGATTCGTAAAATAAAAAGCAATCCCAATACCGATGTTTTTTATGAAATGTTGATTTGGTTTTATGTGCAACGCAAAGATTTTGACAATGCCTTAATTCAAGCAAAAGCAATAGACAAACGCTTAAAAGAAGAAGGCCGAAAAATGATGGATTTGGGCTATTTGGCCATTAGTAACGAAAAATATGATGCAGCCATTCGCTTGTTTAACGAAGTGGTTATTTTAGGAAATACCAAAGCATATTATCTTTCGGCTAAATTAGGAATTTTGGAAGCCAGCAATAAAAAATTATTGAGTAATTCGAACCTCAGTTTGCTTGATTTACAAAATTTAGAAAAAACCTATATTTCATTTTTAGCTGAAAACGGAAAAACAAATTATACCGCTCAAAGTATGCGCGATTTGGGTAAATTATATGCTTATTATTTGAACGATATAGACAAAGGAATTGAAGTTTATAACAGCATTTTAGAACTCCCAGGAATTGATAATTATTTTAAAGCTGAATGTAAGTTAGATTTAGGTGATTTGTATTTAATAAAAGGCCAACAATGGGATGCCATGCTGCTTTATGGCCAAGTAGATAAGGAATTTTTAGAACATCCATTTGGACAAGAAGCCAAGTTTAGAAATGCAAAATTGAGTTTTTATTTAGGTGAATTTGAGTGGGCAAAAGCCCAATTAGATATTTTAAAAACTGCCACCACACAATTGATTGCCAACAATGCTTTGGAGCTTTCGTTATTAATTCAAGACAATACTGTTGATTCGAACGAAGATGCACTGAAATTATTTGCAAAAGCCGATTTAAACTACCAACAAAACAAATTTACCGAAGCATTTCAGTTATTAGATTCTATCACTTTGTTGTTTCCAAAACATGCGTTAAGTGACGACATTGCATTTAAAAAAGCACAGATTTTTACCAAACAAAAGAAATTTGATGAAGCAATTAAACAATACAATATTGTGATAAATGAGCACGGAAGCGATATTATGGGTGATAATGCATTGCTAAATTTAGCCATTATTTACGACAGAAATTTAAACAATACAGAAGAAGCCAAAAAGCAATACGAAAAATTTATAGAAAATTATGGTAGCAGTATTTTTATAAACGAAGTAAGAAAAAGATACCGACAATTAAGAGGAGATATAATTAATTAACAGAATGATAGTATATAACGTAACCATTAATTTAGAACCAAATATTCACGAAGCGTGGGTAAAATGGATGAAAGAAAAACACTTGGCAGATGTAATGGCAACAGGCATGTTCACATCATATAAGTTTTTAAAACTACTCAGCAAACAGGATGATGAAGTAGGTGAAACATACGCCATTCAATACTTTGCCGAAAACATGGAAAATTACGAACGATACGTTACTGAATTTGCTCCAGCTTTGCAAAAAGATGGGAGAGATTTGTTTGGGGAACAGTTTTATGCGTTTAGAACATTGCTTGAAGAAGCATAAGGAAGGTCTGCAAGAAAAGTCCAATTTCTTCGTTATGCTCGCTATAAAAATGGTCATTTGCAATTAGCAAACTCCCATTTTTCTATCTTCGTAAGCCTCGAACTTGAAATTTTCTTATCAGACCTTTTATATCATTTAAAAATTAATTTTTTAAACCAAAATACTATGAAAGCAATTATTCCTGTAGCTGGAATTGGCACACGTTTAAGACCACATACACACACACAACCAAAGGCTTTAATTCCTATTGCTGGTAAGCCAATTATAGCCCATATTGTTGACAGTTTAATAGATGCAGGCATCAATGATTTTGTGTTTATTATTGGCTATTTAGGCGATAAAATAGAAGAGTATATTCAAAAAAATTATCCTTCAATTACTGCTAGTTTTATTATACAAACTACTGGAAAAGGTGTTGGACATGCCATTTGGTTAGCCAAGGAAAATATTTTACAAAATAACAGCGAAATTCTAATTGTATTTGGTGATACCATTGCTGATGTTGATTTGAAAAAAATTATTGCTGAGCCTTATAATTTATTAGGAATAAAAAAAGTAGAAGATCCACGTCAGTTTGGAGTAGCCGAGATTGACAAAGACGGAAATATTGTTAAAATGGTAGAAAAACCAGCCATTCCCGTTTCAAATTTAGCATTGGTAGGAATTTATAAAATAAAAGACAGTCATGCACTTTTTGAAGCGTTAGACAGCAATATTAGTCAGAAAAAAACCACGCATAACGAATACACTTTAACCGATGCCTTAATGAGCATGATAAATAGTGGTTATAAATTTAAAAGTTTTGATGTGGCCAATTGGTATGACTGCGGTAAAAAAGATATTTTATTAGAAACAAATTCTATTCTATTAAAGCGTTTGAATTACGATACCACAAAATACAAATTTGAAAATACCATTATTATTCCGCCTGTATTTATTGGAAATGGCTGTAAAATTTCAAACTGTATCATTGGGCCAAATGTGTCAATTGGTGATGAAGCAATTTTGAATTATTGTATTTTAAAAGAAAGTATCATTGGACCATTTTCTCAAATAGAATATGCTATTTTAGAAAAATCGTTGATAGGGAATGACGCCACTTTATGCGGCAATAAACAAAGCTTGAATATTGGCGATAGCACAGAAATAAATTTTGGCTAAATATTATAAATTTCAAACTCAAAACGAAAATAAATTATTGGCAACATTATTGCTAAATCCAAGTAAATAACAAAGAAGTTGAAAAAGAAAAACAATAATTACATTAATAATAGTATTTGGATTTTAGCCGAAAAAGCTTCTAGAATAATTTCAGGGATATTAGTAGGCGTGCTAGTAGCAAGGTTTTTGGGAAAAGAACAATTTGGAATTATAAGTTATGCTTTAAGCGTATTAAGTATTTTTACAGTGTTTTCTACTTTAGGTTTAGATGGCATTGTGGTAAGAGAATTAATTACTGAGAAAAAGAAAAAATATGACATCATTGGAACTACTTTTTGGTTGCGTTTCATTGGCTCATTTTTGGTTGTTATTGCTTCTACTTATTACTCTTTTATGCGCGATCCTAGCGACAGAACTTGGATTGTTTTTTTGGTTTCAATTGCAGTCGTTTTTCAGTCATTTAGTGTCATTGATTTTTACTTTCAATCGGAGGTTAAAGGTAAGTACAATGCCATTACACAAATAATTACTTTAATCATTTCAGCCATTGTAAAATTAGTACTTATTTACCTAGAAGCCCCATTAAGTTGGTTTGCAAGTATGGTTATTTTAGAAGCAATTTTAACAGCAATAAACCAACTTGTTTTTTACAAACAAAACCAACAGGAAGTTAGCCAATGGAAATTCAGTTTGATCGAAGCCAAAAGATTACTTTTAAATTCATGGCCAATCATTATTTCTGCATTTATGCAAATGATTTACCAGCAAGCCGACAAAATTTTAATAGCCCGATATTTGCAAGACATGGGAATGGTTGGTCAATATTCGGCAGCAACAAGAATCAGTGAAGCCTCATTCTTTATTCCTGTGGCACTTTCGGCTGCATTATTTCCTGGAATTATTAATAACAGAGAAAATAAACCTTTACAGTTAAAGCGCTTAACACAAATATATTCTTTAATGATTTGGAGTGCTTTGATTATATCAATTGGTGGTTATTTATTAGGCGATTGGGTAATTGGGTTTTTATATAAAGATGGATTTCCATTAGCGCCTGAAATATTCAAAATTCATATTTGGATTACCATTCCAGTATTTTTTGGTACTGCTTGGGGTTCATGGTTATTGGCTTTAAACAAACAAAAACTAATTACCATCTACCAAGTTTTTATGCTCATATTTATTTTAGCTTTAGAAATGTATATGATTCCAAAATATGGCATAAAAGGAGCGGCATACAGTGTTGTTTTCTCTTATCTATTGAGTTTATTAGCCATTATATTTGTATATAAACCCAAAGAGTCAGCTATGCTTTTCATTTCATCATTGAACCCGAAAAATCTTTTTGATGTTTATAAATATTGGAAAGAAATGAAAAGTTTAAAAGAATAAGGATTTAAACTAGTATTTAATAATTAAACTCACCGTGAGCTGTTTTTACAAGCAATTCATTTTTTTCAGCAGCTTCTACTCTTCCTATTATTTGTGCAGGAATATGGTATTTGTTTGCTAAAGCAATTAAACCTTCGGCAGTTTTTTCATCGGTATAAAACTCCAATAAATTTCCCATGTTAAATACTTTATACATTTCGTGCCATTCACTATTGCTTTGGCTTTGAATCATGCTAAACAATGGCGGAGTTTTAAAAAGATTATCTTTAATAATTTTAACGTTTTTTACAAAGTGTAAAACCTTCGTTTGTCCGCCACCAGTGCAATGAACCATGCCATCTATTTTATCAAAATAGTTTTCAAAAATTTCTTTAATAATTGGGCTAAAAGTTCTGGTTGGTGAAAGTATCATTTTACCAACGTTTAAAGGATTTTCGGAAATTTGCTCGGTTAATTTTAAACCACCAGTATATACCAAATCATCTGGAACTTGTGGATCAAAACTTTCACTAAATTTTTTGTAAAATGATGACAAAACATCATGACGAGCCATGGTTAAACCATTACTTCCCATTCCCGCGTTGTATTCTTTTTCGTAAGTAGTTTGTCCAAAACTAGCAAAACCAACAATTACATTTCCTGCTTTTACATTATGGTTTGAAATAATTTTACTTTTTTCAATTCGTGCTGTAACGGTTGAGTCCACAATAATGGTGCGCACCAAATCGCCCACGTCGGCAGTTTCGCCACCTGTAGAATGAATATTTATTCCATGCGATTGTAACATAGCCACAAACTCTTCAGTTCCTTCAATAATGGCTTGAATAACCTCACCAGGTATTAGGTTTTTATTTCTACCAATAGTTGATGAAAGTATAATTTTATCGAAAGCACCAACACATAACAAATCGTTTAAATTCATGACAATGGCATCTTGCGCTATGCCTTTCCAAACCGATAAATCGCCCGTTTCTTTCCAATACAAATATGCTAAACTCGATTTTGTTCCTGCACCATCTGCATGCATGATATTGCAAAAATTTTCATCACCACCCAAATAATCAGGAACTATTTTACAAAAAGCTTGAGGAAACAATCCTTTATCCATGTTTTTTATGGCCGCGTGAACATCTTCTTTTTGCGATGAAACGCCACGTTTCATGTATTTATCGTTGGTCATTTTGAAAAAATTAGGGAACAATTTTAAAGTTTCAAAGATGCTTAAATTATTTAATTAAATTAACAGAAAAAGGAAAGTCAGTATTGAAATAGTTTTTATAATTTATTTATTGCGAAATATACTATCCTTTTTAAAAGAAACATTTTAACGCGATAAATCACATCTCTACAATTCCACCATTTCCAACTTAAATTCTTCCAAAGTTTTTAATTTTTGGTTGGCTAATTGCCAATATGGTTCTTGTTGTTTTTCGGCCTCGGGAACTACTATGCATTTCATGCGCGCTGCTTTGGCGGCTATCATTCCATTTACCGAATCTTCAAAAACCAAACACTCAGTTG
>JBMOGB010000030.1:0-25358 GCA_049318585.1 Bacteroidia bacterium | reverse complement strand
TTTTATTAGATGAACCTTTTGCAGGAATTGACCCCATTGCGGTGGAAGATATTCAGGTAATTGTAGCAAAATTAAAACATAAAAATATTGGCATTTTAGTAACCGATCATAATGTTCACGAAACACTTTCTATAGTTGACAGAGCCTATTTACTTTTTGAAGGAAAAATCCTGAAAGCTGGAACAGGCCAAGAATTAGCCGATGATGAAATGGTTCGCAGGGTTTATTTAGGACAAAATTTTGTGTTGAGGTAATGGTTTGCTTTTAAACTTTTACAATATGAAATCATTGCTATTTATTTACAAACATACATAACGTTTCTAACATTAATAAAAGCTGTTTTTTAGATAGTGGAATTAGAAAAGATTATTTTAAATTTTTAATAAATGGATGTATCGCTTTTTCAAACTTTGGAAGATAAAGTACAAAAAAGTCATTCATTTTTTTCCAATCTATTTCATTGAATAAGTTTACATCTTGTAATTCAAATTTCACTCTACTCATTTTGTTATCTGTCAATTCTTCCCAAACCAAAGGATTGCCAAAAGATTGTTCAATGATTTCTTTATTTTTGAATAATTTATTGAAGTAAATTTTATTTTTCTCTTTACTTGATGTCGAAATACCTAATTCTATTCTTATGTTTGATTTTGTTATGATAAGTGTAAAAGCTAATCCTCCAATACCTGCACCAGTGCTTAACCAATGATCTTTTGATGGATTTACATTCTCGAACAAATTTGTATGATTCAAAAGAGGTAAAATCTGTTGCCAATACTTTTTTCTTATTCCAAAACGATTCGGCTCTGACTCACTTTCAGTACTTGATAAATATTTTATCAATAACTCATCTTCCATTTCAAACAATGAAAGTAGCTTTTTTAGTAAAGTGAATTTTGAATTACTGTCTATATTTGACTCTATAAACCATCCATTAATTACTTCTTGAGAAGCTCTGAAATCAGAAACATTTCTTGTAATTTTAAAAACATCTTGGTTACTTAATAATAGCTGGGAATTCTTTTCGTAAAGTTTTCTAATTACATAAAAATACATTTGAGCAACTGTATCTTCATCTACTTTTGTGTTTTCAAAAATAAAATATTCCAGTTTTTTAAAAGTTGGACTTTCTGCATCGAAAATATTTTGTTCTTCTGATTCTTCATTATCAACAATAACTAAATCAGGATATTCCCATATTTTCAAGAAGCGTTCATAAATAATATTAAATCGTTCTTCATATCTTGAAATATTCCAAGTGTCTATTGATTTCAAAAAATTATTTAACCATAATCTGCTGTATTGGTAGCCTTGTTCATTTCCATCAAAATTCATTTCCTTTTTAGCTAAAAATGATTTATTGCTTAACGCTCCATTATTTCCAGAAAGAGTAAGATTTCCAATTGTGTTTAGGTGCTTTTCTTTAAATTGAAAATACTCATCCGATGGCAAACCTTTATTCCAATTTTCATTTGGGTTTCTGGGGAAAATGTGTTCAATTGTTATTTGTTCATTATTTGTATTTACAAATTCTCTATTGTTAAAATTCTCCAACATTTCAAACAGATAATTTCTGTTTTTAGGTTGAGTATTATATAAATCCTTATCTTTTAAAGCAGTTTTCAAATCTTCGTTACTTGGAAATTTCGCACTTCCTTTCTTTTTAATTAAGGACTTTGCGATAGAATCATAATATTCTTCAGTATCTACTTCCGAATACAATGTCATAAATATTTTATTCAGTGAACTAGTTGGTAAACCTACTATAAACCTTCTCCAAGCATAACTTTGGATTAGCTTTAAAACTTTAATCAATTCATCTTTTGTTAGCAATCCATTTTCCGTATCTTCAAATACCTGAAGAAGGAATGGAAATGAAACATTTATTTCTAAGCGATTAATATATTCTAATTCTTTTCTGATATTAGCATCACCAACGGTTGAAGGATTGACAAATTTTTTATAATGAATAGATAATGATTTTATGTTTTCTAATTCTTGCTGAAATGCTTCATCTTTTTTGTTTGTATATAAACTTTTAAACTCCGCATAAACTTTATTTTTATTAGGTATTTTTTTGTTTCGAAGTGTTAAATAATCTCTAATATAATCAGAAACAAGTGAGTTTTGTTTTACCAAATCTTTTGCATTTTCTTCAATCGGATTCCAAATGGTTTCAAAAATTCTGTTTTGATCTTTTGGAGACAAGTCCATTAAAATAAAATTCCTAATCAAATCAGATTGGGATAAATCTAAGCCAGTTGAATTCAAACTTTCAAAAATACGTTGTGGATCATCTTTATCTCTTTCCAAAGAAATTTCTACAAATATCAAACGATTTAAACCTCTTAAAATTAATTCGAAATTGTTTTCATTTATGATACTTCTAAAGTAGTTGTAGTTCTCTATTACATTTGAAAATGTATTTGATTCACTATCTGTGCCAAGCAATATAGCTTTAAAGGCTAGCGAATTTGAATCTGTTTGCTTTAATTTCAGTTTGCTTGATTCATTTTTAACATATTGATTTGTGAGAAACATATTATACAAACGCTCTGCTTCTTGTACTTTTTCGTTTTGTTTGGCAAAGCGGTAAAGTGCAACATATAAAATATTGATGGTTGTTAAGCGTTGTTGACCATCAATGATGACCAATTCTTTTACTTCACTTGTACTATAAGTTCCTTCGTGTACAAACACAATACTACCAATAAAATGTGTTCCTCTTTCTTCTGTTTCAACAGAAATAATATCATTCAATAATTCTTTACATTCTGTATTCGTCCAATCATAATTTCGCTGATAAACAGGAATTACAAATTGTACATTTGGTGCTTGTAAAAAATTATTTATTTGTAATTCGTTTGCTTTCATATTTTTTGTTTTCTTGCTTTTTATTACTTGTAGATTTATACTATATTATTCTGCTTTTGGAATTTAAATCATCCTAAACAATTGTTCAGTATCGGCTACATCGGTTAAATAAAACTTACCATCGTTTGATTGCATTTTTAGTTGGTTACAATTTGTAACCAATTTTAGTACATAGAAAATCCGCCATGGTCTATTGTCCATCAACTATCAACCATCAACTAAAAACTATTTCTCAGTATAAATAACTTCCAAAAGTGTTTGTCCAACTGCTTTTAAAGTAGTAGGGTCAATATTATTCATGTTATCGTTTACAGTATGCCACCAAGAAGGAAAACCTGTTTGTTGGTTAAAATGAATAATATCTATTGCAGGAATTTTCGTGTATTTGTGAACATAAACATGGTCATCAGTTATTTGTCCATTCTGAGCATAAAGAAATATGTTTGAATAACCCAAAACTGCTGCTTTTTCCCACACTTTTCTTAAAATACTTTCGCCTTGAGTAATGCTATTATTTTCCCAAACAAAAGCAGCTCCCTTCCCTCCTACCATGTCTAAATTTACTGCAAAATCAGCTTTATAATTTTTAGGAATTTGATTTTGCCCCCAAAATTGAGTACCCAAACAATATGAATCTTCAAAGTCTGGTTTGCCTAAATCTTCGGCATCAAAGCACATAAAATCAACACCAATATTTACATTATTAGCCTGAATTAATCTTACCATTTCAAGCATCACACCAATTCCACTTGCACCATCATCGGCAGCTAAAACTGGCTTATTTTTATTGGCTTCTATTGGGTCGTTATCGGCATAAGGACGGCTGTCCCAATGTGCAGTAATTAAAATTCGTTTGGTAGCTTTTGGGTTGGTTTGTGCAATGATATTTATAATTGAATATTTCTTTTTATCCCAATTAGTAACAGTTCCATTTTGTTCAATAACCGTTGCACCATATTTTTTGAATTGATTGCTGATCCATTTTGCGCATTTTTTACTGGCATCGCTGGCTGTAATTCGTGGACCAAAATTAACTTGTTTTTGCATAAAATAATAAGCTGAATCGGCATTAAAAGCAGGACTTATAAGTTTGTAGGCAGCTACAGGTGGCGCATTTACAACTGTTTCGGTATTTGTTTTGGGTTGGTCGTTTCCGCAGGCAGCCAACAACAAAAAAGAGATTAATAAGTAAATTGAGTTAATAGATTTGATATTCATTTTTTATAATAATAAAAGGTGTTTATATGCTTGGTTTTGGGTGCAAAATAGTTATAATTAGTAAAAGTATTTAACTGAAAACAAAATGATAATTTTGAAGTTAAAGAAAGTATCTTAAATTCGAATTTTTTAAACTAAAACTAAACAAATTATGACATTCAAAACCATCAAAACAATTTCATTAGCACTTATTATTTTATGCAGCAGCAATGCGTTTGCACAGCAACTAAAAGTACCAGCAGCAAGTCCGTTACAAACAGTAAAACAAGCTTTTGGAATTTCAGAAATTACCATTGAATATTCTCGTCCGAGTGTTAAAGGAAGAGTAGTTTTTGGAGATGTTGTTCCTTTTGGAAAAATTTGGAGAACAGGCGCAAACAGCACCACAAAAATTACATTTGGTGACGATGTAAAAATAGAAGGTGTAGAAGTAAAAGCAGGAACTTACGGTTTTTATACCGTTCCTAATGTTGATTCGTGGGAAATAATGTTGTACAAAGATTTAACTTTAGGTGGAAATGTAGCTGATTACAAAACAGAAAATGAAGTAATTAGAGTAAAAGTTAAACCAACTTTATTGACTGAAAAAGTGGAAACATATACAATGGGAATAGCCAATATAACTTCAAATTCAGCGAATATTGAATTAACTTGGGAAAACACCAAAGTTGCTGTTGCTGTTGTTACCGAAATTGACAGTAAGATAATGAAAACTATTGAAAATACTATAGTTTCAGATACACGTCCGTTTTACCAAGCTGCAAGTTATTATTACGAAAACAACAAAGATTTGAAGCAAGCTTTAGAGTGGACAGAAAAAGCAATGAAAGCAAATCCAAAAGCATATTGGGTTGTATTGTTAAAAGCTAAAATACAATTGAAATTAAACGATAAAAAAGGTGCTATAGCAACTGCAAACTTGGTAATATTTATGGCTTTAACCGATAAAGATGATTCTTATGTAAAACAAGCAGAAAAATTAATTGCTTCGGCCAAATAATTGTTGAATTAACAAAAAAGAAAAACATCAATAAATAAAATTTTATTGGTGTTTTTTTTGTTTTATTTATTTCATTATGTGTTGCTTTTTTTAATGGCAAGGTTGTTGTAAATGGAAATTTACAAATAATAAAAACATACCATTATGAAAAACAAACAAATTATTTTATTGCTAAGCATTATTGCTTTTTTTGTATCGTGTACTCCTAAAATTGTTTTCAACGAATCGTTGAGAAACAACCTAGATTTAAAATCAATAAACCCTGAAAAATTGCAGTTTTATATTGATAGAACCGTAGAATTGAAAAGAGAAATATCATCGAACAGCACCAAAATAAACGCTGGAAAAGTAGAATATTATAAAGGTAAAAACATTCAAATTATATCCATTAAAAATTTAACGCCTGGGGTTTGTTTGCGAAGTACTGATTCTACTATTGATGTGGCTTTTGAAAATGGTTCAGATGCTTATTTGCAATTTAAAAAAATAAAAACCGTGGATTCCGATTTCAAAATTTACATGCTTAAAACCACAAAAAATGAAGAAGGTAAATACTTTTTAGACTATAACGGAATCAGTTATCAAATAGAAGAGAATGCAGCTGAAGCTAAGATTTTAATAAAACGAAAAGTTGCAAATAAAGAAGACATAAATACCAAAAATTTAAAAGGCCGTAAGGTGAAGTAGATTGGTTAATAGGTTGATTAGTTGAATTGTTGGCTAGTTGAATTGTTGGCTAGTTGAATTGTTGGCTGGTTAATAAGTTGATAAGTAAATTGGCTATTGCTAATTGCCTTTTGCCTATTGCCTATTGCATATTAAAAAAAAGCCCGAAATCATAGTTGATAACGGGCTTTTTTGTAAATAAATAACTACTACAAGAAAGGCATTTTTACAACCTTGGCTTTTATTTGTTTTTCGCGAATTTCAATATAAATTTCTGAATCAACTTTACTATGCGAAGCAGCAACATAACCCATACCAATTGCTTTGTTTAAACTTGGCGATTGTGTGCCAGAAGTTACTTCTCCAATTGCATTGCCATTGGCATCGTTAATAATATAATGTTGGCGAGGAATTCCACGATCAATTAACTCAAAACCCACTAATTTTTTAGTAGCACCATTTTCTTTAATAGCTTTATGGTGTTCGCTCATAATAAATGGTTTTGTAAATTTGGTAATCCAACCCAAACCAGCTTCAATTGGACTAGTTTCATCGTTAATATCATGTCCGTATAAACAGAAACCTTTTTCTAAACGCAAAGTATCGCGAGCACCTAATCCTACTGGTTTAATATCAAATTCTTTTCCAGCTTCAAATATGGCATCCCACATTTTTTGAGCATCTTTATTCCACACATAAATTTCAAATCCTCCCGCACCAGTGTAACCAGTATTCGATATAATTACATCATCGCAACCTGCCATTACACCACCACAAAATGAGTAATATTCCATAGCACTTAAGTTTACTTCAGTTAATTTCTGGAGAGCCTTAATTGCATTAGGACCTTGAACAGCAAACAAACTCATGTCGTCACTCATGTTTTTCATTTCTACACCAAAAGTATTATGTTGGCTAATCCAATTCCAGTCTTTTTCAATATTAGAAGCATTTACTACTAAATAATATTCGTTTTCGTTCCAACGATACACCAATAAATCATCCACTATTCCACCTTTATCGTTTGGCAAACAACTGTATTGAATTTTACCATCAATCAATTTAGAAGCATCATTGCTTGTAACTAACTGAATCAGTTCTAATGCCTTTTCGCCTTTTAGCATAAACTCGCCCATGTGGCTTACATCAAATACACCTACCGAATTGCGAACAGCTAAATGTTCTTGAATTAAATTAGTGTATAAAACAGGCATGTTATAACCTGCAAACTCAATCATTTTTGCACCTAAAGCAGCATGCAAATCATTTAAAGAAACGTATTTCATTTAGTAATTATTTTTAGATTTTATAATGGCGAAAGTAATAAAATACTTTAAAATATTGCCATTCACAAATTTGATTAATACTAGGTTTGGGGGATTGGAGGATTACAAAGATTACAAGGTTAGAATGATTTTAAAGTTATTGGTGGTTTGTTTTTTAAAACTTTACAATTTCATTTTTTTCAAAACTGATAACCAACTCCCACACAAAAATTGATAAAAAATGGTCCACCTCTGCCCATTCCTGGCGTGTAGTAAGGTAAATAATCTGGATTGCTACTATGAAATTTTTCTTTAATTGGATTCATTGTGTTCAACATTTTTATCCCTAAAGAGCCTTCTGCTTGTAGAAATATTTTATTGTGTATTTTAACAATAATTCCCATAGCTCCTTCTATACCAATATTAAAATCTGTTGTATTGTAAACTTCTTGATAAGTTCCCCAATATTGACTGGTAAAAGTTGGTTTGAATATTTGATTTGAATAGGAGTAAATGGAGTTTATACCAACATAAATTGTGGCATTATCTATTTTATTTTTATGGATATACTTAGTATAATGTACCACTCCAATTTTAGCAAAAGCACCATTGGCACTATACAAAGAATTTTTAACACTTACATTATTGCTAATGGCAGAATAACCTGCGGCCAAGGTAGGCGCTAAATCTTGCATTTTTTTAAAGTAAAAATATTTCATTTCTGCACCTATTGCTAATTCAAAAACTCGATAATTTACAGAAAGTAAATGAACTCTTAAAGTGTCAATTGGAAATTTTGGTTTTACTTGCGCATAATTTGTTAAACTTATAAAAAACAACAGTATTATAAATGTTAATTTACCCATATTAGTTTATTTTAAAAAGGTAAATTCCTAAGGAATCTTTCACTTTTCCTCTATTACTTGCAACTGAAAAATTTATCCTATTTCTCTCCATTTTATTTGCGCCACCGCAATTTATTCCGTGAGTTACCGGACTCCAATTATAATTAAAAATACAAGTATCAATTCCTAGTTGGTGAACAATTTTAAATTTAGTTTGATTGGATTTGATATCTAATTCTAAATACGAAATGGTATCATTATTAACGGTCACAATCCTATTTGCACCTAGCCATTCCACTGTATCTGTTCTTAAATTGATGTATTCATTATTGGCATTTTTAGTTTGTACAATAATTTGAATGCCTTTATTATTTTTTTGAATTGGAATATTATCTTCAATATTATATGAAGGTTCGCAACAAGAATTTATTACAAACAATACAAAAAATAAATAGAGTGTTTTGCGCATGTTCTTATTTTAAAACTGATACCCAATCCCGGCACTTCCATTAATAAACATAACTCCTCCCCTGCCCATTCCTGGCGAATAATAAGGCAAATTATACGCATCTGTTTTATCTACATTCATGGTGTGATATATGGGATTATCTTGTTTCAAGATTTTCGACCCAGCGGTTCCTTCCAAATGAATAAATACTTTTGGATGAATCTTTATAAAAACGCCTAATGCTAATTCTAATCCACTGTTAAAATCTGAAACACTAAATTCTTGGCTATAAGTTCCCCAAATATTGTCTTTAAATTCGGCTAAAATATGTTGGGTTGAATTAGAAAATATTAGGTTGGCACCTGCATAAATAGCCGCTCCCGAAAACTTTTGATACAATACACCGCCTATTTTAACATAACCACCATTTACACTATATGAGGCATTTTTTATACTATGCTCATTTGTATAACTTACCATACCAAATGCACATGTTGGAGCAGTGCCCATTTCCTTTTTTAAGCTAAAATATTTGACTTCAAATCCTGGCGATAAATCAAGCACCCTGAAATTTATTGAAATCAAATTTGTACCAACAGAATCATAAATAAATGTTTTCTTGGTTTGAGAAAACACTGAAATTTCCAATATAAAAAAGGTAAATATTAAGATGCTTTTTTTCATGTTATTTCAGTTTTATAATATAAATTTTAGCATCGCTTCTTTGAATTGCTACATTATTAGAAATAGCACTAACTCCTCGCACTTTTCTAGTCATTCTATCGTCAGAACCATAACACTCTTCATAAGCTACCGGATCCCAACTGTAGTTAAACTCAATGGTATCAATACCGTTAGCATGATTAATTTTGAAGAATGTTTGGCTAGCTTTCACATTTAACGAAAGTCCTTTTGCTGTATCTGCATTTATATTTTGAATGTAATTTGCACCAAGCCATTCTATATTGCTAATTTTTGAATTGACATACAAGCCATTATTGTCTTTTTTCTGAACCACAATGCCAATATCTAATTGTTCGTTTGAGTCTAAAAAACTAGAATTTTTACAACATGATTGGAATATTGGAAGGAATAAGAATGGTATAAAAAGTTTTTTTATCATCATCAATTAAATTTTTAAAATTTTCGAGCGTAAATATAATTTGTAGTTAAAATGTAAAGTGTATTATCAATAACCCAATTGCACTTAATTGCTTCATTACTTTCGAAAGGTATTGATAAAATATGTGTTTCATTAGTTTCCAAATTGAGAACCAAAAACTCCTTATTATATACATCTGAAATACTTTTATTTTTAATGATTAATAAGTAATTGCCATCAGAATATGGCAATGGCATGTACAACATTTCATTTTGATATACAACTTTGAATTCTAAAAAATCGTTAGTTTTAAAAATGCCATCAGTTTTATAATTGTAAAAGTAGGCATAGTTATTAAACGTGCCTATTAAACTAAAATCTTTTAAAATGCTTAGTTTGGATTGTACTTCCATAGAATTTGTATTTACAGTAACATATTCATTGTTGGTATGTTTCCAAAAAACTACCTGATCGTTTAGTTTAAAAGCTTCATCAAAAATAATATTTGAATAAAATATAACAGTATTGTTTATTTGTTTTTGATGGTTATAATAATTCAATTGGTGTTTATACGAACTTGGAATTGTATCATAAATATAATATGCAAAATAATCGTATCCATACCCCAAATAATAATAAATGTTAGTGTAGTTAGAATCATTTATAAAATAACTACGATTGTATATTCGTGTATTTATTTCTGTGCCGTTAACATTATTTTCTATAATTAACTGACTACTTTCTTTATTTTTACTTTCAGGTTTTAAAAAGAAAAAAAATCTGTTTGTTTCTCCCAATAAACCGTTGTGATTTTGAAACTTATTATAAACATTTGGTGTATTTGCAGAAAAAGTTTGCGAAGTTTTTAGCTTGAAATTAGAGTCAATAAACAATAAATTTAGCCCTGATAAAAATGCCATGCTTTTATTAGATTGAAAAGACAAATCATTTATATGGTCAAAAATATTATAGGGAGCTTTATTCATTACTGTCCATTTATTATAATAAACAGTTGAATCAATTGACTGAACTTGAACTACCTTATTTTCTTCTTTTTTACAAGCAAATACTGACAATATTAATAAAGCAAAAATTAGTTTCTTGAACATAGTTTTTTTTAAAATTTTCGAGCGTAAATATTATTTGTAGTCAAAACATAAAGTGTATTATCAATAACCCAATAATATTGTATTGAATCAAAATCAGGGTCTTTCCATTCTATGGTTATTGCTTTATTGGTTTTTAAATCAAAAAGAATTAGTTCATCAATTATAGTACTTTTTAAATAATCATACTTATAATAAAGCAAATGTTTACCACTGAAATAGGTAATATTTTGTCCAAGTAAATTGTCTTGAAACACCTTCGTGTAATTAACAAAGTCTGTTGTTTTATAAATGCCCTTATCTTTATTATTTAAATAAATTACTCCATTATGAGCTCCTATAAATCCAAAATCTGTTGAATAGCTTCCATCCATTAAATTAAATGTAACAATATCAATTACCTTAAATAAATTACCATATTTAGATTGGAAAAATATTTTGTTTCCACTTTTAAAAACTTTACTTATTTCATTAACACTTTTAAATTCAATGGTTTTGTAAATAGATCTGTTATGGTCAAAATAATTGAATAAGTAGTTATAATTTTTTTCTGAAGGTTTATACACATAATAAAAAAAGTAATCATAATCTTGGCTTCTTACATAATATACATTGTTTTTTGTAGTATCATTTATAAAATAATTCCGATCGTACAAATCAGTTTGAACTTCATTATCTCTTATTTCATTCGAAACAAATATTTGATTATATGGGACGACATTAGGAGAAGTCAAAGCACTAAAATAATAAAAACAATTTCTTACGCTTGCATTCTTTGAATCTAGCGATAATTTAAAAGAATTATATGTATTTGAAAAGTATTTAGCAGAACGCCAAAAACTATAATTAGAATCAATTATAGTAACATCACTAAATCCAATTAGTGCAACTTTTTTATTTGCCAACACTTCAATATCATTAAAGCCAATGTTTGAAAAATTAGTCTTGGTTACTTTCGTCCATTTATTATAATAAATAGTTGAGTCAATTGACTGAACTTGAACTACCTTACTTTCTTCTTTTTTACAAGCGAAAAATGATAATAAAAATAAAGCAAAAACTAGTTTTTTCATTTTATGTTTAATTGAGTGAGCGCAATATAAATTAATATTTATTATTTCTGCAAGCTTTCGAAAAATAATGTATTAATTAAGATTGTTTGATTAAGCTAAATGGAAAATACAGTAGGTCAATCTTCTTTTCCTAAAACTTCTACCGCTTCCATTACTATCATAATTATACTTTTGTCGTAGGATGAAACCAATTGCTTGAGCACACTAATTTTACTTTTTTCTATCATTATAAAAATAATGTGTTTAAACTCAGTGGCAGCTAAATCATTGCCAGTAACAAGCGTTCCTTTTAAACCCAATTGATCAAAAATAATATTGCTCAATTCTGTTAAATTTTTGGATGAAGATATATGGACAATTTTTTTATTGTGCGCTCCAACCAAAATGGCATCTATTAATTGAGAAGCTACATAAATACTTATCAAACTCCACAAAGCAACTTCAATACTTTTAAAAACAATGCCTGCTAAAACCACAATTGCTGCATCTAAAATCAAAACCACAGTGCTCGTTTTTATACTGGTATTGGTTGCAATAATTTTTGCTAAAATGGTTCCACCACCGGCAGAAGCACCACCTTTAAAAACCAATCCTAAACCAATTCCAATAATTACTCCGCCATACAACGTGGCTAATAGCAAATTGCTGCTTAATGCGGGTAATTCAACTGTTTTGGCCAATACATCGACAAAAACAGAAACAAAAAGAATACAAACCATTGTTTTAAAAGCAAACCGTTTTCCTAAATATTTAATGCTTACCACCAATAATGGAAGGTTAATTAACACCAACATTACGCCAATAGATTGGTTAAATAAATGATGTAAAATAATGGCTAACCCTGCAGTACCACCAGTGGCAATATGGTTAGGCGATAAAAAAGCAACTACACCAAAAGCAAGCACCAAACTTCCAGTTAAAATAAAGGTGTAATTTACAATTTCTGTTTTAAGTTTTTTTGTCATTTGGGTTTCTTTATTTGTAGAGACGATGCTTGCAAAGGCATTAAGGCATGAACACCTTGTTTTTACGATAAGAAAATGCAACGCTTTTGCTTTTCAAAAGTAAATAAAAAACCCGAACCAATTTATAATTATGGTTCGAGTTCAAATACAGTTTTTATCAATTAAGGTTTTGGAGAAAATTGCTTTTTTGTTTTTTGGTAGCAAAGCAACAATTTTTAGTTTAAGTTGGTTAAACTATTTACAATTTCTAACAAATTCAACAGAAATACCATTGATGAAATTAATAAAATCGTCAGCTTTTTTCAATATATGAACATTTGGAGGTATAATAGCATCTGAAATAATAAACTGATAACCAGAAACTAAAATTTGAGAATTAGGCCAGTTATTACTTAAAAAATACAGCATTTCTTGAACTGGAATTTTTAAATGTGCAATGGTTGCAGTAGTATAAATATAATCGGGTGATTCATTTTTAAAAGCGTTTTTTAAATCTTCTAAAGGTACTTCTTGACCTAAAAAAATTACATCGTGCCCACGAGAACGAATGATATAATTAGCAAATAACAAACTTAAGGAATGTGTTTCGGTTTCGGGTAAAAACAACAAGAATTTTTTTCTACATTCACCTTTGTTTGCTACTTGACTGTCGATATGAGAAAATAGTTTTTGCTTTATAATATTGGTAACAAAATGCTCATGCGAAGGCTGAATAGAACCTATTTGCCATAAAATACCTACTTCAGTTAAAAATGGTAAAAGTATATTTATATAAGTTTCTTCTAAACCAATATCATTGATTAATTCGTTAAGTTTGTTGTGAAATCCCAATTCGTCAAACGACATCATTGGTGATATTAAATCTTTTATTTGATTGGTAAATTTACTTGATTTATTAGTTAATTTAATAATAGAATTTGACATATCGCTAGTTGACATTTTAGCGATTTCAGAAATTTTTATATTGTGATTATTTAAAATACTAATATTTAAAAGTAACTTTAAATCTTCATCATCATAATACCTAATATTGGTATCAGTTCGTTTTGGTTTTAAAAAACCAAAACGTTGTTCCCAAATCCTTAATGTATGGCTTTTTATACCAGTTAATGATTCAATATCTTTTATAGAAAACGTTGCCAAATGATGCTAATTATTTTATTATTACATTTCTTAAACATAAAGCATGTATGAATGTTTTCAATTATATAAAATAAATTATGAAATATCTAATTACAGGTGGTAGTGGTCTAGTAGGTAGCGAAATAACTAAATTGCTTTTAAAAAACAGTGAGCAAATTAATTGGTTAACTAGTTCAAAAAAAGAAAATAAAGATGTAAATTGTTATAATTGGAATATTTACAAAAACCAAATAGATTCTGCCTGTTTTCAAAATGTAGATGTAATGATTCATTTGGCAGGCGCTGGAGTAGCTGATAAAAAATGGACCATTGAACGAAAAAAGGAATTAATTGAAAGCAGAATAAAATCAACGCAATTATTATACGATGGGGTAAAACATTTAAATATAAAACCTAAAGTAATAATTTCTGCATCGGCTATAGGAATTTATAAGAATGAAGCAGATGAATTACTAAATGAAGAAAGCAAAATTGGAAATGATTTTTTAGCCGATTTGACCAACAAATGGGAAATGGCAGTTACCAAATTTGAAAACATTGGAATACGTGTTGTAAAACTAAGAATTGGTATTGTATTAAGTAAAGATGGAGGGTATTTAAAAAGTGTATCTGCTCCTGCAAAATATGGTTTTGCTGCTGCTTTAGGTAATGGAAAAATGATTACAAGTTGGATTCATATTACTGATTTAGCTAAAATGTTTTTATATGCTTCAAAAAATGAAAATATGGAAGGTGTTTACAATGCAGTTGCCCCAAATCCAGTTACTAATATCGAAATAACTAAACAAATTGCAAAAGCATTGAACCGACCATATTTCTTACCCAATATTCCTGAATTTTTATTAGAAATTGCTTTTGGTGAAATGGCAGCTGTTATATTAATGAGTCAAAATATTTCATCTGAAAAAATAGAAAAAGCGGGTTTCAAATTTGAATTTGATGAAGTAAAAGAAGCATTGAAGAATATTTATAAAACTAAAAAGTAAAACATATTGAAAGGTGAAGAAATTGCCATTTTTTGGCACAGAAGAGATTTAAGAACTATTGATAATGCTGGTTTGTATCACGCTTTAAAAAGTGGTTTGCCAGTAGTACCAATTTTTATTTTCGATAAAAATATTTTAGAAAAATTAGCTGATAAAAGCGATAAAAGAGTAAATTTTATATACGAACAAATAGTAAATTTAAAACTTGAATATCAAAAACTAGGAACAGATTTGTGGGTAGAATATGGACATGTAAATGATGTTTGGAAAAGTTTACTTGAAAAGTTCAACATAAAAAAAGTTTTTACTAACCACGATTATGAACCTGCTGCTATAGAAAGAGATACAACAATAAAACAGTTTTTAAGCAATTTAAGTATTGAGTATTTAAGCTTTAAAGACCAGTGTGTTTTTGAGAAAAACGAAGTAACAAAAGATGACGGAAAACCATACACTGTTTTTACTCCATACTCCAAAAAATGGAAAGCAAAACTGAATGATTTTTACTTAAAAGCATACCCAACAGAAAAGTGTTTTGATCATTTTTTGAAAATAGAAACACCTCAATTATTGGTGAATTTAAATGAAATGGGGTTTGAAAAAGTAAATGTGAATTATCCTTCAAAACAAACTACTTTAGCTATTATAAAAAACTATTCGGAACAAAGAAATTTTCCTGCCATTGCTGGAACTAGCAAGCTTGGAATACATTTTAGGTTTGGAACCATTAGCATAAGAGAAAAAGCAAGGAAATGTAAAGATATTAGTGAAGTGTTTTTAAATGAGTTGATTTGGAGAGATTTTTATATGATGATTTTATATCACTTTCCTCATGTAGCCGATGGTGCTTTTAGGCCAATGTACAATAAAATAAATTGGATAAATAATGAAACAGATTTTGCTAATTGGTGTGAAGGAAAAACTGGTTACCCAATAGTAGATGCAGGTATGCGTGAGTTAAACGAAACTGGATTTATGCACAACAGGGTGCGCATGATAGTAGCAAGTTTTTTAACCAAACATTTGTTAATTGATTGGCGTTGGGGAGAAGCATATTTTGCCGAAAAGTTATTGGATTTTGATTTAAGTGCAAACAATGGTGGTTGGCAATGGGCAGCTGGAAGTGGCACCGATGCTGCTCCATACTTTAGAGTTTTTAACCCAACTTTACAAACAGAAAAGTTTGATAAAAAAGGAGAATATATTAAAAAATGGGTTCCTGAAATATTAAGCAGCAGCTATCCAAAACCAATTGTGGTGCATGAATTTGCACGAAAAAGATGTTTGGAAGTTTATAAAACGGGTTTAACAGAATAACTGATTTAATAATCAAAAAATATTCCTACAATTGAACAATGAAAAAATGGAAAATATTTAGCATAACTTTTTTCTTGGTTTATTTACTTTTTGCCCAAAGTTGTTTAAGAATGCGTACAAATGATAAAGATGCAATTGGTCAATATAACAAGCTTGGAATAAACTTAAGGTTTAATGATTTTATACTTGATGACTTAAAAATTCATTTTGCTAAAACTGGTAACGATACTGCTTCTACTATCTTTTTTATTCATGGTTCGCCAGGTTCATGGAGTGCTTATGAAAACTTTTTATCAGATAGTAATTTAATTAAAAAGTATAGGTTAATTAGTGTTGATAGGCCAGGTTTTGGATACAGTAATTTTAACGAACCACAAAACTTACAAACACAAACGAATGTGCTGAATAAATTTATCAATTCAATTGATAACAAAAAAAACATTTACGTTATTGGTCATTCTTATGGAGGACCATTAGTGGCAAATATGGCAAGTGAAAACCAGAAAATAAATGGGATTATTATTATAGCGGGTGCAATAAGTTTAAAGCTAGAAAAACCAGAAAAATGGAGAAAGTTATTTATAAACAACCCTTTAGAATCATTGGTTCCAGGTGCTTTAAATTCAAGCAATCACGAGCTGTGGTGGTTAAAGAATGATTTGAATATTTTAGAAAAAAAACTGACGAATATAAAATGCAAAACCATTGTAATACATGGAACAAAAGATCAATTAGTATCATTTGGAAATTTGAAATTTATACAGGAACAATTTACTTCAGTAGATACTTTAAAAACAATCATTTTAAAAGATGTCAATCATTTTATTCCTTGGAATAATTTTGATTTAGTAAAAAAAGAATTGCTAAATTTAGAATAACTTATTTGAAAAGAATTTTAAAAGTTGTACCAATACCTAACTCGCTAATAACTTCTATTTTTCCACCTAAAGTTTCTATTTGATCTTTGGTAATAAACAGCCCAATTCCACGTGCATCATTGTTACCATTAAATGTTTTATACATACCAAAAAGCTTTTCACCGTTTTTATTTAAATCTATTCCAATTCCATTGTCTTCAATTGACAAACCAATTTTATTGTCAAGTATAAAACTACATATTTTAACAAAAGATTGAGTTTTTAAATTGCTGTATTTTACTGAATTTGAAATTAAATTATAGACAATACTTTCAAAGTATGAAGGGTTAAAGTTTATAAAAAGATCATCCCTTATTTCGTTAAAAATTTGAATATTTCTCAGTTCAATTTGACTATTTAATAAAACCAATATTTTACTTACTTGTCTGTTAACTTGTATTGGCTCAATAACTACGTCTATATTGTTTTGAATGGAAACTACTTCATTTAAATTATTAAGGGTTTCATTTAATAAACTGGAAACCGAATTTAAATGACTAATAATTTCATCTTTTTCTATTTCAGATTCAGTAGTATTTAGAATGTTTAGCAAAGAAGTAATATTACTAGAATGAGACCTTAAATTATGTGAAACTATATACGAAAAATTCAAAAGTCTTTTATTTTGTTCCGTTACTAAATCAAATGATTTTTTTAAATCGGATTCATTTCTTTTACGTTCAGTAATATTGTAGTGAATACCAATGGAACCATATACTTTTCCGTCTTTGTCAAACAATGGAGTTCCACTAATAATTACATCAATTGGCTCACCATTTTTATGCATAATTTGTATTTCGTATGCGCTTGAAATACCTTTTTTTCTTACTTCTTTGACAGATACAAATTCATTGTGTTTATTAACAGGCAAAAACACTTCTAACGCATTTTTTCCTAATAATTCACTTTCAGAATAACCAACAAGTTCACAAAATTTAGGATATACTTTAGTTATTATTTCAAAATTATCAACTTCCAAAATACCTAAATCCATATTTTCAATTAAGCTCCTATATTTTGTTTCATTTTTTTGTATATCAAATTCTATATTTTTACGTGCAGTTATATCTTGTATGGCTCCAATTACTCTTGTTGCTATTTTATTCTCATTGAATTCAATATTTGAAAAATCTGAAATCCATCTTATTTCACCTGTTTTATTATTTATTATTCTAAATTCACAAGTATAAATAGCATTATCTGATTCGTTTTTCTGGAAATAATATTGCACTTTATCTAAATCTTCAAAATGAATCAATCTTTTAAAATCATCTACCGATTGTATAAAGTTTTCATCTATTCCTAAAATATCGTAAGTAGTTTGTGAGGCTTGAAACTTAAAGTCAATTGTGTTTATTTCATAGTTACCTAAAAAAGCTAAATTTTGAGCTATGTGTAACTTTCGTTGGTTTTCAAGTAATAAATTTTCCGAATGTTTTCTTTCCGTTAAATCCATATCGGAACCAGAAACACGAATGGCTTTACCTAACTCATTTCTTAAAAAATAACCTCTTGAAAACATTGGTACAAAATGACCATCTTTATGTTTGGCTCTATACTCTATTTCGTATGTTTTTTTATTTGATAATAGCGCTTTTTGAAAAGCACTTTGTACCCTTTCTTTATCGTTTGGATGAATTATTTTTTCCCAATAATTAGGAATGTTTACCAATTCATTGTTTTCATAACCAATATTATTCCACCACTTAGGTGAGTAAAAAACAAGATTATTTGTTAAATCCCAATCCCACCAGCCTTCATTTAAACCTGCTACTACTAATTTATATTTTTCTTCACTTCTAATCAATGCCTCTTCTGCTATTTTTCTATCATCTATGTTTTTAAGCACAAATGCAACAGCTAAAACTTCACCATTTGAATTTCTAATAGGCATATAAGTTATATGCCACCAAATGGCTAATTCATTGTAAAAAACTTCTTTTTCAAAGTTTACTTCCAAACCTTTTAAAGCTTTTTCAAAGTTTTCAATAAAACCATTCCTGTTTTCATTTACAATAAAATCTATGATATCATCACCTTCTGTTACTTGTAAATCGAATACAACTTTAACATAATGTTCAAATAATTTATTAAACGATAAAATGGTTTTCTGAGGACTTATTATTGATATTAAATCATTACTACTATCAAAAAATGCTGCTAATTTATCTTCCGATTTAAGTAAACTATTTTTTTTGTAAATTGGTTCAGTTACTACAGTAACATATACTAAATGCACATCAAAATCAACGTTTAGCATTACTTCAATTTTTACAGGAATGGCCTCATTTTTTTCGTTTATAATTTGAGTTGATAATTCTTTATTGTTTGAATAATATAATTTTTGCCACCACGCTTTTGGAAATATCAAATTAATTTCTGGAAATAATTCAAAAATTGTTTTCGATTGAATATCAATAATAGTGCTTTTTAACAATTTGACAGCACTGTTATTAGCACTTTTTACTGCGCCCTCATTATTTAAAATAAAAATTGAAATTGGTGAATCATTAAATAATGCATCAGAAACTTTCGAATTGTAATTATTTTTTAAACTTAAAGACATTTTGATCGTTTTATTTTCTAATTATAAACTGAAATTTTATCAAAACAAGAATTGTTTTGACTAGCAAAATAATTATTTGTTTTCAACAAACAAAAAAAAATTAAGCACTTAACCAGTTTTTTAATTCATTGGCTTTTTCTCTACTTACTATTACCTCCTCATCTACTGTAGGAAAAAGTTGAATTTTTAGCTTTCCGTTAAAGTATGTATGTATGTTTATTATGCTGCTAAAGGCTGCAATAAATTGCCTATTTAAATGAAAAAAGTTTTTAGAATCCAATATCAAATTGAGTTCGTCTAAGGTATAATCAACTACATATTTATTACTGTTTTTGGTAACTAAAAATGTCAATTTATCTTTTGAGTTAAAATATGCAATGTCGTTAGTTGAAACTGAAATAAGCCTATCACCTAACTTTACCAAAAACCTTTCTTTTTTGGTGTTTTTGTTTAAGTTTATTTGCTCCAACATTAGCTTTAAGCTATCGGTATTGGAATTGTTTTGATAAATAGTTTTAAACTTTTCCAAAGCTAATTTCAACTCTTCTTTTTCTATGGGTTTAAGCAAATAATCTATACTATTTACTTTAAAAGCTTTGAGTGCAAATTCATCGTAAGCGGTAGTAAATACAACAGGACAATTTATATTTATTCGGTTAAATATTTCAAAACTTTGCCCATCGGCAAGCTCTATATCCATTAACAACAATTCGGTTTCTGGATTGTCATTTATTGCAATAACTGCACTTTCAATGCTGTCGGCAGTGGCTAAAATAGTAGCATTGGGTTGTAGTTCCAGTACCATTTTTTTTATTCTGTTTAAAGCTGGTGCTTCGTCTTCTATAATTATTATTTTCATTTTATTAGTTTTATAATAATGGAACACTTACTTCAAACTTGTTTTCAGTTTTATTTATAATTACTTCCTTTTCCGTTAAATATTTATAGCGTTCTATAATGTTATTTAGCCCAATTCCATTGCTTTCCGAAGTTGTTAATTTTGGTTGTAAATTATTTTTTACTGTTAAATATTCATGGTTACAAGTAATGCTAATATGTAATGGTTTTTGGGCCGAAATTATATTGTGTTTAATGGCATTTTCTATTAGCATTTGAACGGTTAGAGTAGGTATTTGTTTATTTAAACAATTAGTATTTACATCAATTATTGAGTTAAGATTGACTCCAAAACGTATTTGATTTAAAAAAATGTATGATTCTATAAAATCTATTTCCTCATACAACATAACTGTTTCTTTATCTCGGTGAGTAAGTACATACCTATAAACACTGGCCAGTTTTTGAACAAATTCGTTGGCTTGTTTAGGGTTTTCGTCTATTAAGCTGCTTAAAGTATTTAATGAGTTAAACAAAAAATGTGGATTTACTTGATTCTTTAAAGCTTCAAATTCTGCACTTAAACTAGTACGTTTAAATTCTTCTTTTTCGGTTAAAGTTTTTCGCCAATGGTTAAACAATTCAATCGAAATATACACACTATTTACCAATAAAGTAGTTACAACCGAAACAATTAAATAAGTAAAATTTTCCTTTGAATTTAAATTACAACTGAACCCATTTACCATTGGAAAAAACCAAAAACTGTAAGTATAGTGCATAAAAATTGGCAGGAATAACGCTACAACAATTGATAATAAAAGTTTTTTAGTAAACTCAGTATTTATATCGTAAAGTTTGTCTACTAGTCCCATTAACAATATATTTCCATTCCAAATTAGAGCTATATAAATAAAGTTAGAAATGTATGATCTGAGGAA
Source organism: Bacteroidia bacterium (assembly GCA_049318585.1). GTDB lineage: Bacteria > Bacteroidota > Bacteroidia > UKL13-3 > UKL13-3 > JAAFJM01. The sequence continues at coordinate 4,089 of JBMOGB010000030.1, read as the reverse complement.
TGTATAAGCTATATCTTTTGGTGCACTCAAGTATGATAAATAGCCAAATATTATTGCAATAAATCCAATAATTAGATGTCTAATTAAGATGTCTTTTTTACTAAAAAACTTTTTATATACCTCTGCTGATAAAGCCATTTTTATTTAAAATAAGGTGCAATTTATTGAATAATTTCCAAGTATTTACAATTATTGCCATTGGCTAAAGCCAACAGCAATAATTGTTTTTTGTTTTCTGTTGGCTAAAGCTTCCGTTGGCTAAATCCATCGGTAATGAATGCTTAAGATAAATCAATTGAAATGTTTATCATAATCTCAGTTAAAATTTTAAACTTTAACAAATTCATTCAACAATTCAACCAATTAACTTATTAACCAACAAACCAATTAAAACGTGTATCTAAACATTGGAACAGGGAAAAATCCTTGTTGATACTCTGTTGAAATGGTATTTTTTGTTCTGTTATAACCTTGGCTAAAAATGTTTTTATTATTGGTTACGTTTTGCAAATCAAGGGCAAATTCCATTGAACTTTTCTTATAATCTTTCCTCCAACCAATTTTCAAATCTGTTCTAAAATAAGCAATTTGTTTTTCCGAAAATGCTTTATTATCGTTATAAACTGCTTCGCCTTTAGCCTGCGATGCTGCAAAATCAATAGGGGTTATGTATTTACCTCCAATGGTGGTTAATTTAATATTTGCATACAATACATGTCCTGATTTGCCTAACGAAAATTCTTTACCAGCCAATAAATTAGCTGCATAGTTGGTATTAAATGCAGTATTGCGCTCTACTCCATCGCTGCCTTTGTACTTACTTTCAAACAATGAACCAGTGGCTAACATATAAAAACCTTTGCTAAAAAATCTTTCCAATGTTATTTCTATTCCATAGTTTACTCCTGTACCATTATTAGTAAGGATACTTTCGTTACTAGGAGCAAATGCAGCACCAATGTTTAAGGCAGAAAAAGTAGATGCAAAAGTATTTACTGGAACTTTATCTAGGTATTGGTAATAGGCTTCGGCTTTAAATTTTAGCTTGCTGCTTAATAGGCTTTCAAATCCTAACACCAAGTGATTGGCTCTTGAAAAATCTAGTTTTTTATTGTTTTCGTTACCGTTTATGTCCTTAACAAATAAGTTGTAAATAGGTAAATTTTGGTGGTGTAATCCGTATCCAAAATTCAAACTCGATTTTTCAGTTAACGCAAATCTTAAACCTAATCTTGGTTCAATAACTGCTTTTTGGTTTACATCAAAATATTGGCTATGTAATCCTACATTCAATGTAACACGTGCATTAAATCTATGTTTCCATTGCGCATAAGCTTGGGTTAAGTTTACGTTTCCAGTTTGTTTTACCCTAGTAGTATCAATAGTTCCTTGGTAGTAATAATCTTTATTGGTATAATCAAAAGTGGTGTAATCGTTGGTAAAGCCTGCATTTAGCGTGTTCTTAGCATTAAACTTATGAGTTAAATTAAATACTGCCGAGTATTTATTGTCAATAAAATCACCTTTAGATTGAATCCAAGTTTTTTCGCTTGGTAAATTTATACTATCGGCCGAGTAGCTATCATTACTATGGCTTAAAGCCAAGGTAAATTTAGCCCAAGTTTTGGTACTTAAACTTTTTTCGTAAGCAGCACCAACTATTGCCTTACTGTACTTTGGCAATTGGTTTTGATTTACATTACCATAAAAATCAACACCTGCGGTATCCACATCTTTAGCCAATAAATCAATAGAGCTAATTCCACCCATACCAAATGCTGTAATTTTTCCTTTGCCTTTTGTAGGAATAGTTACTTTAAAATTTATATCTTGATACAAAGGAGTAGCCGCTCCAGTTCCTGCATTTACCCCAAAATCTTTTAACAATCCTAAGGTAGAATAACGGTAGTTAAAAATATACGATGCCTTCGATTTTTTGCTAAACGGACCTTCAGCTCCCAATTCAAAACCATTGAAACCAATTTGACCCACAAACTCGCGTTTTTCGTTATTTCCTTCTCGTAAAACTAAATCAAAAACACCACCATTGGCATTACCATATTGGGCAGGAAAAGCACTTGTAAAAAAGTCGGACTTACCTATATTATTTGCATTAAGCATACTTACCGGACCACCCGTTCCAAAATTACTTCCAAAATGGTTTGGGTTAGGAATGTTTACACCTTCTAATTGCCAAAGCATAGAATTTGGTGAATTACCACGAACCACAATGTCATTTCTACTATCGTTACCTGCTATTACACCTGCAAAATTTGCAGCCATTCTACTAGGATCGCCAAAGGCACCAGCAAATTTTTTGGTGTCGTCTGGGTTAAATGAACGAGAGCTTACTGTAGCCATTTCATTGTTAGTAACTGTGCGGTCTTTCTTTCTGTCGTAAGTAATAACCACATCGTTCATTTTGGTTAACGCTTCGGTTAAATTTAGTTCCAAAACTATTTCTTTTCCTGCCGTTACCATAATGTCGGGAATGGTTAATGGTTCGTAACCAATATAGGATATTTTTAAAGTTTGACGACCCAAAGGCACATTACCAATTTTGAAACTTCCGTTGGCATCGGTGCTTGAAATTAGTTTTTTTGTTTCGTTAACTACCGAAACAGTTGCACCAATTAAAGGCTGTTTGGTATCTTTGTCTGAGGCTTTTCCTCTAACAGTTTGTGTGGTTTCTTGTGCCTTGGCAATAGAAAAACCAAATAATAATAAAATAATAAAATAGTTAATTGTTGTTTTCATTTTTTTGTGATTTAATTATACAGCAAAAATGATGTTTTTGATATTTTTAGTGAAACGCATGTATTTAAAACAACAGTTTATTGGAGTGAAAATGAAAAAACAATAGCTGAAACGAAAAATGATTTTAGATTTGTGAATGATTCTGAAGAAAAAACTGGCACTTTTTTTGAAATTGCAGCTTAAAAACACATTTGAATTACCATGAAAAAGCTAATAATTACATTTTTATATTGTTTGGTTTTAATTAGCCATGGTTTTGCACAGCGAAACCCTAATACCAATGCAGGTAAAATAAATAAAAACCCAAATAAAGATACCATTCAAAACAACCAAGTTCAAAAACAACCCTCCGATAATCCATTTGAAAACCAAAGTGAAAACAAAGTACAGTTAGGAGCATATTTGAATTATGGAAACAGTGCAAATTATTCTAAAGTACTTGAAAATGGAATAGGTTTTGGTTTTAAAATAGGCGGAAATTTATTAAACAAGAACATGCCTATTTCACTATATACAGGCCTAGGTTTTGATTATTTATACTTTGGTGGTAAAAAAATTACACAATCAAATAATGTAAATGTAGCTATAAATAGCAATGCTTATGGTTGGTATCCTTACCTAGATTTAGAGTTAGGTCCAAGCTGGCCAATAACTTTTTTTGGAACAGCCTATTGGGGTGGAAGATTTTTTTATACCAGGCAAAACATAAATTATTTAGATGCAAATAATCAATCGAAAACCGATACAAAAAACTTAGAAGCCAATGTAACTCAAATATATGGAATTGGTGGCGGTATAAAAATTAAGATTTCAGATGGACTGAAAATAGAATTTAAGTACCAAAAAAACTATGGAAATATATTGAACGTTGTTGACCCAAATACAATACAATTTGATAGTTTTGGAAACCTAGCATCGTACCAAAATCAAACCACCGATACCGATTTAGAAATGTTGTTTGTAGGGATATTGTTTTGCTTGTAGTTGGGAAAAAGTATGGAATATCATCTAAATAATTTAAAAATATTAGAAACAAATAGGAAGCATTTAAGAAAAAACCTTACTCCAGCTGAAGCTTTTATGTGGAATTTACTAAAAAACTCAAAGTTAGACGGGAAGAAATTTAGACGACAACACAGTGTTGGTTATTATATTTTAGACTTTTATTGTCCATCAGAAAAACTATGCATTGAGCTTGATGGGCAAGGACATTTTACTCCCGAAGGACTAGTAAATGATTTGATTAGAACACAGTTTTTAAATAGCCATGGAATAACTGTAATTCGGTTTGAAAACAAATTTGTGTTTGAACATACCAATTGGGTTTTGGAA
>JBMOGB010000029.1:0-25685 GCA_049318585.1 Bacteroidia bacterium | reverse complement strand
TAATTTGAGATACTTAAATTCTTTCTCTTTTTTTTAAACGTTTAGGACGCTATTGCTGTTTAATCAATCTTTTTTTAAAGTTTTTATGCCAAGGCAATAGATTATCAAAGTGCAGTGTGAGCCATTTTAAATAAAAACCAATTGAAAAAGTTACAATTATTGCAAATAACAAGTCAGTTAAAAATGTTGGCAACCTTATCAATATAAAAAAAGGGTTGTCGTTTGCAAAAAAAATGAATGAAATGGCTACTATTGGATAAAATGCAAGCCAAATTATTTTATCGTTATATGGAAATTTTTTAGCAGAAAAAGTAAAAATCATTATGCAAAAATATTGTGATTATTCATTTTATTCACTCATATAAATGTAAAATTTATTACTCATTTATTTATCAATTTGTTTTACTAAATCTCTTTTCTTTTTAGGTATCTACAAGCTAAATTTTTTATCGAAATAGAGCTTGTAGATACTTGTTTTCTTAAGTAGCTGTTTAGATTTGATTGTTTAGTCAATTTTTAAGCAAACAAAGTTGCTTTTTTACCTTAGATAAAAAACAGCTTCACCCATTGGAAAAGTGTCCCAACCTACTATTAAACGGATTTCAGCCGACATAATGCCTTTTATATTGGTAGGTTTTATCCATAATTCTATATTTTTTGAACCAGAGGTGTCTTCTTTACAAATTTTTCCAACTAATCCGCATTGTATTATGTAAGCAATTCCAGTAATAGATGGATTGCCTTTGTTTTTTAAAATAGTTGCGTTACTGAATTTTGCTTCACCAATGGTTCCACTCACTGAATTGTTCGCATCAATTTTTAAATTCAACTCAATTTTTGCAGGCGTGAAACTATATTTCATCCACCTAATTTTGGTTCTAATAGTAATATTTGTGCTTTCCGTTTCCCAGTTACCTTTTAAATCTTTTGGTGCTTCCTGTGCGTTACATTGAAGATTTAGTAATAATAAAAATGCAACTAATAACAAGTTGCTGCTGGCCATTTTTTGAATTCTTTTTTTCATTTTTTTCATTATTTATGTTTTAAAATTTATGTATCATTATTGCTTTTGAGTTTAGCAAATCATGAACTTCATTTGTTGCGCAAACATAAAATGAAAAAAAATAAATATTGATGAACCTGGGTTAAGAAGTTTTTCCAGCAAATCTTTTTCTTATTCTACTCAAAGACTGTGGTTGAATGCCAACATAAGAAGCAATTAAATACTGAGGAATTCTTTGGTTAAGCTCGGAATAATTAGCCACAAAATGTTTGTATCGTTCCTCCTGATTTTGCATGTAAATAGATAAAAGTTGATTGACCATTACATCAAAACGATGCTCAATAATTATTCTGCCTATTAGGTTTCCAAATTGGGTATTGGTAAAAATATCTTGCGTTGCATTGAAATCAATCACTAATAATTCACAATCTTCTATGGCTTGAATGTTTTGAATGCTTGGTTTCTTTTGACTAAAACTTTGATAATCGGCTATAAAATCACCTTCTTTTGTAAACTCAAAAGTGGCTTCATCATCGTTTTTATGAATAAAATACCTTACCAAACCTTTATTGATAAAACCAATGTATTTATTGATTTCACCATACTTTAAAAAATAATCTCCTTTAGCCAATTTAAAAGGTTTAAAAGAGTTTTTTATCAATTCTTCTTCCTCTGTTTTTAAAGGAACTATATTGTTAAATATTTTCAGTAACGTTACATGCATATCAATGAAAAGTTTTGTTTAAGTTGTTTTCTGTTTTAGATTGTTTTTTTATAATCAATGTTGCTTTTTACAAATTTCTTTTTTTAAACAGTTTTATAAACACAAAAAATATCAATTTTATTGGTTTGCTAAACAAAAAAAAATTGGTATCTATACTTTTTACGAATCAAATTCATTTTATTGTTTCAATTCTTTAAAAGTATTTCCTTTTGCTAAATCGCCACTTTCGTAACCACGCTTAAACCAATACATACGTTGTTCGGAAGTTCCATGTGTAAAAGCATCTAACGTAATATGACCTTGTGCTTGTTTTTGCAAATGATCATCGCCAACAGCATTGGCAGCACTTAAAGCCTCTTCTATATCTCCTTCTTCCAATACATTTTTGGTTTTTTGATTATAATGCGCCCAAATTCCTGCATAAAAATCGGCTTGTAGTTCTAATGCCACCGAAAGTTTGTTGCCTTCTTTTTCACTTAATTCACTTTTACGCTCCTGTACTTTTCCCGAAGTTCCCATTAAGTTTTGAACATGGTGACCAACTTCATGCGCTATTACATAAGCCACAGCAAAATCGCCACCCTTAGCACCAAATCTGTTTTTTAGTTCTTCAAAAAATCCTAAATCCATATACACTTTTTTGTCGGCAGGGCAATAAAACGGACCAGATGCAGCACTTGCGCCACCACAAGCTGTTTCTACCGAACCTCTAAACAATACTAATTTTGGTTCTTCATATTGGCTATTCATATCGGTAAAAATAGCATTCCAAACATCTTCATTATCGGCCAAAACTACACTTACATATTTTGCCATTTCATCATCGGCAGCAGTAGTTGGTTGCTCATTATTATTTGAAGAATTATTTTGGGTAACTGCGTTAATTAATTGAGTTGGGTCGCCACTCATATAGGTTTGAATAATTAAAAATATAATACCAATAATTCCTCCTCCTAAAGCTACTTTTCCACCCGACATACTTCTTCTGTCTTCTACGTTGTTACTTTCTCTTCTACCTAACCATTTCATATATTTAAATTTGTTTGAAGCAATAATATTGAAAAAATTACGCTATCCAAAAAATAAAAGGGAACCAAAAATATTTGCTAACACTGGCGAATTTATTTAATTCCGATTTGGCAAAAAATTTGAAACAATGCTTGCAGAAGTTTTTATAAAACAAACTAAAAAGTAATACCAATACGTTTATGAAAACAGTTAATATTGTATTGCTTAAAAACCGAAGAATATTGTAAAGTTTAAATCTAATTGAAGAAGGAAAAACAAAAGTAATTTTTTGAAAACTACAAGAAAATGGAATTCATTTCAGCTATCAAACCCACACTTATACTACCAAAGCAGGAGCAACATATGTGTTTTGTTACGAATATGGATATTTACCTTTAGAAGGGAATATGTATATGTTGGTTAAACGATTGGAGAGTTAAATAATGTCAAAACAATTGAAAAGGTTTCTCTATTTTCTATTAGTAATTATTGTTTTTATCAATATAATTGCATGTTTTCATGCTTATAAATTCACTCATTTTGATGATTCAATTACTCAAAAACCAAAAGACCCTAAAGAATTATCTATTACTGGAAAAATGAAAGCTTTGGTTTTTGGTGTAAGTATTCCAAGGCCATTGAGCAATTTTTATCCCAATATTCCTTTTGAAGAAATAACACTTAAAAGCAACAAAAGCATCAACTGTTGGTTGATGAAAACAGATAGTTCTAAGGGAACAATTATACTTTTTCATGGTTATGGTGGTCAAAAAGTTAAAATGTTAGATAAAGCAAATGTGTTTTTAAATTTGGGTTACAACACTTTATTAGTCGATTTTATGGGCGCAGGAAAATCGGAAGGAAACCAATGCACCATTGGATTTTATGAAGCCGAACAGGTAAAAACTGCGTATGAATATTTGGTAAATAAAGGCGAAAAAAACATTTATCTTTTTGGAACTTCCTTAGGTGCTGCCGCAATAATGAAAGCTCAAAACGATTATCAACTTCAATTAAAAGGAATCATCATTGAATGTCCATTTGGTACCATGTTACAAACTGTACAATCACGATTTAAAACCATGCATGTTCCAAGTTTTCCAATGGCAAATTTGTTGGTGTTTTGGGGCGGAACTATTAATGGATTCAATGCTTTTAAACATAATCCAAGTGATTATGCCAGTAACATAAAATGTCCAACCTTGTTATTTTATGGATTGAAAGACGAAAAGGTTTCAATAACCGAAACGAACCAAATTTTCGAGAATTTAAAAGGTGCTAAAAAACTGGTTACTTTTCCAAATGCCGCACACGAAAATTATTTAAACAAATATGAAGATGAATGGACAAAGGAAGTGAAAGTATTTTTGAACTAAAAATTTCAAATTCTTTTTTAAAAAACAACAACCAAGAAGACACACTGAAAGTTTGAATAATCAAATGCATTGCAGATTGAGTTGTATTTGTTTTGTAAAATTAAGTAACAATGACTTAATTCATTTTGCACCCATCAAACTATAAAACAAATACATAGTCCAAATATTTTTGGGTTAAATAGTTATGCCTACTTAATTAAGAATAAAATAAGAGTTTTATGTCGAATTTCGCCAAAACTTCACTTTTCAACCTACATATTATTATGCAACCAAGATATTTTTTAAGAATTATTTTATTACTATCTGTATTAAGTATCGTTACAAATAGTAATGCCCAAACTGCATTTAGCGATGATGTGGTGTATGCAAACCCCAAACATAACAGTTTTTACAACAGCGCCAGTACAAATATATTACTGCGATTTAAAGAGGTGATTGTTCTGGATTCTGAAGCAATTAAATCGAGCATTACAATATTAGATAATAATACGCCTATTTCTTACAACATTGTATTTCTTTCCGATTTAAAAACCATCATTTTAAATCCTGTAATTTCGTTTTCCAATAATTCGCAAGTGGAAGTGCAAGTTGATAATAATTTGAAATACTTAAACAACAATTCAATCAATGGATTTAGTTTTTGGTTCAAAACACTAAATGATAATAATGGCCAAAAAAGCATTCGGATTTCGAATGAATTTCCTGAGTTTATTCACACTAAAAATACTGTAACAGACTTTGATACTTCAACAGCATTAATAAATAGAATAAAGAATCAAAACACAGTAAATGTATTTGCTAATAATGGCAATACTTCAGGTTATTACTTTATATCAACCATTGCCACTAACCCAAATGACCAAAACAGACTTTTAATTTTAAATACCAATGGGGAAATTATTTATGAAAAACTTACTTCTGGTTATGCGTTAGATTTTAAAAAACTAAATGAAACCACTTATAGTTTTTATAACACCGATTTGAAATGTTATTTTTTAATGGATACAAATTTTAACGTAACTAATCAAATTGTGGCTGGCAATGGATATGCAACCGATAATCATGAAATACAGTATGATAAAAAAACCGGAAATTACATCATTTTAGCTTATGAATTTGTTAATGTTAACATGGTTGATAGTATAGTTGGTGGTTCTACAAATGCAAGTGTATTAGGTAATATTATTCAAGAAATTGATAAGGATAATAATGTGGTTTTTGAATGGAAAACTTTAGATTATTTACCCATAACCGCTGCCAAAGGCGTTGATTTACGATCAAATAATATTGATTATGTTCACTCAAATGCGGTAGAAATTGATAATGATTCCAATTTGTTATTAAGCTCGCGCCATTTAAATGAAATAGAAAAAATAGATAGAAACAATGGCAATTTGATGTGGCGATTTGGATTGAATTCAAGCAACAATGATTTTTTATTTATTGGCGATACTATTGGTTTTACGTACCAACACGATATCAGAAGATTGCCTAATGGTAACGTTACCTTATTTGATAATGGAAACTTACGCCCAGGTGTAATAAAATATTCACGTGCTTTGGAATACAAACTAAATGAAGAATTGATGACCGCTGAATTGGTTTGGCAATACAGGAATTCACCAGACGTTTACACCCAATTTATGGGTAATGTTCAACGAAATTTAAATGGAAATACGGTTATTGGTTGGGGTGGTTCACCAGTGAGAACTTTTACCGAAATTGATAAAAAAGACAACAAATTATTTGAAATTTTTGTTCCAAATATTTATAATTACAGAGCTTTTAATTACGGTACAAGCTCAATTGTACCAAGCAATTTGATAAATTTGGTGAACCCAACTCAATTGACGTATTGCAATGAAGATTCACTTCAAGTAAAAAGCAATTTACAAAACGTGTTAATTCCAAGCAATATCCGCGAAAAAGCTGACCTTACAAGCTCCATTGAGGTAAGATCAGATACGGTAAATGTTTATGTAAAATCAGCGAATAATTTTTTTGCGAAAACACAAACTATCATTGACTACAAATACTCTCAACTTGATCAAAACGATACTGTTATTTGCAAAGGCAATGAAATGTTCATAAAGCTAAATGAAGCATGTTTAAATGCTACTTATCGTTGGTCAAATAACGATTCAAATGCTTCAACGTTTATTAAACCAGATTCTACTAACTATTATTGGGTTGATATATCAAATGGAAATTACAAAAGAAGAGATTCAATTTTAGTGGAAGTTTCGTCTATTCCATTTATGAATATTTTAGGCTCAAGAACATTCACTCAGCCTTATTCTGTTTTTACTTATTCACTTCCCAATAATTCAAATTACAGGTACCAATGGTCGGTAAACAATGGTAATATTATTCAAAACCCCGAAATCAATAATGCTGTTCAAGTTCAATTGGATGGTGCAAAATCTGCAGAATTAAATGTTGTAATTACCAATTATTATGGATGCGTTTCTAACGAATCTATTGCCATAAGTTATGTTGGTGAAGAAACTTCAGTTCACCAGGCTTTAAATGCTAAAGATATATTGATTTATCCTAACCCTACAAATGGAATCATTAACATTACTGCCCCTAAAAATTTCACTTATAAAAATAATAGATATTACAGGTAAAGAATATGCGTCATCAGTTGCGTCATCTACAAATAATTCAATTGATTTAAGCAATATGGCTGCTGGTTTATACACCTTGATTTTAAATGTAAATGAGGAGACTTTGCGTTATAAAATTCAAAAGAATTAGTTTGTTCTAATTGTTTAAAATAAAAAAGTTCAGTGAAATATTTCACTGAACTTTTTTACTTTAAATTGTGTTTTAAAATTATTTCGTTTCGTTGTCCTTCTTAATCATCATGGCTTGAATTTGTTTCATGGTAGTTTCCATTCCATTTGGACTTCCATCTAAGAAAATAACATTTCCTTTTCCGTATTCAGCAAAGTTTTTAACTGCTTCGGTCCACATACTAAACAAAATTACGTTCGTGTCCAAGTTGGCTTGTTTCATTTCTTCGGCCGCATTCGACATACCTTTGGCTACTGCTTGGCGGAATAAAGCTACTCCTTCTCCACGCAATAAAGCTGCTTGTTTTTCGGCCTCAGCCGATATTTTTATGGCATTACCTTCTGCTTCAGCAGCTTTGGTTTTGGTAATCAACAATGCTTGTCCTTCGTTTTCGGCAGCCGCTTTTAAATTGTTGGAAGCAACTACTTTGCTCATGCTTTCAATAATGGCTTGGTCAAAAGTAATGTCATTGATTTGCAAATCTTGTAAATGATAACCCCAAGTGGAAAGTGTATGGTCAATTTGGTCTTTCACAAAGTCAACAATTTCCTTGCGTGAAGCCAATACTTCGGCTTGTTTTTTAGAAGCCACAAACGCACGAATACTTCCTTCAATGGTACGAATTAAGGCTTGCATCAAATCTTTTTCACTAAAAAATTTAAACGCTACTCGTTGAATGGTTTCATCATCTTGATCCATTACACTGAACAGTAACATGGATTTAAAATACACATTGGCTTGGTCAATAGTTACTGCTTGAAACTCTAATTCTACCGAGCGGTTTTGAATAGAAATACGTTTATAAACTTGTTCAATAATTGGAATGCGTAAGTTTAAACCTGGTTGCATAATGCGTTTGTATTTACCAAAAATGGTAATAACAGCAACAGTACCTTGCTGTACAGTTTGAAGACTAGCAAATATTATTAAAACAATAATGGCAGCAATAATTAAATATATCATGTTTTTTGTGGTTTATAAGTTTGCGAACATATAAAATATTTAGTGTAAACAACAATTATTAATTTCATTGTCAAATGTTCTAACTAACTATAGAAATGCAATTTTTTTTAAATAAATAATTTATAAAATATGTTTTGAAAGTTTAATTATTACATTCGTTTAGTATAAAATGCAAAAAAGTTTTTTAGTTAATTTTTAGAAAAAATAAAGTTTTTATTGGCTCTTTTTCCTTCAAATTTGTTTTGTATTATTTATTTAAAATCACAACCGCATTTATCCATAATAACCGAATGAAAAGACTTTATATATTTTTACTTTTTACTTGTATTTTATTTTTTTCTGTAAATATTTTTGCGCAAGCAAACCGAAAAATTACAAGGAAAAATGGTGCTTTTAATTCAAACTATCAGCGCGTAGGAGCTGGATTTGTAGCTACTTCCTCTTTCGAAATTAGAAGTGGGGCTATTTGGGCATTTGGATTAAATAACTACGGACAACTTGGCGATGGAACCACAACTAATCGTTCAATTTCAGTTAAAATTGGCACTGCAAATAATTGGGTAAATATAATTTCGGGCGGTGGACATACATTGGCTTTAAAAGCCGATGGAACTTTATGGGCTTGGGGACGAAACGACAATGGACAACTTGGAGATGGCACTTTTATTCAAAGAAACAATCCAGTTAAAATTGGTAATGATGAAAAATGGATAAGCATTGCGGCTAGCGATGATCACTCATTATCACTAAAAAGTAATGGTACGCTTTGGGCTTGGGGAAGTAATGCTTATGGTCAATTAGGCGATAATTCCAATACTGATAAAAACACTCCAACACAAATAGGAACAGACAATAAATGGATCAATATTTCTATTGGAAGATTTTATAGTTTAGGTTTAAAAAGTAATGGTACACTTTGGGCTTGGGGAAATAATGCTTATGGACAATTAGGTGACGGAACGCTTATCAATAAAAACGCTCCAATTCAAATTAATTTTCAAAATAATTGGCAAACAATTGCTAGTGGAAGTAACCATGTTTTAGCCATAAAAACCGATGGTACTTTATGGGCTTGGGGACGAAACGATTTTGGACAATTAGGAGATAGTACTTTTATAAATAAGTCTGTTCCTTTTAAAATTGGAGTTTCAAATAATTGGGTAAATATTACTGCTGGCGAATCGCATAGCATCGCTTTAAAATCTAATGGAACGATATATTCTTGGGGAAATAATGTATATGGTCAATTAGGAAACGGAAGTACTATTGATAAAATTTATCCTGTTCAAATAGGCACTGACAGCAATTGGACAAATATACATTCAGGAAGGTTTTATAGTTTTGGAATACAAGCCAACGGAACGCTTTGGAGCTGGGGCCGAAATCAGTATGGACAACTTGGCGATGGTACTAATTTACAAAGAAACATTCCCTTTAAAATAAGTTTCGAAAATAGTTGGCTTCATGTAATTGGTGGCCGAAATCATTCATTTGGAATAAAATCGAATGGAAGTTTATGGAGTTGGGGAAACAATTTCTATGGTCAATTAGGACTCGGTGATTTTACCACACAAAACAAACCAATTAGAATAAATAACGACAGCAATTGGACCAGTGTTTCATTGGGTGGAAATCATTCATTGGCTTTAAAATCGAACGGAACTATTTGGGCATGCGGACTGAATGGATATGGGCAAATAGGCATTGGGAGTTATTTTAACCAAACCGATTTTATTCAAGTTGGACAAAGCAATGATTGGGTAAAAATTGCAGCAGGCGAATTTCATAATTTAGCCATAAAAAGTAATGGTACGCTTTGGGCTTTTGGCGACAATAGTTATGGTGAAATTGGCGATAGCACTTCAGTTACTAAAACAACGCCTATTCAAGTAGGAACCGAAAATAATTGGACAAATATTGCTGGTGGAATAATGCACTCGGTTGGTTTAAAAACCGATGGAACTTTATGGGCTTGGGGCAATAATTATTATGGACAATTAGGCGACAGTTCTCTGTTAATTCAAAGATTTCCAAAACAAATTGGTAACGATATTAATTGGGTAAATATTGCTGTTGGCGATTTCTTTTCTTTTGGTTTAAAAAATGATGGAACAATTTGGGCTTGGGGCTATAATTTAAATGGTCAATTGGGAGTTGGCGATTCCATTCACAGGTTTTATCCTACTCAAGTAGGAAACGATAGTAATTGGCTAAATATAGCTACTGGTGGTTTTAATACATTAGCTACCAAAGGCGATGGAAAACTTTGGAGTTGGGGTTATAATGGAAATGGTGAATTAGGCGATGGAATAAATGCTGACAGAAGAAATCCTGTTCAAATTGGTAACGAAAACAATTATGTAAACATTGATGCTGGCGCATCGCATGGCTTAACTATTAAAGCCGATAGAACACAATTTTGTGCCACTGGAAATAACAATTATGGGCAACTTGGGCTTTCTAATTATGTTGACAGAAATAACTATTCGTGCAATACAAATTGTAATTTACCACTTGCACCTACTGTTACAAATTCAAGTGCTTGTATCGGAAATTCTGCATTATTAACTGCAAATGGAATTGGCACTTTGAGATGGTATATTGCAGCTGTTAACGGCAATTATTTAGGCAGTGGTAACTTATTTACAACACCAAATTTATTTAATACAACTACCTATTTTATTCAAGATAGTACTTGCGATGCAAGCAAAACACGAACTCCTTTAATTGTTACAGTAAATTTAAAACCATCTGCTGGTTTTACCATTAATAATGCTGCGCAATGTTTAACAGGAAATCAATTTATTTTTTCAGATTCTACTCAAAATAGCGACTCGTTAACCAGAATTTGGAGTTTTGGAAATGGCGATACTGATACCACTTTTATTGCAAACAAAACCTATAATTTAGCTAATAATTATTTAGTAAAATTAACAGTAAGTAGTAATTTAAATTGTAAAGATTCTGTTTCAAAAACCATCATAGTTTATCCAAATCCACAGGTAAAAGCATCGGCTAACAACAGTGATATTTGTGCAGGTAATTTTGTTACACTTTTGGGTGCTGGTGCAAAAACTTATTTATGGAATAACAATGTAAATAACGGAATTGCATTTGTTCCAAATGCCACTAAAAAATTCCAAGTTATTGGTACCGATTCTAATGGTTGTTCCAATACAGATTCTATAACCATTACTGTAAAACCGTTGCCAAATAATGGCATTTCAAAAAACAAAACTGTACTTACCGCAAACCTTGCTGGTGCTACATATCAATGGTTAAATTGTACTAGTGGTAAATCAATAATTGTTGGTGAAACCAATCAAACTTTTACTGCCACAAAAAACGGTGATTATGCAGCAATAATTACTCAAAATGGTTGTGCTGATACATCAGTTTGTGTGAATATAAATTCAGTTGGAATGGTTGAATTAGAAAACAATTTTTTTAGCGTTTATCCTAATCCAAATAATGGTGAATTTACTTTAGAAAGTAGCGCTAAAATAAATGAAATAAAAATTACAAATATGCTAGGTGAAATTATTTTAGAAAAACAATTTAACCAAAACAAAGATCAAATAATATTGAATAATATTTCGAGTGGAATTTATTTACTTCAAGTAAAAAATGAACTAGGAAATTCTTTTCAAAAAGTTTTTATAAAATAGTTTATTCTTCTTCTTCAAAAGTTAACTCTGCATCTTTTTCCCAAATTTCCATTTCACAAGGCTTGCAGTTAAATTTCAATTTGTATTCGTTTTCGCCATGCTTTAAAGTTAGTGGCTCTACTAACTTTTCGCCCATGGTATCTTTGTTAAATCTCCAGCATTTACCTAACTCATATTTTACACAATACTTGGTAGTCATAACTCTCGATTTGCCTGGATCCCATTGTAATTCAAAAGCCTTTTCTATTTCTGTAACTCCATGTCGTTTATAAAACGCCCTAGCTAATTTATTGGCAACATTGTAGGTAAAATCAAGCTGAGTAACAGGATAAGGATGATCGGTTTTTGTAATTTGAAACTCTTCTCTGTGGTATTCATTGATTCTCACATCTATCAATTGTTCCAAAACCAATCTTCTAATTTCGTTAATTTTTGAAATAGGTAAAAACCAATTTTCCGAAAATTCAACTGTTATATCATCAACAATAAAAGGTGTATTCCCAGTTTTTGAAAGGTTCTTTTTGATATTTGGAACCGTTGATTCTTCGTTTTTTGCTAACTCTTTATTGGTTTCAAAACTTGATACACTTTCATGTCCATCTTCATCTATGGCTAATAACTGAAAGCCATTGCTGGTTTCTGTAAATTTTAAAGTAACACCTATTTTCCTAATTGCACTGTCATCGCGTTCTACTAATCGGTTAAAGTTAGCATCCGAATTTCGGTAAATAATAGTTCCAGGTTTCAGTGGTTTAAATGTATTTGGAACCACAATATCGTTGATAATAATATTTATTTGAGCGCCATCTGGTTCATTGTTTTCGTTCAGAAAAAACAGTCCATCACCATTGTTTAACAACTCACTATTTTCTATTATATAACCATTTGCTTTTACTTGTAAAACCTTGCCAATTAACTGTCCCTGCGATTTTGGACTTTCCCAAGAACCAATTTTTTCGGTACGTTTATTTACAAAATAATCAGTGTAACCTCGGTTAAAACTTCTGTCCATTTCGGCTTCAAAATTATAATGAGTTCGGCCAGATGAAGCTTTTTGATAAGTATCGTTATTTTCTAAAAAAGCATCTAATTTTTTACGTAAAAACGAGGTGTTATTCTTTACATAAACCATGTCTTTCAATCGGCCTTCTATTTTAAACGAAGTAATTCCTGCTTCCACTAAATTTGGCAATTGTTCACTTAAATCTAAATCTTTTATGGAAAGTAAATGGCTGTTTTCAATTAATGTTTTTCCTGTTCCATCTATTAAGTTATAAGGCAACCTGCAATTTTGCGCACACGAACCTCTGTTAGCACTGCGTTCGCCATTGGCCACACTCATGTAACAGTTGCCACTAAACGAAACACAAAGCGCACCCGACACAAAAAATTCTAATTCTACATCGGTAGCAGTGCTAATGTCCTTTATCTGATCTAAATTTAACTCTCGGGCCAAAACCACACGTTTCATTCCTGCATCTTTTAGGAACTTTACATGATCTGGATTTCTGTTATTGGCTTGTGTGCTTGCATGAATAACTATTGGCGGCAAATCCATTTCCATAATGGCCATGTCTTGAACAATGAGCGCATCTACACCAATATCATACAAAGTGTAAATCATTTTTTTGCAATCGTCTAATTCATTGTCGTACAAAATAGTGTTTACCACCACAAAAACTTGCGCCTTAAAAAGGTGAGCATATTTTACTAATTCTGCTACATCTTCTAGCGAGTTTGTGGCATTTGACCTTGCTCCAAATTGCGGAGCACCTATATAAACCGCATCTGCACCAGCATTGATGGCTGCCATTCCTTGTACCAAATTTTTGGCAGGCGATAAAATTTCAACTTTCTTTTTCAAGCGGTAAAGGTCAGTTTTTATTTGTTTGATTACAAGAATGAAGTGAAATTAGTGGGTTTTAAAATACAAGATACCTTCGTTTCAAATGAAGACATTGGTTGCTATTCTATTAAATTTTTAACAATTGTTATCGTTGCCAGTATAATTCCACTAACTAACGCAATTAAATAAGTAAATTTTCTGATGTCATTTAAATCACGACTTTCCTTCAAAATTATGTTTCTAAAATGCTTGGAAAATAATGCTAAAATTGAACATACAAAAAGGAATCCAACTGCTGAAGTAATTCCTATTCCAATTGGGAGTCTGTCTGATTTATTATTTAGATTTAAAAAAAATGGAATAAAATCATAAAGGAAAAGTAAATTCCAAATGATCCCGAAAATTATTGCAACTGTTTTTTTTATAGGAAATGAGCCTTCCTTTTGTCTTCTTAAAATAACCGAAACATCATAATTTTCAGAAATACTTTTATTGTCTAAAAAACCTGTTTTTTCAATTTCGTTAATTACTATGTCTGGATTTTTAGTTGTCCAAAAAATAATCTTAGAATTGTAGTTTTCAACACAGTGGTTTATTCTTATTCCATTAGTATATGAATCTATTGAAATTACATCCTTCGATTGAAAAACCAAATTACCAATAATTGAAGCATTAATTTTTAAAACGTCTTTGTCAACAAATAAATCAGCGAAGGGGTAAGTAGCATTTGCATTCCCAATACTTGCTCCGCCAGTTAAAATATATTTTTGATTCATTTTGTCAAATATATCAAATGTTAATAAAAAACA
Source organism: Bacteroidia bacterium (assembly GCA_049318585.1). Classification (GTDB taxonomy): domain Bacteria; phylum Bacteroidota; class Bacteroidia; order UKL13-3; family UKL13-3; genus JAAFJM01. Next base: position 11,489 of record JBMOGB010000029.1, on the reverse strand, counting down.
ATTTTGATAAATTTTCAGACGTTGAGCTTGTCCAAATTATTTGGACTTGTTGCACCTGCGCTCATCGTTAATGGAATAATTGAATGATAATTTAGGTTTCTTTAACAAAAGCTATGTAATCTATGTATCTATGTGGTTTTTTATTTTATAGATAGCAATAGTTTAAAAAAAATCAAAAGGCTGTTCTTTCGAGATAGCCTCATTATGTTTCAATACCTGTATTTTATCTTTTAGAATGCTTACTTCAATATTATTGGAATCCAAATTTCTTCTTCAGAATTTGGGTCGTTGTTTTTGTATTTGTCGCCTAAAACTTCAAAATGAGGTCTGTTGTCTAAAAGGTAGTTGGAACCAGGCAACCAAGTTCCAAAAATGTATTGAAAAATAGAATTATCGGTATTTAAACCTTTGTAATTAAATACCGCATAAAGTCCGCTGGGTAGAATAAAAGTTTCCATTTCGGTTGGCACATTTTCAAAATCTGAAACTTCTACTGTTGCCCATCTTTCAAATAGGTTGGTTGGCTTAAAGTCTGCAAAATGATTTGGCGGGTAAACTACCAATGAAATCAAATCGTTTGATAGGTTGTTCGTAATTTCCTTTCTTTTTGATAAAAAAGTTCGCCAAAGTTCCCCAATTTTATAGTCAGCAAAACTCATGGTCAATCTATTTCCCACTAATTTCTTTTCGTTTATTGTTTCAATTCTCGGTGTCATTTATTTAAAATAGTTTTCAAATATAACAAGTTGAAAAAATAAAAAAATTGCTTTTGTTCGTGTTTTTTTATCGAATTGGTAATTCAATGTTATTTAGTTAAAGTATTGTTGTACTCAACTAGTTTGTAGTTGGCATTATACAAAAGCTTAAGTATAGGTCTAATCAATTTATTTTAGTTTTATTTTCTTTTTTTAAATTTTTTAAGTAAACTTGCTTCATGCCCATCGTAAATTCATTGGTAAGTTGGTATTTAAAAAAGCGTGTTCCTTTTATAGATAGAATGATGCTTAACCCTCATGCAGTGCAAGAAGAGCAGCTTACTAAATTAATAAATTATGCCGAGTTAACTTACTTTGGAACAGAAAAAAAGTTTAGTAAAATAAGAAATTTTGAAGATTTTAAAAAACAAGTTCCAATAACTAATTACGATGGTTTTAAGCCTTATATAGATCAAGTATTGCAAGGCAAACAAAATGTAATTTGGCCTAGCGATACTAGGTGGTTTGCCAAATCATCGGGCACAACTAGCGATAAAAGCAAGTTTATTCCCATTACCTACGAAAGCCTTGACGAATGCCATTTTCAAGGTGGTAAAGATGCTATATTGTTTTATTTGCTTCAAAATCCAGATAGTAATTTGTTTGATGGAAAAGGATTGGTAGTTGGCGGAAGTAATAATGTAAATAAACTAAATGAGGAAAGTTTTTATGGCGATTTATCGGCTGTAATGATGCAGAATATGCCTTTTTGGGCGCACTATTTACGAACACCAGAATTAGCCATTGCTTTAATGAGTAATTGGGACCAAAAAGTGGAGAAAATGGCGCAAGCTACTTTAGGGGAAGACGTAACTAATATTTCGGGTGTACCTACTTGGACCATTGTTTTAATTGAAAAACTATATGAAATAACAGGTAAAAACTGTTTAACAGATATTTGGCCAAACATGGAACTTTATATTCATGGAGGTGTAAGTTTTACACCTTATCGCGATAGATTTAAACGATTAATCAAATCAAGTCAAGTTAATTATTTAGAAACCTATAATGCTTCGGAAGGATTTTTTGGAATTCAAGATGACATGAATCGTGACGATATGCTTTTGATGCTAGATTATGGTGTGTTTTATGAATTTATGCCAATGACCGAATATGGAAAAGAAACCCCTAAAACTTTTTCAATAGCTGAGGTTAAAGAAAACGAAAATTATGCTTTGGTTATTTCTACAAACGCTGGGCTTTGGCGATATATAGTTGGCGATACTATTAAATTTACATCTACCAAACCATACCGTTTTAAAATTACCGGTAGAACCAAGCATTTTATTAATGCATTTGGTGAAGAATTAATGATTGAAAATGCCGATAATGCTATTAGCAAAACTTGTAAAAATTTAAATGCACATATAATTGATTATACAGCTGCACCTATTTATATTTCAGAAACACAAAAAGGTGGACATGAATGGCTTATAGAGTTTGATAAAATGCCTGAAAACTTAACCGAGTTTGCTGTATTTTTAGACAATAATTTAAAGGAAAATAATAGTGACTATGAAGCCAAACGCTATAAAGATATGGCTATGCAATTACCAAAAATTCATGCTTTACCAAAAGGAACTTTTAACAATTGGTTGAAAAATAAACAAAAACTAGGTGGTCAGCATAAAGTACCACGTTTGAGTAATAACCGAGATGTATTAGAAGAAATTTTAGCAACAATGAATTTGGCAATTTAAAGTTTATACCAAATACCCAAATAATTTAGTCCACCCGATTGCTATCGGTAGGCTTTAGCCAACGGTAACAAATAAAAACCTATCAACCAATCAACTTATTAACCAATCACCCTACACTAAAAATCTTCAATAATATGGTTATCAACGGCCCATTTCATTAAGTTAGTAATGTTATTGGCTTTGGTTTTTTTTAAAATATTTTTTCGGTGAGTTCCTACAGTAAAAGGACTTAAGCCCAATTGTTCCCCTATTTCTGCCGATGTTTGTCCGTTTAAAATTAATTTTAAAACATCTGTTTCTCGAGGTGATAAAAATGTTTTTTCACCTTTGTCAATTAGTAATTTATTGCTGTTTATTACTTTTTCTCCATAAGCTACTTTATAAATGGTTTCAATTAATTCCTGCTTACCTACGTTTTTATGTAAATAAGCATAGGCATTGTAATTCATTGCATCTATTAACAATCTTTTTTCTAACTGCATAGAAAGAATAATTACCCTTGTGTTTGATTTTAACAACAACGCTTTTAATACATCAAGGCCACTTTTTTCGGGCATCCTCAAATCAAGTAAAGCAATGTCGGGTTTTAACCTAATAATATCATCATACGCTTTTTGACCATTATTAGCTATGCCTACAATGTTAATGTGCTCTTCGCTTTTAAGCAATAAACTCAATCCATCAATTACTATTTGATGGTCATCGGCTATGTATAAATTAATTGACTCTTTCATGGTTTTTAAGCTAGTGGTAGTTCTATAATAATGGTTGTTCCTTTGCTTGAAGTATCGAGATTTAACGTGCCTTTGTGCACCTTTATTCTACTTTCTATATTGCTAATTCCTATGCCTGCTTTTATATTTTCTGTATCAAAACCTTTACCGTTATCTTCAGCTATTAATTGTAAAACACCTTCATCGGTTAGTAATACTTGAATCGAAGCTTGGCTAGCTTCTGCATGTTTATTTATATTATTTAACAGTTCCGAAATAATTCTATACAACATTAATTGTATATCTTGGCTCATGTCTTTTTCAATGTCTTCAATGTATAAATCAAATTCACAATTGCCTTTTTTGTTTAAGTGAAATATATATTCCGACAGTGTATAATTTAAGCCTTTTGAAAACAACGAACTTGGCTTTAAATTTTGAGATATTTCTCTTATTTCATTAATGGTTTCGTTTATTCCTAAACTTATATCTTTTAGTAAATTTTGGTCAGTTATATTTTGTTCGGTAAGGTATTCCAAACTCATGTTTAACCCCGAAAGTTTAGCTCCAATACCATCATGTAATTCTTCAGCCAAACGTTTGCGTTCTTTTTCCTCCCCATCGGTAACAGCTATTAGCAAAGCTTGCTGTTTATTCAACTCTAGTTGCTTTAACTGCATATTATGTTGGATCACTTTTTTTTGATGAAGGATTACATAATAAATAATAAATGCAACCAATAACACCGAGAAAAGTGTTCCAGCATAATAAAAAATTAAGATGTTTTCCATTTAAAACTCAAGAAAGCCATTGCATATAACAAGTTAGCAATTGTGTTTGTAATAGAATGAATAATATAATCAATAAAATAAGTATTTATAGGTAATTTCAATTCTGTACTTAAACGTAAATACTTATAAAAGTTGATTGAAAAGTAAATCAATATGGAAGTACTAAACCAAAACATAGGCTGCTTATACAAATCTATGTTTTGAGTTTGATTGATATTGTTGTAGTAAAAATACAAAGCAGCAATAGTAAAAAAAATACTTGCAATTAGGTTTGTTAAACCGCCAAAAGTAGTTAACTTTTTTAAGACAAATGCATCGATAATGCCTATAAACACAATCAAAAAAAGCAATATATAATAATATTTCATTTGTATTTTAAAATAGGTAGTAAAAACAGAAATCAACATTCCAAATTCTATTACCGTAAAAATATGTGACAATGGCATATTATTTCCTAATTCTTTTGCAAGCCAATATGCAAAATACTCCATGAACACAAAAAACAATAAAAACCAAACAAGACTTTTAAAAGACTTGTTTAGTTTTTTGTAAAAAAACAACCCAATTATCACAGGAATTATACTGCTAAATTGTGATATTCTTATTAGTATTAGATATGTTTCCATTTGTTATTTATTGAGCTATGTGAAATTTACTATTCAAATCACAATTTTGTAAATTGTTTGCATCACAAACAAGATAGTTTAATGTGTAAGTTGGTGCAGGCAAATCATCATAATTAGTTACAACATTTACTTCTTGAATCATTTTCAGTTTTAACCCCGAAAGTTTAGCTCCAATTCCATATTGTAATTCTTCGGCCAAACGTTTGCATTCCTTTTCTTCTCCATCGGTAACAGCTATTAGCAAAGCTTGCTGTTTATTTAACTCAAGTTGCTTTAACTGCATATTATATTGGTTCACTTTTTTTTGATGAAGGATTACATAATAAATAATAAATGCAACCAATAACACCGAGAAAAGTGTTCCAGCATAATAAAAAATTAAGATGTTTTCCATTTAAAACTCAAGAAAGCCATTGCATATAACAAGTTAGCAATTGTGTTTGTAATAGAATGAATATTATAATCTATAAAGCCAATATTTATTGCTTCTTTTATTATTGTTTTTGCAAGCAAAAACATAAAAAAATTGATGGAGAAATAAATCAAAATAGAAGTGCTAAACCAAAACATAGGTTGCTTAAATAAATCAACATGTTGATTATTATTCAATTTTTGATAATAAAAATACAAAGCAGCAATAGTAAAAATAACAATTTCGATTGGTTTGGCTAAACTACTAAAAGTATCAATATTTTTTAATAAAAAGGCGTCAATAATTGCTATAAAAAAAAAGATAAAAAACAACATAAAATAGTACTTTAGTTGTATTTTAAAATAGGCAATAAAAACAGAAATTAACATTCCAAATTCTATTACAGTAAAAATATGTGACAATGGCATATTATTTCCTATTTCTTTAGCAAGCCAATCTGACGTATATTCCATTAACACAAAAAACAATAAAAACCAAACAAGCCTTTTAAAAGACTTGTTTAGTTTTTTGTAAAAAAAAAGCCCAATAATAACAGGAATTATACTGCTAAATTGTGATATTCTTATTAGTATTTGAGCTGTTTCCATTTGTTATTTATTGAGCTTTGTACAAAATACTTGTTAAATCACAATTTTGTAAATTGTTTGCATCACAAACTAAATAATTTCCCGTATAATTAGGTGCAGGTAAATCATCATAATTAGGTGCAATATCTACTACAGGAACCATTCTTAGTTCTAATCTTGAATTTATTATTTCACTATATAATCTAAAGCCTTTACTTTGATTATGCATTGAGAAATTACTTACCAAAAAACTTTTTGAAAAAAAGTAAGATCTTGGAATCATTATACTAGCATCTGAAATTATTGGTCCTGGTATTCCATTATTACAAATTCTAGGACACATTTTTGAGAACTCATATGCTTTGTTTTCTAATTCTATTAAAACATTGTTGTTATCTTTAATTACTGGTACCATAATAAAGGTAATAATTCCATTGTTTGCTGAGTATTTTTCAATATCTATAGCAGTATAAAATCTTATTCCTTCAAATCCGGGTATGCTAAGTAATGGTATAATATAATCTTCAAATAACCATGCTGTAGGTATTGCATGAACAGTATCTGATTTGAATCTTTTAATAAAGTCAATAGCTTGTGGAAGTGGAATTGGAAGCAAATCCATTTCTTCAATTTTGTTGTTTTCATCTTTCATAATTTTATTTTTTGTTTTGTATGTGAGCCGCAAATATTAGTAATTAATTTGACATGCAACATACCCATTAATGGGTATATTTTAGTTTTATTTTTTTCAAAAATTACCCATTAATGGGTATATGAACTCACTTTTTTTTTGTAAATGTTTGTAGCGGTAAAAGTCGGAATCAGGATTCATAAGATTACTAGATAGACAAAATTTGAAATCTTAGTAATCTAAAAATCCAGTAATCCTGTTCAGACAAAAAAACAAAAAGGAGTAAAGCCGAAAATCCTGTAAAGAGTAGGTAAGAAAACTAACAAATTAAATTTATGAAAAAAATTAATCTAAAATTTTATGCACTTTTTATTGGTGGTGTGTTATTTAATCAATTAAATGCTCAAACTTGGTCAATTGCACCAACGTTGGGTACAAATTTCAGTACAGTTAGCGTAACAAACAAAGGAGTCGCTAAGGATGACTATGGGTATCGTATGGGATTTGCAATTGGTGCAACAGCAGAATATAAATATAAACCACGAATTTATTTTAGACCTGCTGCAAATTTAGCCAGTTCAAGAGGACACCAACGTTCAGTTTATTCTGAACCAATTAAAACAACTTTCGATGATGAAGCTAGCATAACTTTTTTTGATTTAATAGGTGATTGTAAATATACTTTTGGTCAAAAAGAACAGTTTTTTGCTTTAGGTGGTCTTTATTTTGGTTATGCTTTATCAGGTACAAATACAACTACAAAAACAAGTGAAACTGAAACTGAAACAAAAACTGAAGCAATCACATTTGGTAGTGCTTCTGACCAAAGAGCAAGTTATGATTTGGGTCTTGGTCTTGGTTTTGGTTATCGTTTTGATATTAATAAAAAACCTTTGGAAATAACTGCTAAATACAATTTAGGTTTAGTAAATCAAGTAAATGATGCTGATTTTATTATGAAGCAAAGATTTGTATCAATAGGTATTTCTTACTTCTTATTCAATACTAAAAATACTAGTAATAAGAGTGGTGATTCTCCTGCAAAACCTAAAAATCAGAAGGGGACAAAGGATGAAGAATTATAGTTTGTTAATCATATTTTTTTTGGTGGCTATTAGTTCTGCATATAGCCAAACCACTGAAGAAGAATTTAACTATTTAACAAAAGGTTATCAAATTCAAATGGAAAGTGGTTTGGATATGAAAAAGGGTTATTCAACTAAAGAAATTACGGATTATATTGTTAATTTTCAAAGTGGAAATTATAAAAAAGTAACATTTAGGTATTTATACAAAGAAGATACAAAAAAAAATGTAGCTGTTTTGGCTCAATTTACATTCTATAAGAAAGAAGAAAACAAAACAATTAGTAAATATTTGTGCATTCCCCTTTCTAATTCTGAGCTGACAATAACAGATAGGGCTTTTAAACAAATAGTTGAATTTACTGACCCTGAAAATGTAAATGTAATGGCAAGGGCTCTTATAAAATTATCAAGTCATTTAATAACAAAATAAAATGAAAAAAAACACGAAAATTATTGTTTTATTAACAATATTAACTCCAATCATTTTTTTTACTGGTTTTCAAAGTTGTAAAAAAGAAGCCACTAAATCATCTAGTTCTGACAAAATAAATCCGTCTAGTTCAAATGCGCTTTCAAAAGTTTTAATAGTTCCAAGTGATGGGATTAGGAAAACGGGTTCACCTCCTCCTCCATCAAGTGGTTCTTCAGCTCCAACTATTGTATTTGCCGATCCTACAGTATCATATTGTAGTGGTGGAGTAATTAGATTACCAATTGCTTTTCAAAATAATTCTGGAAATGGAATTGGTGGCATCTATTTTCAAGTAGATGGTGCGTCTGAATATTTTCAAATACCAAGCTATTCAAGTTCTTCTTCAGGAACTTTAGTTTTACCAATTGGAATTCCCAAAAATGTACTTAATGGAAAGTTTTGCATTACCATAAGTATTTTTGACCAAGCAGGAAATGTTAGTCAGCAATTTAAAACATGCGTTACTGTTACTTCGCCCATTGCTTGTGGTACACAACTAAATTCAGGAGGGGAAGGCGTTACTAGTACTATACATAAAATGGGAAATACTGCTGGTGTAGTTATAATAGATTATGAAACTTATACTGTGCCTGACAGAATAGACATTTTTTATAATGGAGTTTGGGTTGCAGGTACTGGTCCAAATCCTGGACCAAGTGGAGCAATTCCTCCATTAGCAAATTGTAGTAATCCTACCGCTGGATATATAGGTGGTAATGGAAAATTCTGTTTCAATTATGACCCCGAAACAGATGGAGACGAAGTGGAAGTGGTTGTTTCTGGTTGTGTAAGAGGTGGAACAGCTTGGAAATATAGTATTGGATGTGCAAGTCCGAATGATGAATGTTTAGCAGGCCAAGATGGCGACCCAAGGTTTAGTTTAAAATTTGACCAACCAGTTGATTTTGATTTACATGTAAAAGATCCATCGGGTGAAGAAATTTATTTTGCACGTAGAACATCTGTTTCAGGTGGGAAACTTGATAAAGATTGTATTAATAAGCCAGGTTATGAAAATATTTATTGGGAAAGTGGTTCAGCCCCTTCTGGTAACTTTGAATATTGGGTGAAATTTTATGGTAAAGGAAGTGCTTCTAGCTCAAATTACATACTAACTATTACTAAAAATGGAAATGTACTTTCAACCAAAAGTGGTAGTTTGACAACTGTTGGGTCTGAATCCCCCCATTATACACACTACCAACAGTAAATTATAAAAAATCGCAAAAATGAATATGAAAAAACTTTATACAATTCAAAATTGGATTTCAATTTGTACAATTATGATATTGTTTTTAATGGTTTCTTCTTGTACAAAAGAAGAATCAAAAAACAATAATACTAGTAGTATTAGCAGTAACCCAAATGGAATTTGGCAAAGATATGGTTCGCCAAAAGGCTACCAAACAGATTTAGCAGTTGGAAATATACCTGGAGAATCATCAAATAGAGTTTATATGTGTGAACATCCTGGTTCCTCTTCTGCAGGCTTATATAAAGGATATATTAGTGGAAATATTATAACTTGGGATTCGAAATACGGCTTGCCAAATGCCGAATTTAAACCTGTTGGAAATGAAATGACTTTATACTTTGGAGTTGGTTTAGTTTCTGATGCAGGAAAATATAAAAAAGGAAACTGGACAAATACTTGTGGAGATTTAAGTGGTAGTGGATCAACAAGCAATGGAAGTATTGTTTTTTGGGTTGGTTCTGATTTGGGGTGTGGAACAGTGAAAGTAAATTTGAATGGAAGTACAGGCAACATAAGTTCATATTACAGTTCTTCTCCTTCTTGTGGTGCGTCTGGTTGTGCAAATTTCACTTTGCCTCCTGGCTCTTATAGTTATTCTGCAAGTTGTGGAAGTTATACTTGGAGTGGCACTGTTAATGCAACATCTAATGGTTGTTACAAATTGCAACTAACTTTATAAATACTTTTAAGTTATACAAATAGAATTCTGATTCTTTAAAATAAGTAATTCCTAAAAATAGTCAAAATTAGGAATTGTAGGATTTAATATAAAGTAATCATATCAATTTTATTAATCATCCATATTAAAACAACCCGTCAGACGCTTATTTGGCCATAAGCATAACTAGGTGTCAGACGGGTATAATGAAAAAAATAACAATAAAATAAACACTAAAATGAAAAACAAATTACAAAAAACAATTGCCATTGCATTTACAAGTCTTTTATTTGTAGTCGCATGTAATAAAAAGGATTCCACACCAAATGTTACACCTACGTCTAAGGACTTCTCTTCTTTTGAGTATTCAGGCTCTTTTTCGGGCTCTATATCTTCTAACAGTTCAAGTTCACCAACTTTAGGTAATGTTACCATAGATTCCGAAGGAGCTTTCATCTTGGATCTTATGGCGGGTAGGATGAAAGGTTCTGCTTTGAAGACTGGTACTACATATAATATTACTATTTCTGAGTCAACAGGTATATTTAAAGACGTAGCTAATAGTTCAGGTACAATTGATGTCTCCAATAGAATATTGATGTTAAGTGGTAAAGACCCAGATGGTTCTCCTATAACTATTAGTGGTACAACACCTGAAGTTTTAAATACAGGCGGATGGGAAAAACTTAAAAAATCTGCGGTGCTCTTTACGCATAACGAAAGCTGCAAAGCATCAATTACAATAGATGGTGTTACGTTGAGTGGTTTAAATAACCATTATGAAACTGGTGGATTGTGCAGTCCTACTTATGCTCTTTCTAATACTTTACTTTCTAATCACGACAGTTTACAATCAATGGTTTATTGTCATAGTGGAAAGATAAAAGGGCTTAATGGCCAAACTGTTTCTTTTACAGATTGCAATACCGCTGCTTTTTATTTAAATAAAAACACCCTTTATGATTATACAGTAAATTGGGAAAACGGACAGACATCAACTGGCTCCTTTACTTCACCTGATGGTGGCGGACAAAAGCCGATTTGTATTTCAAATGAAGGTCCTGAATGTAAAAGTAATAGTTCATTAGGTACTTTTAGTATAGGGGTTAATAATTATATTGCCGCGAAAACATTAAAGAGAATTGGAAATGTTTCTTCTACAGCATGGTCTGTTCTTTCGGTTGCTGACAATAGTGGGAATAATCAAAGAATTGATGTTTATTTGAGAGATACCCTATTCACTTCAACAACCATTTATCCCGTAATCTATAGTGGAATTATTAATTCTGCACCAAATTCAACAAGTTTACCTTTTGGTAAAGCTGCTATTGTTGCTCAACAAGGTTTTGATGTATTTAAAGGTCATTATGAATCTTCAGGAGGTGGAACTGTCACTGTCACAGTATTGGGTGGAAAAGTTACCAATGTCAAATTTTCAAATATACCAGTATTCGATATTTACGAGAAACAATCTACAACTGTTTCTGGTAATTTTAATTATTAATTATCTAAACCAACTTCCGGTATTATTGCCATTTCATCAAACCAAACTATTGCTTCAATAGATGTATATGATGTTACAGGTAAATTAGTTTATAATCAACAAAACATCAAATCAACCAACACATACTTGATTTATCCAATTTAAGCAATGGCATTTATTTTATACATGCACAAACCGAAAATGGTGGAATAAGTAAAAGTAAAGTTGTGGTGAGTAAGTAAAGCCGAACGGTCACTGAGCGGATTCCGATAGATTCTGTGTTAAATAAAAAGTTATTTCCGAAATTTTTTTTGAGCT
>JBMOGB010000028.1:0-25765 GCA_049318585.1 Bacteroidia bacterium | reverse complement strand
AGTTGGCTAAAGCCTAACTGCAATAGATTTTGTTGCTGAAAACATATAGTATTTTATAAAAATAAATTTTAGTTTTTAAGCATCTATTGCAGTTGCTTTTAAGCAACTGATAAAAAGTAAGCATACAAATTGGCTTTAGCCAAATAATTTAACATTAAAAATAATATGAGTTGGGTAAGAGTTTATATGCACATGGTTTTTTCTACTAAAAATAGACAACCATTTTTAAATTCTTCTGAATTAAGAAGAAATGTTTTTGAGCATATTAAAAATAATGCAGAAGAAAAGGGGATTTGGCTTGACTGTATTAATGGTTATCAAGAACATGCCCATTGTCTTATTTCACTTGGCAAAGAACAAACCATAAGCAAAGTTGCTCAGCTAATAAAAGGTGAATCGTCTTATTGGATAAATCAGAATAATTTAACAACAGAAAAATTTGTTTGGCAAGATGATTATTGGATTGTAGGAGTAAGCGAAAGCCATCTTGAATCAGTAAGAAAATATATCCATAATCAAGAAATACATCACTCTGATCAATCATTTGAAAGAGAAATAAATAATTTTATGGATAAATATGGTTGGAGTTTTATAAAAGAATAATAATACTAAAAAAAACTAATATGGAAGCTAAAACATGTGCCAGTTGTGGCGAAGTAATTAAAGGCAGAATTGACAAAAAGTTTTGTGATGATGCTTGTCGAAGTAATTATAACAACAGACTCAATAGCGATACCAGCGCGTTTATGAAAACCGTAAATAATGTGTTGCGCAAAAACCGAAGAATATTGGAAAGTTTGATTCCACCAGAAGAAGGAAAAACAAAAGTTACTTTAAAAAAATTGCAAGAAAAAGGATACAATTTCAGCTATCAAACGCATACTTATACCACCAAAGCTGGCGCAACTTATGTGTTTTGTTACGAGTACGGTTACTTGCCTTTAGAAGGCAATATGTATATGTTGGTTAAACGATTGGAGAGTTAGTTAAATTAAATTTGATGCAAATGATTTTAGAATATTTGTTTGGAAATATGCCTAACCTAAATTGGTTTGACTCGTAATAGATTTTCTAATGCGTATTATGGGTTGAATATAAAGCAGTTTTATTTGTGCCAAATAATGGTATATAAAATCAGAAATGAAGCTTACTTAATTCTAAAAACGATTTCCATAAAACAAATTGACATAAAATGATATTTTTGCCAACCATGAATTTAAAGAAGCCTTCCTTATTAGCAGTAGTTTTTTTTGTAAGCAATGTATTATTAGCGCAGCATACTTATATTCCGTTTAACCCCGCCATGAATCATATGATTGACAGGTTTGAAATAAAAAATGGGACTTTAAATAATGAGTATTTTCATACCAGCACCAAAAGCTATAGGAGGCAAGCCATTGCTAATTATGCCAATGAATTGTATAAAAACGATTCCAACATATCGAAACAAGACAAGTTTAACTTAGCATATTTGTTGACCGATAATTTTGAATGGGCAAAAAACGATTTAACATTATCGAAAAAGCCATTTTTAAAAGAATTTTACAAGCAAAAAGCGGGGTTACTTTCAGCTCAAATTACCGATTTTAACTTAGTGGTAAATCCGGTATTGTATTATCAAATGAGTACCGTTGATTATAATGGGAAAAATGTTTTACTCAATAATAGGGGAATAGAAATTAGGGGAAATATTACTGACAAAATTGGATTTTATACCCAAGTAAGCGATGAAATTATGCGCCCTTTGCCTGTGGTTAACCAAGAAGCACAAAGAACTGGCGTTTACCAAGGAATTGGTTTTTATAAAAGCGATGGCAAGGAAGTAAATTATTTTTTATCGAGTGGCTATATCAGCGTTTCTCCCAATAAATACATGGATTTTCAAATGGGTCATGGCCGCCAGTTTATTGGTGATGGCGTTCGTTCATTCATTATTTCAAACAATGCAGTTGATAATTTTTATGTGCGATTAAATACCAGAATTTGGAAACTAAATTACACCAATATTTTTAGCGAATACCGCGATAATTCAACCGGAGCCTATGTTATTCAACCTCGACATTTTTCAGCCACTCATCATCTTTCGGCTAATATTGGGAAAAAGCTAAATATTGGAATTTTTGAAACCATTATTTTTCAAAGAGATAGTGGACATACAAATACTGGATTTGAAGTAAATTATTTGAATCCAATTATTTTTTATAAATCAATTGAAAATGGCTTGAACAGTACCGATAAAGCAGTGTTAGGAGCAAATATTAAGTACAATTTTTTAAAGCATTTTTCGGCCTACGGGCAATTGGTGTTGAGTGAAATGGTGCTTGATGAAATTCTTAAAAACCGTGGTTGGTGGGGAAATAAATGGGCCTATCAAATTGGCTTAAAATACATTAATGTTTTTGGTATAAATAATTTAGATGCGCAAGTGGAACTCAATGTTTGCAGGCCGTTTATGTACACTTCCTATTCTGCTTTACAAACTTATACCAATTATAACCAACCCATGGCACATCCTTTGGGTGCTAATTTCTATGAAACAATGGGTGTAATTCGTTATCAACCTGCCAAACGATTAAACATGCAATTGAAAGGAATTTATTATGCCATTGGTTATGATACTGCTGGTGGAAATGTGGGTCAAAATATTGGTTTAAGCTATCGCAGTAATTCTGTTGGAATTTATGGAAATGAAATTGCTCAAGGGCAAATTACCAAAGTGCTTTATATTGATTACATGGCAAGTTATATGCTTAAACATAATTTGTTTTTTGATTGCGGATTTACTTACAGAAATTGTAAAAGTGCCATTGTTAATTATAATTCAGAAAATTTATTTTTGAACGTTGGTGTTCGTTTAAATATGGCAAGAAGAGAATATGATAGATAGGTAGGATGGTTGAATGGTTAATAGGTTGATTAAGTTAATAGGTTGATTAAGTTAATGGGTTGATTAAGTTGTTATATACTAAGCACTATCAACTGACATCTATTACTCAAATCTTAAAGCTTCAATCGGGTCTAATTTGCTTGCTTTTTTAGCAGGATAATATCCTGAAGAAATACCAACTACAAAACATAAAAACAAGCCCAAACCAATCCATGCCCATGGAATAATGAAACCACCACCAATAAAGGAAGTAACAATATTTCCTACTAAAATTCCTAAAATAATTCCTCCAATTCCACCTAGTTGACAAATAACTAACGCTTCAATTAAGAATTGTTTTTTGATATTGTTTTGTGTAGCTCCCAACGATTTTCTGATACCAATTTCCCTGGTTCTTTCAGTAACCGAAACCAACATAATATTCATTAAACCAATGGCTGCACCAAGTAATGTAATAAAGCCAATAACAGTTGCAGCTATAGTTATAAAACTAAGCTGACTAATTACTTGATTGGCTACATTATCGGCTTTCATAATTTCAAAATTATTAGGTTCGCTTACTTTTAAACCTCGTACTCGCCTAAATACACTAATGGCTTCATCAACTGCTACATCTATATTGGTAACATTGGTAACAGCAACTGTAACCACAGCACTCATGCTTTTTTCCGAAAAAACTTGATAGGCATTATTAATTGGAACAATTACCATTCTGTCGCCTCCAAAACCCATAGAAGTTCCTTTTTCTTTTAGCACACCAATAACCCTATATTTGGCGGCACCAACTGCAATTAATTCGCCAATTGGCATTTTGTTTTTAAACAACTTGTCTTTTATTTCACTCCCAATTACAGCCACATTTGCAGCCGAAATAATGTCTTGTTTCGAAAAATTTCGACCATAATTCAAATCGTAAGAAGCTACTTTCAAATAATTTTCATCGCTTCCCATTACCATTATGTTTGGCTCTGTTTTAAAACTATTGTATTTAATGGTAGCAGTTCTGCTTGCATTTATTGAAGTAGAAAAAACGCAAGGAAAATGATATTGTGCTGCAAACTTTTCGGTTTGTTGTTGGGTTATATTGGTGTATTTTTTTTGAGGCTTTCCATTCACTCCAAATTGCACCATACTACCTCTGTTTTTTATGTTAAATGTATTTGCACCAATATTGTTAAAACTCTTGTTTATGCTCACCTTCATGCCATCAATGGCAGTTAAAATACCTACCAAAGCCATTATACCAATTGATATAATTAATGCAGTAATTACCGCCCTGGTTTTATTGGCACCAATGGAAGTAAAAGCTATTTTTATATTTTCAGTTAAAGTCATTTTTAGGAGTAACAATTTTTAAAATTGCACTGCAAAATAAAGTTTCAAATTCAATATGTGTATTTATTTATTTAAAAGGAAAAAAAGTAATCAGCAATTGGCAATAGATAATTGGCAAATAGGTAATAGGCAATTGGCAAAAAACAATTTTAAAACCGCACTAAATTCCAAAAATAATCTTACTGTTTTCTGTAGTAATATCTGCTACATTTTTTAGACTAACTTGTTTTAATTCTGCTAATTTTTTTGCCACTTCTATCACATAAAAACTTTCGTTTCTTTTGCCTCTAAATGGAACTGGCGCTAAATAAGGAGCATCGGTTTCAAGAACAATATTTTGTAAATCTATATCAGCAATTGCTTCACTTAATCCTGAGTTTTTAAATGTAATAACGCCACCAATTCCCAAATAAAACCCCATTTCAACTACTTGTTTAGCTTCTGTTGAATTGCCACTAAAACAATGAAAAATACCGCGCAATTTTGGGTGTTTCATTTCTTGCAAAATGGCAATAACATCAGGTGTTGCATTTCGAGCGTGAATATTTATTGGTAAATCTTGCTGAATGGCCCACATACATTGCTTTTTAAAAGCCATAATTTGTTGTTCTTTAAATTCAGTGCTCCAATAAAAATCTAAACCAATTTCACCAACCGCGTAAAACTTACGTTTTTTAAACCATTTATGAATTTGAAATAATTGCTCATCCACATTTTCAGCTACCGAACAAGGATGTAAACCCATCATTGGAAAACAATTTTCGGGAAACAACCAAACCAAGTCCAACATTGGTTGAATGCTATACAAGTCAATATTTGGAATAAACAGTCGGCTCACCCCATTTTTAATGGCTTTTTCAATTAATTGAGTGCTTTCGTTTTCAAACTCTTTTGAATATAAATGGGTATGTGTATCGGTAAAAATCATGGGTAAATATTAAGCTGCAATAATAAGTGCTTATGAGCAAAATAAGTTTAAAAAAGCATGTATTCTAATATGAAAATTATTCTAAAATAAAGCAAAGTGTATGATAAAAAAATTTCAAGTTCGAGGCTTGTGAAGGTAGAAAAATGGGAGTTTATAGCTTGTACTGAGCGTAGTCCGATAGCTATCGGACGAAGTATTGTAAATGACCATTTTTATTAAGAGCATAACGAAGAAATTGGAGTTTTCTTGCAGACACTAAATTTATGTTGTAATATTGATTGATGGAATTATTAAAGCGCGAGTCAATTATTCAACAATATGGTAGCATTGATGAATTAACTATTGAAGCAAAAAATCTTTTATTAAAAGCCAAAGAAGCTGCTACCAACGCCTATGCGCCATATTCAAAATTTAATGTTGGCAGTGCATTATTGCTCGAAAATGGTGAAATAATTTTAGGAAATAATCAAGAAAATATTGCTTACCCATCGGGATTATGTGCGGAAAGAACAGCTATTTTTTATGCAGGTGCTAATTTTCCAACCATTCCCATAAAAATGATGGCTGTTACTGCTTTTGCTAACAGCTACGAGGTTAATCAGCCAGTAATGCCTTGCGGTGCTTGCTTGCAAAGTATTAGCGAATTAGAACTTCGTTTTTCAAAACCAATTGAAATTATTTTACAAGGAAATAGTGGGCCAATTTATATTGCCAAAGGCACCAAAACCTTTTTACCGTTTCAGTTTTTTATAAAAGATTTAGGAACATAATTTGATTTGTTAAAACAAAAAACCCAAGTTTTTAAAGCTTGGGTTTTTTGTTTGACTATAATTATTTACAAATTATTTTTTCTTTTTACCACCGTCATCTGAAGCTGCAGTAACTGCTGCTCTAGTTGATTTTACAATCACAACTGGATTGTTTGGTGAATCTAATAATACAATATTAGGTGATGATAATTCTTTTACAACAATTGATTTACCAATTTCTAAAGCATCAATTTTTATTTCAATAAACTCAGGTAAATTAGCAGGTAAACCTTTTACTTTCAATTTTTGTTGCTTAATCATTAACTTACCACCTTGACGAACACCTACTGAATTACCAACACATTTGATAGGAATTAATATTTCAATTTCTTTGTTTTCGTTTAATTCTAGAAAATCAGCATGTCTAATAGAATCGTTTACTGGATGAAACTGCATATCTTTCAAAATAGTTTTGAAAATAGTACCGTCAATATCCAATTGTACTTTATAAGTATTTGGAGTATAAACTAAAAGTTTGAAATCTGATTCATACATAGTAAAATGTATATGTTCTTTACCACCATAAAGCACACATGGTACTTTTCCTGCTGCTCTTACAGCTTTTGTAGCTGCTTTTCCTAAATCGTTGCGTTTGTAACCAAACATTGCTAAAGTTTTCATTCTTTTTGTTTCTCCTTTTTTGTTTTTTAAGTGGCAAAACCCATTTCGGAATTTCCGATACTAATCTTGCTTTTTGTGTATAATTTATTAATTTTTTTGTAAGTCAAATAATGAACTAATACTTCCGTGTTCATTTACGTTTCTAATTGCTTCGGCAAACAAATTTGCTGAACTCAATACTTTTATTTTAGGACTTTCCTGTTTTAAAGGAATAGTATCTGTAACCACTAATTCGTCTATTACCGAATTTTCAATGGTTTCAATTGCTTTGCCCGAAAGAACAGGATGTGTACAAAAAGCACGAACACTCAAAGCACCTTTTTCTTTCATTAACGAAGCTGCTTTAGCCAATGTACTTCCAGTATCAATAATATCATCTACCATTACTACATGCTTTCCGCTTACATCACCAATTAAAGTCATAGAAGCTATTTCATTGGCTCTGCGTCTTTCTTTGTCACAAATTACCATGTCAATTCCCAATGCTTTAGCATAAGTTCTTGCCCTGGTTGTAGAACCCATATCTGGCGAAGCAATGATTAAGTTTCCTACGTTGGCTAATTTTTTTATATAAGGTAAAAATATTACCGAAGGATCCATGTGATCAACAGGAATTTCAAAAAATCCTTGAATTTGTGGAGCATGTAAATCCATTGTCATTACACGGCTTGCACCTACAGCAGTAAGCATATCAGCTACTACTTTCGATCCAATTGCTACGCGTGGTTTATCTTTTCTATCTTGCCTAGCCATTCCAAAATAAGGAATAACTGCTGTAATATAATGAGCCGATGCACGTTTTGCAGCATCTATCATTAGTAACAATTCCATTAAGTTATCGGAATTAGCAAAAGTAGATTGAATTAAAAACACATCGCAACCACGAACACTTTCGTTAAAACTTGGCTGAAACTCTCCATCACTAAACCTTGCAGTTGTACAATCACCAAGTTCTTGTCCGAATGCTTCAGCAATTTTTTCGGATAAATAACGTGAATTAGTACCTGAAAATAGTTTTACTTGGTTATTGTTTGCCATGATTTTGAATTTAAGTATCGTGTTTCTAAACAATTAGCTTACCTAAACTGCGTTAAGTAAGCTAATTATATAATTTGAAACTAAAATTGTTGTCCGACTAGGGCTCGAACCTAGACTCTACTGAACCAAAATCAGTTGTGTTGCCAGTTACACCATCAGACAATTTTCCATTACTTTCGTTTTGGGGAGTGCAAAAGTATTTTTTTTTTACAAAAAATAAAGCCTTTTCTAAAAAAAAATTATTGATATAAAGCAATTAAATAATAATCAGTGCAGAATAGTCCCAATTTTTTATAATTAAACCTATCAAGTTTTGGAAACTTGATAGGTTTTCTGTGTTTTATTCCTTTATAAATTTACTACTCAGTTTTGCATCATACACATCAACTACTTGAATAATATAAATACCTGCGGTTAAATCATCAATGGCTATTTCAGATTCTTTGGTTTTGGAGTTAACCATATTCATTTGTTTTACTAATTTACCTAACAAATCATAGATATATATTTCTTTGATGTCATTTGCATTTGAAACATACAATTTATCAAAAGCTGGGTTTGGGTAAAAGTTAATCGCTTGTATGATTAGTTCTTTATTACCTGATGGATTATCGTATGAATAAGTTTTTATTTCTGAGGTTGAACACCAAGGTGCAATAAAATTATAATTTGTATCACAACTAATGAACCATGGTACTCCTAGTGGTGGATTAAGTGTGCTATCTATACAAAAACCACCTAAAATAAACCTATCATTTAGTGTAATCAATGGATTGATAATATTATAATAATAATAGTTAGTATATCTTTTTAACCAAATTGGTTTACCAGATAAGTCCATTTTTACTAGCGAACTTGCATCTGTAAATTCTCGCTTGCTAAAAATTTTATCGTATCCATAGCCTGACAAATAAAGGAAGTTGTCTTTAATTAACATATCGGCAAAAGCAGAAGGCCTTCCGTTGTCAATTTCTTCATTGCCCAAATAATATAATTTCTCCCAAATTTTTTTACCATAAATACTAAATTTACCTAAATAAGCATATTCACCCCGATATCCACAACAAATTATGGTTTCATCATTTTGTAAAATAATTTCATTAATTTCAGATCTGCCATAAGGTGTAGGTTCTATGTATTCCCAAGTTTTGTTTCCTAGTGCATCCATTCCAAATAAATATTTTTTTTTCCCCCAACCCAAACTATCTCTTGTCGCTGCAATTATATAACCACCTTTACCATCTTTTATAATTCTTGAAGTATTAACATAAATAATATTAGTATCGCCAAAACTTATTTTTTTGTGAGAAAGGTAATTTCCTATCGTATCACTAAATAATATATATAATTGGCTATTCTCGACAACATTGTTTTTGTAAATGCTAACAATACTATCGTTGGTAATTAAATAATTATTTACCACATTTTCCCTATTAGGTAATTTAAGTAAAAAACTATCTAAAACCAGTTCTTGATTAAAATAAAAAATATAGGTTTTATTGCAAGGAATATCATACCAAATGTCAATTTTATAAAACGAATCAATAACAGATGCAATAAACATTTTTTTTTCTCTAAATTTTTCAATAGTTGTCGTTACGGGGTAATTATTTTTTAATACATGTACTGATTTAATTATATTTAACTTTTTATCTAATTTAGAAAGTCTGAAGTAACCAAAACCACTATTAATATTGGTATCTAAATTTTTATTAGCATCTAAATTATCATGATAAGATAAACTATAAAAAATGCTGTCGTTATCTAAATCGGCCAATAGCCCACCTATCCTACCTCTTTCATAATTTTGAGGTTTGTTTATTAACTGTAAATCCTGTGTAAAAGCAGAACTAGGTTTTAAACAAAATACAATAATGAAAAAAAAAATATTTTTAAAAATACCTATCATAAAAATTGCTTTTAAAATAAAGGGAAACAATTTAACAACGCTTCCCTTTATTTATTTATTTATTTAATAAAATTAAGTAACTTGTGGTTAACAACAGTGCCATCAATACTAAATAGAACTATATATAAACCAGTGTTAAAGTATTCTGAACTAAACACAACAGAACCGTTTGCATTGTTTAATGAAGCCGATTCAGTAATTAAATTACCACTATAGTCATAAATGAATATTTTTTTTGCGGTACTATTACTATTACTTACATATTGAATAGTAACATCTTCGTTAAATGCAGGATTTGGAATAATTATAATAGTTCCATTTACTGAATCACTATTTATTGAATCATTTTCAAGTGTACTTACTAATGAAGATTTTTCTATATGTTTTGCCAATTGCTCATTATATACTAAAGCCAATATTCCTTGTGCATCTATATTCGAAGCTGTTTCCCCATAGGCTATGGTTCTTACTGTGTGATATTGATTAGAATCAAGCTGAAATATATTTTTATTATTATTTGCTAAGTCAATTTGCAATTGGCAAAGGGTTTTGTAAGCTATATTATCTGCATTGTCGTTAGGTATGGTGTTAAGTATATTTGCTGCTTCAGTATAATTTGCATGGTTAATATAAATACCAGCTAACATTTTTTTGCTAAATAAATCGTTGTCTTGTACCAAAAAATTAATTAACAATTGTAAGTAATCAGCCTCTTGATCGTCATTAGCCAACATATATTGGAAATATAATATTTGTTCAGCCCTCATTTTACCTACTTCATTCAAATCGTAGCTTAAATTAGCATTTGCTTCCAGTTTCATTTGGTCTGTGCTGTTTGGGTCGGCTATAATTTGCTTTCCTATTACTATTGCTGCTTTTAAATTATTGTATTTTAAATTGTCAAAATTAGGTTCCCCTATTCTCCAATTCGGTTCAGCGGGTAAAGGCGAAGTGCAAATTTTTGACGTTACTTGAACACTAAATGACGCACAATTAGTTACATTCATATTAATGCTTTTGGTCGCTAATGGCACCGGCCTAAAAGCCGCCCCTGTTTTAACTACATAAGGCCAATTTAAATCAACTGTAGAATAGTTGTTTAATTCTACTTCATTATTCTTAATATTACCAAAAATATTGCTGTAATCTTCTGCAGTTTTAGTAGAAAGACAACTGCCAAAAAATGGCAATTTACTTGTTTGGCTCTGTGGGTTTAAGTTAATTTGGCTATAAGTACTAAATGATTCACCATTATTATATTGGTTGCAGGTTATTTCTAAACTTCGGTTATTTTTTTGGGTTTGAGTTGCATTTAAGCCATATTGATTTTTATTTAGAATATATCTGCTTATTGGGATATTTAAATCAGACATGTTTCTATCGGAGTTATTATAAACACTTCCCCACATAGTTGATACTGATGCACCTATATAGGAGTTAGGGTATTTAAATTGTGTGAAATTATTTTCTGCAGTTAATAAACTCATAGCATTGTCCGTATAAATTTTTTCACCTGCTAAGGAAATTAAACCTGAATTTGCAGGTCTAGTAGAAAGATAATTATTCAGCCAAAAATTGTTGCGATAAATAAGTGAGCTTACTCCACCATTTTGACTAATTCCCATTTGTACAGCTCCAAAATCACAATTGTTGATATTGGTTATATCATCGTTTATACTACTAAAATAATTGGCAACAGCAACATTCAAATTGTTAAAATTCCCTCTTTTGGGAATTATTGAAGGTGAGTTTGCTTTAATATCTTCAATAATTACAGTTGCATCATAAGTAAAAATTCCTGAAGCAGTATGAAAAGCCCTTTGCACAATGTCATCTTGGTTATTGTAATCCATAGGGTAAGTTGCAAAAAATTCACAGCCTCTAAATGCTACACCTTTAACATCCCATACTGATACTAAAAAAGGTGTATTGCATGTAGATAAAACCAAAGGATTGGTAGAAGGATTATAAAATATTTTCGGATACCTGATTTTTGTTTGTATAAATTGGCAATTAGAAAAATTTGATAAATTATTTAATTCTTTGTTATTTGTAAGGTTTTTATAACTCATAAACTCAATATGCCTATCTGAGCAATCCCTAAATTCTGTGCTTGAAGCAATTACTATACCACCACCAGTTTTTGACCAATCAATATTGCCATTTACATCTAAACTTTTAGTTGTAATACTAATTTTAGCATTTAGTATTTTTGATTTACTAATATTTGTAAAACCTTGATTAGTTGTTGGAGACTGTGGCAATGATGGATTGCCCTCTACTAAAATACCTTCCCAATTATTGCCAGATAAGTTTGTTTTTAAAGTTGATTCAATAATGAACAGCTTACCACCTGGTTTAATTGTAATCCTTGCATTAGCCTGTAAATTTATTGTTGATTGCCTTATCCATAATTCTCCTCCACTATTAATTGTTATTGCATTATACACATTCGTAACATTGATTAAATTAATTGTTTGTCCACTTGTTACCAATAAATTTTGAGCATTAATATGCATTATAAGACTAAAAAAAAGAAATATTGTTATAATTATTTTTTTCATTTGGTTTGTTTTTTTGTTTCTCCCAATTTATGGGGAATGTTTGAAATTTTAAAAATTCTTCTATTCCTCTATGATTGCCGAAGCGGAAACAATCAAGCCTTGCACGCAGCATTGCATTTATTCAAAATTTGACTACTTTCGTAGTCAAATAGGGTGTAGTTTTATTAGCATACGGTTACACATTTATTTTATTATTAAGCTTGTAGGTGTTAGCGCACCTGCAAGTTTTTTTTATTACAAATTATAATTATCCTGTAATTAAAAGCAAGTTATCTTTTGTTTATATATTTAATTGTATGGTATTCAATAAAATAGAATTGCATGAAACTTCAATATTCAAAAAGTTTTCAGTGTTTTATGTACTATTTCTGCTGTTTATCATGGTAAAAATGCTAATTACAAGATTTTTTATATACTACTCTAAAAAAATTTATTGAAATAAAGCAATTAAATAATAATCAGTACAAAATATTATTCATTATGACATAATTTTAAGCAATAATTTCCTTAAATTTAAACCTTTAGTTTGTAAATTTGAGGAATAAATATGATTTGAAAAATTTATAATAAATTATTTAACAATTCAATACTACATGCTTTTTGATACAGTTTTGATTGAATAACTTTGTCTTGAATAATTAATGCGTGCCTTACATTATGCGCATCGCTACCCACAAAACTATGCAACTTTTTATCAATTATAAATTCTGCTGCTTTTAAAACATGAGGACTATAATAACCAATTAAAGAAAGATTGTTAAGTTGTAGCAGCACATTTTTGTCAACCAATTCTTCGTATTTTTCTTTTTTTTGGTGGTAGTAAGTATATCTTTCAGGATGAGCTAAAACAGGGTTGAATCCTTGTATTTGCAACTCAAATATAACAGATTTAAAATTTCTTGCTTCTTCTAAAAATGGCATTTCTACCAACACATATTTTTTAGCACCACCAAAACTCAAAATTTCATTGTTTTTTATTTTGTTTTCTATTGCATCATCAATCATGTATTCGGCAGCTACTTCTAACTCTATATTTAAGTTTTGCTCTTTCACATAATTTTGCAGTTCTTGCAATTTTGGAATTAAATTATGTGGTCCATTTTTATAAAAATCGCTCATAATATGTGGAGTAGTTATTACTTTAGAATAACCCATTGCAGCAAGCACTTTCAAGGTTTCTAACGATTCCTCCAAAGTTTGCACACCATCATCTACTGCATGAATAAGGTGTGAGTGTAACTCAATCTTTATAGGATTTATAAATGGAGCAGCGTTATTTTCTGCTCCATTATTCCCAAATATTTTTCCAAAAAAACTCAAATTATACTGTTTCTAAATATTCTTTCAACGAAGCAATATTTGGAACATTTAATGAATCAACTCTTCTAAAGTCAGAAACATATAAACTTAACCAATCTAAGCGGTGAATCATTTCATAAACTGCATCCAAATCAAATTCATTTACAGCCATATTTATAACTTTATGGTTTTCTACTCCTAATAAATTAGTTAAAAACTCAAAGCGAGCACTTACTCTTTCGTTTTTACCAGAATCAATAAAAATAAATAAAGAAGGAATATTACCATAATAACTTTCTATTACATTATGGTTAGCCTCTGGCAATACATGAGTAAAAGCTTCATGTTTTGCGTTTTCTTGAATTTGCTGTGCAAAACGAATTCCTGTTGCTTCAAAATAAGCATCAGTAACAATTATAAATTTATGTGCTAATTTGCTTTTTATTGCTTCAAAAGCGCCCATCATTTCCTCTTCGTAAGGAGCAGTAATTGCTACTTTTTCAGCTATTGCTTTTAGTTCAGCAGTAACATCTTTTTTTACAAATTCTGCAAAAATTTGAACCAAATAAGTCAATGAAAAACCTAAAGCCATACGAGGTTGGAAACCTGGTTCTAAGTAATATTGTTTAATGTTATTTTCGGTTGCTAAAGCTCCTAATTTACCGCCACCAGTTAAAATAATCATGTCGCAACCGCGTTCTTTCACTGCTGCAAACATGGCCAAAGTTTCTTCTGTATTTCCGCTATATGAACCCAAAAAAACCAAAGTGTTTTTGTTTACATAACCAGGTAAAGTATAATCGGCAATACATTCAACAGGAAGAGGAAACTCATCCATAAAAATATTTTTCACCAATCGTCCGCCTATTCCGCTTCCTCCCAAACCACCAATCATAACATTGGTGTATTTGCTTAAATCCATTCCGTGTGCACTATAATTTTTAAGTGCAAATTCAATTTGATAACTGAATTTTTTCAATGCTTCATGTTGTATATTCATTTTATTATATTATTATTTTTTTAAATTTATTTTATTAAACCTAATAAATACTGGCCATAACCACTTTTTACTAATTTTTTAGCTTCGGTTTCTAGTTGTTCTTTATTTATATAGCCCATGTTAAATGCTATTTCTTCAATGCAACCCACTTTTAAACCTTGGCGTTCTTCTATTACTTGAACAAATTGGCCTGCTTGCATTAAAGATGCAAAAGTACCAGTATCAAGCCAAGCAGTTCCTCTTTGTAAAACTCCAACTTTTAAATTTCCTTGTTCTAAATATACTTTATTTACATCGGTAATTTCATACTCACCTCTTGGCGATGGTTGAATATTTTTAGCTATTTCCACTACTGAATTATCGTAAAAATATAAACCAGGAACGGCATAATTTGATTTAGGTTTTTCAGGCTTTTCTTCAATACTTAAAGCTTTCATATTTTCGTTAAACTCCACTACGCCATAACGCTCAGGATCGCTAACATGGTATGCAAAAACTACTCCGCCATCAGGATTATTGTTAGCTTGTAACAACGATTTTAAACCAGAACTAAAGAAAATATTATCACCTAATATTAGCGCAACTTTATCTTTTCCTATAAATTCTTCACCTATAACAAATGCCTGTGCTAAACCATTGGGAACTTGTTGTTCAGCAAATTCAAATCTACAACCAATTTGAGAACCATCACCCAATAGTTTTCTAAATCCTGGCAAGTCGTGTGGAGTAGAAATAATCAGTATTTCTTTGATTCCTGCTAGCATCAAAACCGATAATGGATAATATATCATTGGCTTATCGTAAACTGGCATTAACTGCTTGCTTACGGCCAATGTTAGTGGATGTAAACGTGTTCCACTTCCTCCTGCTAAAATTATACCTTTCATAATTTTTTTATTTGAGCGTGCAATATAATAATTGAAATGAATAATTGAGAATTGATAATGATTAATTGTTATTTGCTTTTATTCAGTTTTCTATCAATTTATTTTTGAATTGTATAATACCTTTAGCTAGTTAAATACCCTTGAAACAAATTTGCTAATTGCCATATTTAACTTTTCATGTTCTTCAATAATTCCCATATGATTGGTGTTTTCTAAATAACAAATTTCCGCTTGGTTACATAAACTGGCTTGATTAAACATATCATTTTCAATAATTATTGTATCATATTTACCAATTGCAAAAAATACAGGTAAACCAGTATTTTCTAATACATCAAAAGTTTCTTCCCGCATCATCATGGCTTTTATAGCTTCAATTATTCCTTTAGTTTCTGTTGCATTTGCATTTTCTATTAAATGCGTTATTTGGTTTTGGTTAAGTATTTTATCGTAAAACAAATCGGGGAAAAAAGTTTTAAAAAATGGACTGGCACCATTTTTTTGAATAAAGTTGATTAATTGTTTTCTTTTAGCCAATCTTTCAAAACTATCTTTTGCAGCAGTAGAATGTATTAAGCCATAACCTTTTAATAATTGGCTATATTTTTTGGCAAAAGCCAAAGCTACATAACCACCCATGCTGTGTCCTAAAAGCACACATTCATTTATTTTCAAATAGTCTAATACTTGTTTTACCTCATCAGCCATTTTTGGAATAGTAATATCTTTTATAACTTCACTTAAACCAAAGCCTGGTAAATCAATACAAAGCAAATTGAACTGATTTTGCAATGCTGCAATTTGGTTATTGAAAATAGAAATATTTTCGCAAAAACCGTGTAATAAAACGATAGTTTCTTCTTTTTCTGATTGAAAATATTGATAATTTAACATGCTAAATAAGGTTGTTTTAAAACAAAAAAGCCATCAGTTAGCTAACTGATGGCTTTTTTGTTTATATATAAATACTAGTAAAATTTGTAACGTAAATCGGTTACATTATGAATGTCTTTTAAAGTTTCCATAAAGCCATATTCTATTTTTTGAGCTAATGGTTGTTTCAACTCAGCTTTAAACGATGAATAGTCAGTAATTGCTGGAGCTTCGGTAAATTTATTTACTTGAAAAGCATAAATTCCACCATCACCTTTAAACGAAGAAATTAACTTGTTTGGTGCTGATCCTAAAACTGCTCCAACAAATGCATTATCTTGACCAACATAAGCAATACCTGTGTTTTCAAAATTTTGATTTCCAACTGGAGTAACTGTTAAGTTTAATTTTTTACTCAATGCATCTAAAGTAGCTGCTCCACCATCCACAGCTTCTTTCATTTTAGCTAATAATTGTTCTGCTTTTTTCTCTTTTCTAAAATCAGCTTCTGCTTTGCCTCTAGTTTCTTCAAAACTTGCTTTACCTTTTTCACGAATATCTTTTAAAGCTACTATCATGTGTTTATCACCAACAGTTACTACTTCACTTATATCGCCAACTTTAGCGTTATAAGCCCATCTTACCGCTTCGCGAGCATCGGTATAGCCAGGTAAAAAGTTATCGTTTTCTCTAACCATTTCAGCTGTTCTAATTTCTAATTTTTTAGTTTTAGCGTTTGCTTCAAAATCAGCAATACTGCGGCTACTTGCTGCAAATTGACTTGCTTCGTTAAATGCAAAACCTATTGTTTTATCACTGGCTTTAAAAGTACGTTCTACTAATCCTGCAGTTACTAATTTGCTCGATTTGTTTTCAGTAATTTTTACTAAATGCCATCCAAATTGAGTTTTTACTATTCCAACATCACCTTTATTTCCTGCTTTGCAAAACTTGTTAAATTCTGGAACCATTTGACCATCTTGGAACCAACCTAAATCGCCACCTTTGTCTTTTGTTCCATCAGTTCCGTATTGTGCAGCCATCATTGCAAAATCACTTCCTTTTTTAATTTGAGCTAAAATTTCTTCTGCCTTAATTTTACTATTTGCTGTGTCTAATGCAGTTGCACCATCTACTTTAAATAATATATGACTAGCACGCATAAATACAGTTGTGTCGTTTTTTACACCACTAATTTTATAAATTTGGTATTTGTTATCTTTAAAAATTGGTCCAACAATACTTCCTATAGAATCAGAAAATAATCTTCCAACTACATCTTCAGGATAATCTTTACGAGAACGAGGTTTTGCATCAAATCTCACTTCGCTATTTTGATCTACATATTGTGTATCATTTTTAGCTTGAGCAAACAAACCCATTTGGTCTGCAACCCATTTCATCATTTCAGTTGTATCTTCTGCGCTTGGTGCAAAATTATAAACAATGAAATCAATTTTACGGCTGTTTTCCTTCGACTTGTATTTGTTTTGGTTTTTGTTGAAATACGATTTCAAATCAGATTCTTCTACTTTAATAGCTGAATCAGCAACTGATGAAAATGGCATCACCACAAAATTCATTTCAGCTGTTCTTGACCTTCCTTCATATAATTTTTTAGCTTCTAAATTAGTAGTATAAACACCTTTTTTTACTAAAGAAGCATATTTTTTATTTAATCCATCTTGCAATAAAAAATCTTCAAATGTGCGCAATTGCTTTTTAGTTTTCTCATCACCTTTTTCATTTATTTGTTTTAAGTTTTGAATTACAACACTTTTATCAAAATAATTAGTTTTAGGATCAGTAAACGATTGCTTAACTTGAGGATGAATATTATCACCTACAAATAAATCTGTTAATTCTTCGTTTGTAACTGTTATTCCTAAATCAGCATATTCTTTACTCATTAATCCTTCTTGAACCAATACATTCCAAGCTTGTTCTCTTACTTGTTGTCTTGTGTTATCGTCAAGCGGTTGTCCTTGACTACGTTCTAAATACTGTGCTTCTTGTTTAGCAACTTCAGCTTCAAATTGTTTGTACGATATTGCATCGCCATCTATCTGTCCTACATTGTTTGCATTTGAATTAAAAATGCTATTTCCACTGCTTAAAGCATCGGAAACAAGGAATAATACTAAGGCTAATCCAACAAATCCTATTGCTATGCCACTTCTGTTTCTAATTTTAGTTAATATTGCCATACGGTTTTTTTAAAGAGTGGCAAAAATAAGCGCTATGACTATATAAGTCAAATGTTATTTATTTTCGCACTTGTTATAATATCAGGCATTTAACAAAATAGCATAAAAATGAAGTACGGAAAATTATACTTAATTCCCAATTTTTTGGCAAAAGATAGCCAAAATGATTTTTTACCCGAAATGGTGAAAAGAATGACTCACCATTTAAAGAATTTTGTGGTAGAAAGTGAAAAAGAAGCCAGGGCTTTAATAAAAAAATTGCAATTGGCTACACCTCAAAACGAACTGCAAATATTTATACTAAACGAGCATACAGAAACCAAAACTTATTCTGAACTTTTAAAAGCTTTAGAAAACGAACAAGATGCAGGAATTATAAGCGATGCCGGACTTCCCTGCGTAGCCGATCCAGGATTTCAATTAGTAGCTTTGGCACATCAAAAAAACATAAATGTAATTCCTTTGCCAGGCTCTTCTTCTATTTTTATGGCATTGATGGCAAGTGGATTTAGTGGACAAAATTTTGCATTTACTGGTTATTTACCCATCGATAAAGTTTTAAGGGTTAAACGAATAAAAGAGTTAGAACGTGAGTTAACAAGTAAACAGCAAGCTCAAATATTTATGGAAACTCCATACAGAAACAACCATTTATTTGACGATTTAATAAAAAACTGTAACCCCAATATTTTATTGTGCATTGCATGCAATATTTCGGCTGAAGACGAATTGATTCAAACCAAAACCATTAAAGATTGGGCGAAACAAAAAATAGATTTACATAAAAAACCTACTATTTTTATTTTAGGAATGTAATCCAATGTCTATTACAACCGATTTTTAGGTCTATTTTGTATTAGTTTCCACTTCGCTCAACGACCGTGGACATTGGGCGAAGTCGAAATGTTTATTACATAAAAACAAAATTGGAATTTAGAATTTAAAGCTTAAATCGCAGCTTTTTAAAAGACGAATTTCTTTCAAAAAAACAATTTAACAATCAAACAATATTTAAAAACATGAAATACGAAAAACACATATTTATTTGCGCTAACCAAAAAGCCGAAGGAAAAGTTTGTTGCGGTGAAGAACGAGGAATGGAATTGGTAAACAAATTCAGAGAAGTTTTAAAAGAAAATGGCTTGCAAGGCACTGTAAGGGCGCAACGTGCTGGCTGTTTAGATGAATGTAAAAACGGACCTGCTTTAGTTATTTACCCAGAAGGAACTTATTATGGAAATGTAACTTTGGATAGGGTAGAAGAAATTGTGAAAATGCATGTGATGCAAAATAAAATTGTAAGTGATTTAGAGTTGAAATCTGAAAAAGAATAATCTTCAAATTTCGTTCCGATGCCTCCTATAGGCTTAAACTTAAGAAGCAAAAAAAGAGAAACTCCCGAGGAGTTTAATATTAATAGCCCCGAATGAAATTCGGGGTTAAATGTATGGATAAACACAATGAAAATCCCGAAATATTTGCGCAAAGCCAAGCCTTAGGCTTGGCTTTGCGCAAATATTTCGGGATTTTCGTATAATTAGGTTATGTTCATTTTTTCAACGGGTTAATCCCGATAGCTCGGGACCGTTGCTATAAATATTTCGTTCCTCTGGAACTCTGATTTTTAAAATCCTTAAGTTGACGCTTATGTGATGCCACGGAATATTTTTTCGAATTTTAAATTTTTACTCAGCGCATTCCTTTAAAGCCAAAATCAAATCGTAATCATTGTAATTACTGTTGCCGAGCAGTTTTGATTTGATGCAATTGGTCTTTATAAATTCAGCTTTTTTCTCGTTCACACCAGTTATTTTCATAATAAATTCAATACTCAATTTATCATCTAACTTTACCGATTCATTATAAATACTGATAATTTTCAAAAGCTTTTCATTGTTTTTTCCTTCATCTGAAAACCTATACCAAGTTCTATAAATTAATCCATTTAATATAGATACTGGTTTGGCCATTTCTTTTATATTTTCAACCCTTGCATGGTTGTTTAACAACACATCATGTTTCATCATTTCGGCTGAAAGTTTTGCCATGGAATCAAATTTATGACGGTAATTAATGGTTACATCTTTGAGTAAAATTTCTTTGCGTTTTAAAATAATTTCAAATTTTGTGGTTTCATAAAAAACAGCTTTTGAAACCACAAAAGTATCGATTTTGTAATTCATTCTCGAAACCACTAAACTATCGCCAATATTGGCTTCAACAGCAAATGCACCAAACTGATTTGCTGAAAATGTTTGCAAAGAATTACAATTATAAATAATGGAAAAAGACAAGGTTTGTGCTTCGTTATTTTTTACAAAACCCTTTAGTTTTTTGCTTTGCTGCGCCATATTATTGCTCAACAATAACAGCATAAAAATGCTAAATAAGCTCCATTTCTTCATTATAACATTCCAAATTTTAAAAAACGAAGAACGTTTAAAAGCAAGGTTTTGTTACTATTTTGAATAAATTTAAACTGAAAAATATTGAACTATTCTATTAAGCTTGATTTTCAATAATGGAATATTTTCACGGCAAATTAGATTGCTTTGTATAAATTACTACCTCATTTAAATGCTATAATTCATAACTATTTTTTATTCTATCGAAAAAGGGTTTTCTGATTTTGTCAGATTGCTTGTTTAATCTTACTGATTGTGAAAGAATAGTATCAAAATTATTACTAATGTATTCGGTTACTTCAGTTTGTGTAGAGCTAAATGAATTTACAGCATTTGGAGTAATAAATGCCAATTGATTTTTTTCAAATTGAACTAATACTGAATTGTCTCCTACAATTAATTCATTATGATATAAGTCGAAATAAGCTTGATTTTCCTTGGTATGATAGTCTATTTTTCTTCCTATTGCAGTTTGGTTTTCAATGTGATTCAGTAATTTATTATATTGTTCTATAATTAATTCGTAGCTTTCATTGTTTGCAAATAAACCAGCAATTTTATAAAAATCAATTTGCCTGTAGGTACAATTTACTGTCTCGTAATTCCAAATTTCTTTGGATCGAATTTGATTATATAGTTTATAAATTTGATTCCCTAGTTCTATAATTTCCAAGTCTAGTTCATATATTGAAAATTTTTCCTCTTCAAATGCTGTTAAGTTTAAAATGCTTTTTTGCCATACAAATGATTTGAAACAACCTAATTCGGGAAACATGAAATTATAAAACATGGGTATTTCTTTGGCTGAATAAATAATATATTTTACATTATTTGATACCAACATTTTTAAATTATTAACCATTTGTTGCAAATAATTTTTATAGGTAAAATCATTGTTACCAATTGGATTGAAGTTAAACCAAACTTTACCATAATTATTAATATTGTCAAGTTCAGCAATTGGTATTTTATAAGTAGATAATAAAACTTGTAACTCAGCCAAATCAATCAATCTTTCTCCTTTTATTTTTTTATAGGCAGCATCTAAACTTACATTTAAGCTTTCTGCAATTGCTTTTGCTAAATTACTTTCCGTATTTAATTTCGACTTTATAATTTGAAACAAATTATTCTGAAGTTGTAATGTTCTCATTTATTGTTTTTGTATAAAATAAAGTGCAATTTATTAATAATTATACAATAACAATAAAGATTAATAATTAGATAACATTTTTTATTGGTAAACAATATAAAACTTGAAAAAAAATACTCTTTTTATTGAAAAAAAATAAAAAGAAACAACCATTTAAACTAATATTTGAAATATAAAAATTGAAACGACTATGAAAAACAATTATCAAAATTTTATTATGAAAACATTTTCTACCTATTTTATTCTTTTCACTTTGTTATTAACAATAAGTAATTGTAAAAAAGAAGAACAAACCAAAAAAGAATTTACTTTTCCATATACATTTCAAACATATACGCAAACTGGCATATTTGAAGTGTATAATAATGAAAAATTATTAAGCCCCAATCCATTACAACCAAAACATTTTGATGAATTCAAAAATATATTTGAAAGTATAGAAAAAGGAGAAATTATACCTAAAATTACTTTTAAAACAAATAGTATTATAAGTGTTGAAGGTTATCCTGAAAACAACTATTTCTTTAAAGAAAATGTGCTTTATGTGGTAAACTTAAATGATACCTTAGCATTCGGAATTGGAAATTACAGTGCTTTTAAAACATTTGGTAATTTAACCTACTATTCAAAAACTGATGGATTGGGCAATACAAGCAGCATAAATAGTTTTGAATTTACAAGCAAACAAAACTCATTAGAGCAAGCTTTAGAAACTTCCGAATTAACTGCATTATCAGAAATAAAAACCTTTGATACCCTAGCATTACATAGTATAATAATAAATTATAAATAAAAGTATGAAAGTAAAAATCTTACTCATTGCAATAATTAGCATCATGCTTAGTTGCGATAAAGAAACAAATAGTAGCGGAGAAGTAAAATTCCAAGTAACCGAATATGGAAGCAATGCACCTGTAAAAAACGCATTTGTTGGCCTGCTAAAACGAACCTCTAACGGAGTGGGAAGCAACGCAAGTTGGGAGGTTTTACAATCTGCCGAAACAGATAGCAACGGATTTGTAAACTTTGGCAATTACAACGATTGGAACAACTTATACATAGATGTGCAACACCCCGATTATTACGACATAAGTACTATAAGTTTCGAACAAGTAAAAAGTCAACAAGGAAAGGTTGTCCTCAATGGAATAGCTGATTTAGCTATAAAATTTATACCTGATAAAAATAAAGACCCTTTTAGAGTTATTAACAGTGATTTTAAACAAATAACTTATTACGATACACTTACAAATTATTTTTCAGTTGTAGCTAATAATAAAAAGGGATATTATTTTGTTGTCTTCAAAGATTTAGAAGGAGCAAATACTGGTAAAAATAAATTATATGATTCTACAATTTATTTACAAAGTCCGAAATTACTAGACACAGCTTACTATACAATTACATATTAAAAACAAACCCAACAATCAATTATGAAAAAAGTAAATTTAGCATGTTTATTCATGTTGTGGCTCTTGCTAATATTTAGCAATTGCAAAAAAGAAGACGAAGCCAATAGCAGTAGCGGAGAAGTAAAACTCCAAGTAACCGAATATGGCAGTAATGCACCTGTAAAAAAAGCTTTTGTAGGTTTGCTAAAACGCACCTCTAATGGAGTGGGCAGCAGTGCAAGTTGGGAAGTATTACAATCTGCCGAAACAGATAGTAACGGATTTGTAAACTTTGGCAATTACACCAATTGGAGTAACCTATACATAGATGTACAACACCCAGATTATTATGATATTAGTACCATAAGCTACGATGTTGTAAAAAGTCAACAGAGTAAAATTTCTCTCAATGGAATAGCATATTTAGGATTAAAATTTATACCTGATAAAAATAAAGACCCTTTTAGAGTTATTAACAGTGATTTTAAACAAATAACTTATTACGATACACTTACAAATTATTTTTCAGTTGTAGCTAATAATAAAAAGGGATATTATTTTGTTGTCTTCAAAGATTTAGAAGGAGCAAATACTGGTAAAAATAAATTATATGATTCTACAATTTATTTACAAAGTCCGAAATTACTAGACACAGCTTACTATACAATTACATATTAAAAACAAACCCAACAATCAATTATGAAAAAAGTAAATTTAGCATGTTTATTCATGTTGTGGCTCTTGCTAATATTTAGCAATTGCAAAAAAGAAGACGAAGCCAATAGCAGCAGTGGAGAAGTTAAACTACAAGTAACCGAATATGGAAGTAATGCACCCATAAAAAAAGCGTTTGTGGGTTTGCTAAAACGAACTTCTAACGGAGTGGGAAGTAGTGCAAGTTACGAAGTATTACAATCTGGAATAACAGATAGCAACGGATTTGTAAACTTTGGCAATTACACCAATTGGAGTAATCTTTACATTGATGTACAACACCCCGATTATTATGACATAAGCACTATTAGTTGCGAACAAGTAAAAAACCAACAAAGTAAAATTGTGCTTGCAGGACTTTCAGTGGTAGGGGTAAAGTTCTTTAATACCTACCATAAAGATAAACCGAATACCATTTTATCTTATGGTTTTGACCCTTACAGAGGGGGGGGGGAGGACCACCACCAATAAGTATTACTGACACCTTTGAACATTTTTTTTATATCCCTGCTTTGCATAAAACAAATGTAATATATGCACTTTTTGAAAATATGGAAATATATAATAAAAAGAATGGTGGTTACTATTTTGATTCTTCCATTGCATTTAAAACTGCACCAACAAAAGATACCATTTCACTTTCAATAAATTATTAAACACAATACTTTAAAAAATCAATTATGAAAAAAGTAAATTTAGCATGTTTATTCATGTTGTGTCTCTTACTAATATTTAGCAATTGCAAAAAAGAAGACGAAGCCAATAGCAGTAGTGGAGAAGTAAAACTCCAAGTAACAGAATACGGAAGTAATGCACCCATAAAAAAAGCGTTTGTGGGCTTACTAAAACGTACCTCTAATGGAGTGGGCAGCAGTGCAAGTTGGGAAGTGTTACAATCTGCCGAAACAGATAGCAACGGATTTGTAAACTTTGGCAATTACAACGATTGGAGTAACCTATACATAGATGTACAACACCCCGATTATTATGACATAAGCTCCATAAGTTACGAACAAGTAAAAAACCAACAAAGTAGAATAGTGATTGCAGGAGTTTCTGTGGTTGGGGTAAAGTTTTTTAATACTTACAATAAAGATAAACCTGAAACACTTTTATCTTATGGTTTTGACCCATATAGGGGGGGGGGGGGGCTTCCACCAAAAATTAGTATAAATGATACAATATTTCATTATTTTTATATACCAGCGCTACACAATACCAATGTAACTTATACTCTTTTTGAGAATTGGGATAAATATAATAAAGGCGAAAATTACTTAATGGATAAATTAGTTCCATTTACTACCGCAAAAACCAACGACACCATACAACTAACAATAAATTATTAAACACAAAACTTAAAAAAATCAATTATGAAAAAAGTAAATTTAGCATGTTTATTCATGCTGTGGCAATTTATTGCCTTTGCGCAAACCGATACCACTGGTTTGTTAGGAGCTATTCAATCCACCTTTAGTGCATTGAATCCATCAAATATTCCTACTGGAATATTAATTAACCGCACATTACCAATGGGTAATATTCCCAGCTACTGCAAGCAGAACAAAAGGCTACCGCACGCATTTGGCGTGTGGCTGCAACAAAACAGAACAAAAGTTTTATAAGTATTACCATAATAATTTTACTTCAAAACAAAGATATATTTTTATATAGCATTTTTGATCTTGTTGTTTGTCCACGCCACAGGCCACAAGTGTTCGGAATAGAATACAAATAACTAATAA
>JBMOGB010000027.1:0-26320 GCA_049318585.1 Bacteroidia bacterium | reverse complement strand
GCTTTAGCTGGCGGAATAAAAAAACAAACCAGAATGTGGCTTTAGCCCATTCTTTAAAAACAAAAAATGCCTGTAAATCCATTGCCGCTAGTTTTAACTAGCGGAATAAAAATAAAAAACAATCAATTCAATCCGTTTTATTACATTTATTTGTTATGTTTCTATTACCTACTTTTAAATACCAATTGAATTGTTAAATTTGCAAACTTTTAAAAATATAAAAACACTTCTTTCTATAAGTAGTGCATGATAAAAAATGAAAATAAAAAACCTAATTTTACTAAGCAGCATTGGATTAGCGCTGTTAAGTTCATGTGTTTCAAACAAAAAGTACATTTTGTTGCAAAATGCAAAAACCAGTAATGCTTCCGATTCTAGCAAAAGCAATTACCAATTAGACCGTACCATTTACAAATTACAAGTAAACGACATTTTATATGTAAGTGTTGCTTCAACCGATGAAGCCATTTCTAAAGCTTTTTCTCATTCTGTTGGAACACAACAAATGATGCAAGTTCAAGGTGGATTAGGAAGTATGTTATACCTGACTGGATATTCTATTAACCAATTAGGTGAAATAAATTTACCAATTATTGGTAAACTAAAAGTAAGCGATTTATCAATTACAGAAGCAAAAGAAGCCATTGATGTTGAACTTCGAAAATATTTCAAAGTATATCACCTAGTAGTTCAATTAACCGAAATGCCTTTTACAGTAATTGGAGAAGTTACTAGAACTGGTAGATTCAGTGGAATGGTAAATCAAGTAACAATTATGGAAGCTCTGGCTTTAGCTGGTGATTTTACACCTATTGCCAATAGAAAAAATGTAACCATTATTCGTCAAAATCCTGAAGGAGTGAAAGTATTTAAAGTCGATTTCACACAAGCAGATTTAATCAATTCTCCTTATTATATTTTACGTCCAAACGATGTAATTTATGTAGAACCTTTAAAATCTCGTTCTATTGGTAATTTTAGTAGTTTCCAAAACTCATTGGCTACTATTACCCCATTATTAACTACATTAGTTTTAGCATTAAACACTTACATTATTATTACTCGATAAAATGGAAAATAAATCAGAGAATATTCAAGGTCAACAAACAAATTTTTCGGAAAACACTTTAAATTTTAAAGTTATATTAGGTAAGTTCATGGCATTTTTGCCATTCTTTATTTTAAGTATCATTGTAGCACTTTCTATTGCATATTTGGTTAACAGATACGCTACACCTAGATATGCACTAAAAGCCACTTTATTAATTAAAGACAAAAGTAGAGGTGCTTTTGATGGAGCAGAAAGTTTTTTACAAGGTTCTTCTTTGCTCATGCAAAGTAAAAACATAGAAAATGAAATTGGTATTTTAAAATCTCGTTCTTTAGTAGAACAAACGCTCAAAACATTAGATTTCAGGGTATCATACCATGGAGAAGGAACCATAAAAAAATCAGAAATTTATCAAAATCCCCCATTTATAGTAGAAATAGATACCAACCATTTTCAAACATATGATTTACCCATTTATATAGTTTTTACAGATAGTAACCAAGTAGAAATTAGCAGCAATGAAAAAGCTGGTAAAGTTATAATTCCATATAATGAACAAAGTGTAGAAGGAATGGTGAGTGGTAAAATTGCAAAAGCAAGTTTCAATACCAATGATTATATTGAATTAGAAAATTTAAAAATAAAAATTACACTTTTCGACAAAAAAATCCTCAAACAAAAGGACAATAAATATTATTTCAAATTAAGTACTAATACTTCTTTGGTAAAAAGATATGCAGATAGATTTACTGTTAAAACCATCAATAAACAATCTTCTATTGTTGAAATAAGCAAAGAAACAGAATACCCTGAAAAAGATTTAGCTTTTTTGGATGCACTTTGTAATACTTATATCAATCAAGGATTAGACGACAAAGCGCAAATTTCTAAAAACACCATTCGTTTTATTGATATTCAGCTAAATGAACTAAAAGATACTTTACAAAACGTTGAGAATAGGTTATTGAATTTTAAAACTAATAACAAAATCCTAAGCGTAGGTGAAGAGGGTAAAGTGGTAATGGGTAAATTGTATAAATTAGAAGACCAGAAAGCCATTGAACAATCTAAATTTAAATATTACTCTTATTTATATGATTATATATACAAAAACAAAAATTTTAAGGAAATCATTGCACCTAGTTCGTTAGGAATTCCTGATCCTTTGTTAAATTC
This sequence comes from Bacteroidia bacterium, assembly GCA_049318585.1. Classification (GTDB taxonomy): domain Bacteria; phylum Bacteroidota; class Bacteroidia; order UKL13-3; family UKL13-3; genus JAAFJM01. The sequence goes on along the minus strand of JBMOGB010000027.1, from coordinate 24,093 downwards.
ATTGATAGTAAAATTAGCAGAATTATATGCTAAAAAAATTACCTACGAAAATAGCATGAAAGATGCCAATCCTGCCATTTTTGAAATAGACCAGAATATCAAGAATATCAAATTGTCTTTGATTGAAAATTTAAACAATATCAAAAATCAATCACAGTTAATTGTGAACGATATCAATTCTCAAATAGTAGAAGTTGAAAAAGATTTAAGTAGCATCCCTGCCTCTGAACGCCAGTTTTTAAATATAAATAGAAAATATAATATTAGTGATAAGCTATATACTTATTTATTAGAAAAAAGAGCAGAAGCAGGAATTGCGGGTGCTTCAGTTGTAGCTGATAACAGAGTTATTGATAAAACAATTGTAACTGGTAAAATTTACCCTCAAACATCTTCTATTTATTCCATTGCTTTAATAATAGGTTTAATTATTCCTTTAATAATTATTTTAATCATTGAATTTTTCAGTAATTCTATTATCAATCACCAACAATTACAATCCGTTACTAAAATTCCTCTAATTGGAAACATTATTCACAATACCAGTAACAATGCATTGGTAATTGCCAATTCTCCGAAAGCAAGTATCTCTGAGTCATTCCGTAATTTAAGGAGTAATTTAAATTATGTAATTAATGATAAAGATAAAAAAGTAATATTGGTAACCTCTACTGTTTCTGGTGAAGGAAAAACGTTTGTTTCTATGAACTTGGCTTCTGTAATAGCCATCAGTGGTGCTAAAACATTACTAATAGGAGTAGATTTACGTAAACCGAAAATTTTCCAAGATTTCAATTTAAACAATGCCATCGGTCTAACAAACTACCTAATTGGAAAAGTTACCGTAGATCAAATTATTCAAAAATCAGGAATTGAAAACCTAGATGTTATTACCGCGGGTCCTACACCACCAAACCCTTCTGAATTATTAATGAGTGAAGGTTTTGAAAATTTATTGAATGAAATGAAAGGTTTATATGATTATGTAATATTAGATACTCCTCCAATTGGTTTAGTAGCAGATGGTTTGGATTTAATGAAATATGCAGACTTAAATTTATACATTGTTCGTCAAAAAGTAAGTAGAAAAAATTACTTGAATTTAATCAACGACATTTACATTTCCGACAAAACTAAAAACGTTGGATTGGTATTCAACGATGTTAACTTTGCACCTGTTTATGGTTACGGGTATGGCAATGGTTACGGATATGGTTATGGATATGGATATGGTTATGGTTATGGTTATGGTTATGGTTACGGATATAGTTATGGATCATATTCAAGTTATGGTGCATACGGTAACGAATCTGAAAAAGACAAAAAACCATTCTGGAAACGAATCATTGGATTATAATCCTAAAAGCCACCCCACCAGGTGGCTTATTAATTTATTGCCGCCAGCTAAAGCAAGCGGCTATTCATGGCATCCGTTGTTAATTGTCAAACTAATGCTAAAAATTCCCCTGGTCATTGAGCGGAGTCGAAATGAGGGGTGTACCGATAGCTATCGGTAGCAGACCGGGGTGGTTTTTTGTTGTTTCAAATTTTAGACGCATGGCCATGAGTCTCTACGTATGGCTCATGGTGACAATATTTTTGATAATTTACGGAATGTAATTCCCCTTTTGAGGGGTGGCCATAGGCCGGGGTGAATTTTTAAACAAATTCTGCCCGTGGTTGTGTCTCCTGACCAACCACATTATTATTCATAAAAACAAATATTTGATCCAAAAAGAAATCCGTAGAGACGTAACATTTTACGTCTTTGAAATATTGGTTTTTACTAAAATGCCGCCAGCTAAAGACAGGCGTCTATTCATGGCATCCGTTGTTAATTATTGACATTGACTATTAGTTGAAATCATCCACTGTGGCTTTGCAATTCATACAAAAAAAACACCTACCATACCTTTTCTTAATAAGTAAGTTATATTCCGTTGTTAATTTTTTAGAAAATGCTAAAATTCCCCTCTCGAGGGGTGGTCGTAGACCGGGGTGGTTTTAGTTGCATTCGCTAGTTTCCAATAAGGTAATACGAGTTTATTAATTATTTTGCTATTACCAATTTCTATAATTTAAATTTCCTTTTTTTTAACTCTTATATTTCAAAACAATTCATTCAATTTCAAACACATAAACATAATTACTAATAATTAAATCATTAAATAATTTAAAACATTTTGATTTATAATTCAAACTTACTATAATTGAGCAATAAATGTACTCATTTATTTACTAATTAGTAGTGCTTCATAATTAATTCAAAACATCCAAATTGTGATTCACCTAGCGAAGCTGCGTTTAAAAATAACATAAATAAACTTTTCAATATTTCATAATTTTTGCCAATAATAATTACTGACAACTTTGCTAGAAGCACTTATCACATCAAAAACCAGGATCAAATTATTGCTAAAGTTCTTTTTGAACAGTAGTAATCGTGACTATTTACGTGGATTAGAAAGTGAATTTGGTGATTCATCCAATTCAATTCGTATTGAATTAAATAAATTAGAATCAGCAGGATTATTGGAAAGCAATAATAGTGGCAATAAAAAAATATTCAATGCCAACTTAAAGCATCCACTATTTCCCGAAATAAATAGTATTTTGATGAAATTTACTGGACTTGATCAACTATTCATTAGGGTTATCAACCAACTAGGGGATTTACACCAGGTTTATTTAATTGGTGATTTAGGACGTGGAGTTGATTCAGAATTGATTGACTTAGTTTTTGTTGGAAATATAAACCGCGATTACTTAAATAATTTGATTGAAAAAGCTGAAAAACATATCAAAAAGAAAATCAGATACGTACTTTTTACCATTGATGAGTTTACAGAAAAAAAAGACAATATAATCACAGACAAAGATTTATTACTTTGGGAAAAGGATAAAACTACTAAATAAGACCACTAATGTGGATTTACAATCCACATTTTTTCCGTATTGCCCGTGGTTGTGTCTCCTGACCAACCACATAGCTCTGGCAAGTGTAACATCACGCATAGCGTGAGTCACTTGTGAGGATAAATAATAAAAGTTTGTAACTTTTTAGTATTCTTAAATATCCCAGTGTTTGTGTTTTATAACATTGAATTAAACGAACAATTGTCTTTAACTGTACAAACGTTTCGGCTCCGCTCAACGACCGTAAAGTTCAATTGACTCAAGCTTTAATTGGTGGTACAATAATTTGTTGGTGTCGCTTCGCTAAAACACCAACAATGGCAAAATGTGGAGTGGCAGCGCGATTGCTATCGTGAGGCCGGGGCGGATTTTTATTTTGCCGCCAGCTAAAGACAGGCGTCTATTCATGGCATTAATTGTTAATTTTTAAACTAATGCTAAAATTCCCCTGGTCATTGAGCTTGTCGAAATGAGGGGTGTCAGTTGGCTAACTGACGGGGTGGATTTTATTTATTTGTTCTAATCCCAATACTATAATGTGGCTTTAGCCCATTATATAAAAATAAAAAGGCCTATTTATCTATTGCCACTAGTTTTAACTAGTGGAATATAAATGGTAATAATAATGTGGCTTTAGCCCATTATATAAAACAATAAATGCCTATAAATAGCTGCTATCCCGATAACTCCCGATAGCTATCGGGACGGGATTAACTAGCAGAATACAAATTCCAAACTAGCATGCAGCTTTTTCCCATTATACATTATCAAAAAAATATTCATTTATGAATTTATGCAATAAAAATTTGAAACTCTTTATAAAAACATTTTCTTTGAAAAAACAAAAAAATTGAATATTACAGAATTAATCAATAAATACCAATCTTTAGGAATTAACTCAACCATCGATTTTGACAAATTCAATCATATTTCATTAGTTCACCATTCTACAAAAATTGAAGGTTCAACACTTACAGAAATTGAAGCTCAAGTTTTAATTACAGAAGGTTTAACACCAAAAGGAAAACCAATTCATGATAGTTTGATGGTTACTGATCATTTTGCTGCTTTAAAATTCATTCTAAATGCTGCTAATAAAAAGAATCCAATTACCAATGAATTCATCCAACACATAAACTCGCTGGTGGTTAAAAATACTGCAAAAACATACCATACTCCTTTTGGTGTAATTGAAGCAAGTAATGGAGCATTTAGAAAAGGAAATGTAACAGCTGGTATTTCCTATTTTCCAAACTTCGACAAAGTAGAACGACTAACTTCTGAATTAGTAAATGCTATCAATCAAGAAATGAAAAAAGAACTATCGTTGATAGAAAAAATAAATTTATCGTTCTCAGTACATTTTAACTTAGTAAGCATCCATCCTTTTTATGATGGTAATGGAAGAACTTCAAGACTCTTAATGAATTATATTCAGGCAGTTTATAATTTACCACTTGCCATTGTTCATAATGAGTCAAAAGTTGAATATATTAAAGCATTAGTTGAAACAAGAGAATTAAATGATATTGGAATATTTCATAATTTTATGATGTCGGAATATACAAATTTGTTAAATGATGAAATATCTAAATTTGAAACCATGAATAATAAATTACCTCCAACATTTAACCTATTATTTTAAAATAAATATATCTTGTTTATCAGCCAATGTGAATTTGCAAATCCAAATTTAAAAATAACACCTGCCCTTCCTTAATAGGAAGGGTTAGTTCCGTTGTAAAATTCCCCTCTCGAGGGGTGGCCACAGGCCGGGGTGGTTTGTTATTTGATAGTTCAAACCCCAAACCTATAATGTGGCTTTAGCCCATCATATAAAACAAAAAAATGCCTATAAATGAATAGCCTCTAGTTTTAACTAGTGGAAAATAAATGGCAATAAGCTTATGGCTTTAGCCGATTCTATAAAACAAAAAATGCCTATAAATGAATAGCCTCTAGTTTTAACTAGAGGAATAAAAATGGCAATAAGAATATGGCTTTAGCCCATTCTATAAATAAATACAAAATAAAATATTAACATTTATAGCTAAAGCAAAAAGCTATTCATAACATCCGTTGATAACGTTTAAACAAATGCTAAAATTCCCCTGGTCATTGAGCGGAGTCGAAATGAGGGGTGGCCGCAGGCCGGGGTGGTATTTTTGTTTACCTTTAACTATAATATATTTTTTTTTAGTTGGCATTTTACACAAATTGTAAAGTCATTTATATAAACGTCTCTACAATTACCATTACATTATGTAATATTTTTTTTACAATTTCCCCATATCACCCATTACAAAAACTCATTTTTAAACAAAATCCACCACATTTAAACAAAAACCATTTAGAAATTATTATTCTAAATGTCAATAATTTAAACAAAAATGTCTGTTACTAAAACATTATATCCATGAATTTTTTTTGTTTTCTAAAACAAACATTCTATCATTGAGCAATAAATGTACTCAATTTTTATTTTAAATATTAAGTACACTTTTTCTGTTTTGTCACCTATAAACCTGTGACTCACCAAGCGAAGCTGTGTTTAAACACAACATTTACAACATAACTTAAAACACAAACAAATTCAAATCTAAAATGTGGCTTTAGCCCATTTTATAAAAACAAAAAAGGCGTTTGTATCAATTGCCACTAGTTTTAACTAGTGGAATAAAATTAAGAAGTATAAATAAAATGGAAATAAAAAATCCATCCGAAATATTATCAAAACATTTATTCTGGGATATTAACCCTGAAACATTGGATTGGGAAATCAATAAAAAAACAATTATTGGCAGGGTACTTGAAAAAGGAACAATTGAAGAATGGCACTTTATTGTGGAAATTTATTCATTAGCTACCATTACTGAAATACTCAAAAATTTTAGAAATTTAAACCCAATCGATTTAAATTTTATAGCCACAATTAGTCATACTCCAAAAGAAAATTTCAGATGCTTCAATACAAAGTTGTTGACAAACCAACACTGGATTTATTGATTAAAATAAATAATTGTGATTTATTTCTAAATTATCGATTGGTTGGAGGTACTGCACTTGCGTTAATTCACGGACATAGAAAATCGATTGATTTAGATTTTTTCGGAAATGAAAAAATTGATACTTTTGAAATGATGTCATTCTTTAACTCCATTGGAATTGTAAATGATGTTAAAAGTTCCAAAAGAATTGATTCATTATTTTTGAATGATATAAAAGTTGATATTGTACATTATCCAAATAACAAGCTTTAATAACTCAAAATGGATATCAGTATTTTAGAATCAAAAATTCATACCATTAGAGGTGAAAAAGTAATGCTTGACTTTGATTTAGCAACTCTTTATGAAGTAGAAAATAGAGTGCTAAAACAATCGGTTAGAAGAAATAAACTACGGTTTCCTCTTGATTTTATGTTTCAATTGGATAAAATAGAATGGCAAGAGCTTATCACAAATAGTGATAAGTTACCAGAATCAATAAAATATGCGCTCACATCTTGCAAGTGGACATATTGATAAATTAACTGATTACACCTACCCTGCCCTTCCTTAATAGGAAGGGTGAGTTCCTTTGTTAATTTATAAACTTTTTAGTTTCAAACAAAAGCCAAATTTGTAGCGAGCGTTGCCCGACAAAAATGCGGGCCAGCAAAGGCCTTGAGCTTGGAAGCACTTGCACTGAGCGAAGTCGAAGTGTTGTCTAGCTTTTTTGTTTCTTTGGAATTTATACTGAGCGAAGTCGAAGTAGCAATGGAAAAAGAAAAAAGAAAAAAATGAGTATAATTGTCATTTAGTTGGTATTTTCACCAACCAATTATATAGAGCAAAATATTGATGCTATCGCTTCACTAAAACACCAACAATGGTAAAAAAATTATATAGTCACAAATTGTGACCGGTTCAACAAAACATAGAAATTAAACATATTTGCCAATGTTGATTATTCATTACAATAACCACAAAAAAATAGCTAATGAATTTAAATGCAAAATATAATGCCTTGCTTATTGATTACAATAATGCACTTAATAGTTTTAATAATTCATTACAAATAATTACTATTCAATTTGATGGAATTGTAATTGACACTATAAAAAATGGACAAATCCAAAAATTCGAAACACTAACAGAATTAGCTTGGAAATGTTGCAAATTATATATTGAAATAAACTTTGGGGATATTGTTGTTTCTCCAAAAATGGTTTACAAACAACTTTTTATACAAGCAACAATCAACGAAAATTTATACTTACAACTTTTACAAACCGTGGAGGATAGAAATATGCTAAGTCATATTTATAAAGAAAAAATGTTTGAAATTGTCTATCAAAATTTAAATCGTCATCTTGCTTCCTTGAATTCTTTGTACCAAATTATCAATGCAACATAATTACTTAGCTATTACAAAAAATATAGTACTACAACACGTAGCTAATAATAATTTCAAAGTTTTTTTGTTTGGAAGTAGAGCTTGTGGAAATGAAAAAAAAATGAGTGATATTGATATTGGACTTTTAGGAAATGAAAAATTTCCTGTTCAGTTAAAGTTTGCTATTGAAGAAGCCATTGATGAAAGCATTGTTCCTTTCAAAGTCGATTTAATTGATTTTTATAATGTGGATGAAATTTTTAAAGCAGAAGCTTTAAAAAAAATAGTTGAATGGAAATAAATTGGTTTGCCTGTAATTAGTTGCCGTCCCGATTGCCTATGGTTGGTGTTTTCACCGACCAACAATATATAACAAAAATTGTTGGTGCCACTTCGCTAAAACACCACCAATCACAAAAATTCACCCGGTCATTGAGCGTAGTCGAAATGAGGAGTGGCCTACCGATAACTATCGGTAGGCCGGGGTGGTTTTTATGTTGCCGCCAGCTAAAGACAGGCGGCTATTCATAACATTCATTGTTAATTTTTAAACTAATGCTAAATTCACCCGGTCATTGAGCGTAGTCGAAATGAGGGGTGTACCGATAGCTATCGGTAGCAGGCTGGGGTGGTTTCTTTTGTTGCCGCCAGCTAAAGACAAGCGGCTATTCATAACATTCATTGTTAATTTTCAAACTAATGCTAAAATTCACCCGGTCATTGAGCGTAGTCGAAATGAGGGGTGGCCTACCGATAACTATCGGTAGGCCGGGGTTATTTTTATGTTGCCGCCAGCTAAAGACAAGCGGCTATTCATAGCATTCATTGTTAATTTTTAAACTAATGCTAAATTCCACCCGGTCATTGAGCGGAGTCGAAATGAGGGGTGGCCACAGGCCGGGGTGGTTTTATGACATTTAAATATTATACCACAGCGAAACAAAATAAAATTTGTCTTTAACTTTACTAACGTTTCGTCCGATAGCTATCGGACTCCGCTCAACGACCGTAAAGTTCCTTAGCCTTTCGATACATTGAATGTTTTAACAAGTAAATTTAATTATCCCAATCAACTAATCAACCTTATATACCTATCAACCTTAAAAAAATGAATAAAATAGCAATCATTGGCCTTGGCTACGTAGGCTTACCTTTAGCAGTTGAATTCGGAAAAAAACAATATGCTGTTGGATTTGACATCAATCAATCTCGAGTGGATGAACTAAACTCTGGACATGATAGAACTTTAGAAATTAGTGATGAAGATTTAAAACAAACACTTGCTAATAAAAGTGAAACCGCTAGTTTTAAATGTACCACCAACTTAGAAGAAATTAAAGATTGTAATTATTTTATTGTTACTGTTCCAACCCCAACAGATAAAAACAACCGCCCTGATTTAACACCTTTATACAAAGCAAGTGAAACAGTAGGTAAAGTATTGAAAAAAGGTGACATCGTCATTTATGAATCAACAGTATATCCAGGTGTAACTGAAGATGAATGTGTACCTGTTTTAGAAAGAGTATCTGGACTAAAATTCAATATCGATTTCTTTGCTGGTTATTCACCTGAAAGAATCAATCCTGGTGATAAAGAACATACTGTAACTAAAATATTAAAAGTAACATCTGGTTCTACTCCTGAAATTGCAGAAAAGGTAGATCAATTATATAGAACCATTATTGTGGCTGGAACACATAAAGCCAGCTGTATTAAAGTGGCAGAAGCAGCTAAAGTAATTGAAAATTCACAACGCGATATCAATATTGCTTTTGTGAACGAACTTTCAAAAATTTTCAGCTTAATGGGAATCAATACAAACGATGTATTGGAAGCAGCTGGTACAAAATGGAATTTCCTTAAATTCAAACCAGGCTTAGTTGGCGGACATTGCATAGGCGTTGACCCATATTATTTAGCTCAAAAAGCACAAGAAGTTGGTTACCATCCTGAAATTATTTTAGCTGGACGCAGGTTGAATGATAGTATGGGAGCTTATGTGGCTAATGAAACCATCAAGCACATGATAAAAAAGGACATCAAAGTAAAAAGTGCCAATGTATTAATGCTTGGTTTTACTTTTAAAGAAAATTGTCCTGATGTGCGCAATACCAAAGTCATTGACATCATCCATGAATTAAATACTTATCATGTAAACTTAATCGTAGTTGACCCTTGGGCTGAACCAGCCGAGGTAAAACATGAATACCAATTAACAACACAAAAAGAATTGCCAACTAATACCAAATTTGACGCAGTTGTTTTAGCAGTTGGTCACAATGAATTCAAAGAAATTGATATTCAAAACTATTTAAACCCCAACCACGTCATCTTTGATGTAAAAGGTTTATTGGATAGAAGTTTGGTGGACGGAAGTCTTTAAAAAGGTTGATAAGTTGATAAGGTTAATAGGTTCAGAAGTTAATTGATTTAGAAAATATAAGCCAAATTTGTGGTGAGCGTAAGCCCGACAAAAATGCGGGCCAGCAGTGGCCTTGAGCGCGGAAGCATATTTTTGTCTAGATTTTTTGCATACTTTTTCATCAATGGAAAAAGTATGAAGAAAAAAAGGAATTTATTCACCAATTAAGCAAATCTCACTTAAAAAAATTGTCTGAATCATGATTCACAGGATTTTAGGCTTTTCAGGATTATTAATAAAAGCCTCTTCGGTGGCGAGCGTTGGCCTGACAATACTCCCGATAGCTATCGGGAGGGCCGTGCTTCTGGCCTTGTGGGAGGGTAGGTTTTTATTGTCTAGATTTTTTGCATACTTTTTCATCAATGGAAAAAGTATGAAGAAAAAAGGAGAATTATTAATCAATAATAAAAATCTCAATATAGAAAAAATGTCTAAATCTAAATTTTAAAGATTGAAAATAAAAAAAATGTTTAACCCCAAATTATACAACACCCCTTACCACACCACAGACCTCTCCAAATTCAAATTCTTGGTAACTGGAGGAGCTGGATTTATAGGTAGCAATATAGTGGAGTATTTAATCAAATACAACGCTGGTCATGTACGTGTTTTAGATAATTTATCTAATGGATATTTCGAAAACATCAAAGACTTCATGGGTTTACCTAACTTTGAATTCATTTTAGGTGATATCCGTAATTTTGAAACTTGCAAAAAAGCATTAGAAGGAATGGATTTTGTGACCCATCAAGCTGCATTAGGTTCGGTACCACGTTCCATTTCTGATCCAATAACAAGTAATGAGGTAAATGTAAGTGGTTTTTTAAACATCCTTACTGCTGTTAAGGATTCACCCAATATTAAACGCATGGTTTATGCTGCTTCATCATCTACATATGGCGACAGTCCAACTTTACCAAAAGTGGAAGGAAATGAAGGAAATCCACTTTCTCCATATGCTGTTACCAAATTAGTTAATGAATTATATGCAGATGTTTATAGTAAAGTATACGGTTTGCACACCATAGGCTTGCGTTATTTCAATGTATTTGGACCAAAACAAAACCCCAATAACCCATACGCAGCTGTTATACCAATTTTTTGCAAAGCCTTCATTGATGGAAATGTTCCAACTATTAACGGTGATGGTTTAACCAGCCGTGACTTCACTTTCGTTGAAAACGCTGTTCAAGCGAATATCCGTGCGATGCTTTATGGAATTGAAAATACAGGTTTAGATGCTGAAAAAGGTTTAGAAAGTTTAAGCAGTTTAGAGAGTTTAGAACTAAACAGCGAAGCACTAAACAGTAAAGCACTAAACCGTGAAACACTAAATAGCGAAGCGCTAAACCGTGAAACACTAAACAGCAAAGCACTAAACCCTATAAACGTACTTCAAAAGCACGAAGTGCTGAATATGGCCTGTGGCGACCAAGTTACCTTAAACGAAATGATAACCATGCTGAACCAACTAAGTGGACAACAAATAACACCCATATACGGCCCAGAACGCAAAGGAGATGTAAAACACTCCAAAGCAAGTATTGATAAAATTTCTACTTTCTTAAACTATGAACCTCAATTCCGTTTCCAAAAAGGTTTGGAAATTGTTTTTGAATGGTATAAAAATCAAAATAGAATATGAAAATCACAGAACCTCAAATTATTGAACTACCAAAATTTCTTGATCCTCGAGGCAATTTATCTTTTATAGAAAGTGAAAAGAACATTCCTTTTAAAATAAAAAGGACATATTGGATATATGATGTACCCGGAGGCGAAAAAAGAGGTGGACACGCATACTATGAATTGGAAGAGTTTATTGTTGCCTTAAGCGGGAGTTTTGATGTGGTTTTAAACGATGGAATTAAAGAACATCGTTTTCATTTAAACCGCTCCTATCATGGATTATTAGTTCCTAAAATGATGTGGAGGAGTTTGGAAAATTTTTCTACTAATTCATTGGCATTGGTTTTGGCTAATAATGATTATAATGAAAAAGATTACCTTAGAAATTTTGATGATTTTAAAATACTAACTAATGGAAAATAAAAAAACAGTATTTGATTGTAATTTAATATATTTACCTAAAATTGAAAACAGAGCAGGAAATATAACTCCAATACATAACAATGATGAGATACCATTCGAAGTAAAACGTATTTTTTACTTATATGATATTCCTGGTGGAGAATCACGTGGTGCACATGCACACAAAGAATGTCACCAGTTTTTGGTAGCTGCTAGCGGTTCATACGAAATATTATTAGATGATGGTAAATCAAAAAGAATGGTACAATTAAACAGACCATACATGGGTTTACACATTCCTCCGGGTATTTGGGCATCTGAATTAAATTTTTCTTCAGGCTCTATTTGCTTAGTTTTAGCTTCACACACTTATAATGAACAAGATTATATTCGAAATTACCAAGAATTTTTAAACCAATAAATATGAAATTTAATAATCGTAATGTATTCATCAGTCCTACAGCAGTGATTGGACAAAATGTGAAAATTGGAGATGGTACAACTATTTATGACAATGTAATCATTGAAGATGATTCTATAATTTGTAATGATTGTGTAATAGGTGAACCTTTGTCAGACTATTACAAAAATGAAAATTATATCAATCCAACGACTCTTCTCAAAAGAGGTGCTTTTATTAGAAGTCATAACATTATTTATGCAGGTTCTACATTTGGTTCAAATTTCTCCTCAGGGCATAGAGTAACTATTCGAGAAAATACAACATTTGGAGATAGCTGTAGGATTGGAACATTATCTGATATTCAAGGGCATTCTTCATTTGGAAATCATTGTTGGCTTCACTCTAATGTTCACATTGGTCAGCATTCTACCATTGGAAACTTTGTATTTATTTATCCATATGTAGTATTCACTAATGACCCTACACCTCCATCAAACACATGTATAGGACCTACAGTTCAAGATTATTCACAAATAGCAGTTTTTAGTGTTTTATTGCCAGGTGTAAAAATTGGAAAGCATTGTTTGGTAGGGGCTGGGAGTATTGTTGGTAAGAATGTTGAAGATTATATGCTAGTATTAGGAAGTCCAGCTAAAGTTATTAAAGATGTTAGAGAAATAAAATCAAGGGAGACTGGTGAACAACACTACCCATGGCCGAATAGGTTTGAAAGAGGCATGCCTTGGGAAAAAATTGGATTCGATAACTGGGAAAAAGAAAATAATATATAAATGAAAATACCTTTCTTAAATTTCACTCCAATGCATGATCCTATTAAACAGGAAATCATGCAAGCTTTTGAAGCGTTTTATGATAGTAATTGGTTTGTATTAGGTGAAAAAGTAAAACATTTTGAAGCAGAATATGCATTATTTAACCAAACTGAATATTCGGTTGGAATAAGCAATGGTTTGGATGCATTACATGTAGGCCTAATGTCGCTTGGAATTGGAAAAGGAGATGAAGTAATTGTGCCTTCAAATACCTATATAGCTACTGCTTTGGCAGTTTCTTATGTAGGAGCCACCCCTGTATTTGTGGAACCTAATATTGAAACGTACAATATTGACCCTCGCTTAATTGAAACTGCGATTACTCCAAAAACCAAAGCAATAATGCCTGTTCATTTATATGGTCAAGCCTGCGAAATGGAAGCTATTAAATCAACTGCAGATAAGTATAATTTATACATTATAGAAGATAATGCACAAAGCCAAGGTGCTAAATATGATAGTATTTATACAGGTGCTTGGGGAAATATTAATGGAACAAGTTTCTACCCAGGTAAAAACCTTGGAGCTTTAGGAGATGCTGGTGCTATTACGACCAATGATAAAGGACTAGCCGAAAAAGCAATGGTATTGCGTAATTATGGATCTCAAAAAAAATATTACAATGAAGTAATTGGGCATAACATGCGTTTGGATGAATGCCAGGCTGCAATATTAAGTGTTAAACTAAAATACCTAAATAATTGGACGGAACAACGCCAACAAATAGCCAATTGGTACAATGATGCATTAGCTGGTATTGAACAAATTTTTTTACCTAAAACTGCTTCTAAAGCTACTCATGTTTATCATTTATTTGTTATTAGAACAAATAAACGTGATGAATTACAAAAGTATTTAAATGAAAACGAAATAGTAACTTTAATTCATTATCCCATACCTCCACATTTACAACAAGCTTATACGCACTTAGGGCATCATAAAGGCAATTTTCCAATAGCCGAAGAAATTGCAAATACTTGTTTAAGCTTACCTTTGTGGCCCGGTATGACGCAAGAAATGGTTGAATATATTGCATCAAAAATCAAATTATTTTATTGAAGAAACTACTCTTAGTTTTACGTCAGATAATTATTCAAAATAATAAAAAATATTTAAGTTTTTATTATTTTTATAGATACAATCTATTTTTTGTTTTAAGAAAAAAAATAAGAATTGAAGATGGAAGGCCATTTTTGCAACAACCACTATTTTTAACAGGGGAGGGAAATATTTTAATTAAAAGAAATTGTACATTTGGTTACCTAAATGGGGGATTTAATTTTGGAGGCTCAATAAATATTGATGTTAGGTCAGAAAAATCAGAAGTTATAATTAATGAAAATGTATTTTTTAATAATAATGTAAATATTTCTTCATGTAATTTTATAGAAATTGGAAAAAACACCTTAGTCGGTCAAAATGTAAACATTATGGATTATGATGCACATGGTATCAATCCAAATATGAGAAATAAAATCGGAAAAATTGGTTCAATAAAAATTGGTAATAATGTTTGGATTGGAACAAATGTCATAATCCTTAAAAACACAGTAATTGGAGACAATTGCATTATTGCAGCGGGAGCTGTTGTTTCAGGTTTTTATCAAGAAAATTTAATAATTGGAGGGGTACCTTCTAAAATAATAAAGACGATTCAATTTGAAAAAAGTTAGTTCATATAATCAAATATTAAAAGCCACTTCAATTTTTGGAGGAGTACAAATTTTTAATATAATAATCAATATTTTCAGAGGCAAAATAGTTGCAGTTCTATTAGGTCCTACTGGAATTGGATTTATGGGTTTAATTAATTCAACACTTTCCTTAGTAGGTGCACTAACTAATTTTGGATTGGCAACAAGTGCTGTAAAAAATATATCAATATCATCAGCAAGCAACGATGTAATAAAAATACAAAAAACAATTAAAGTTATTAAAAGATTATGTTGGTACACAGGAACTTTAGGTGTGTTAGTGACCTTAATTTTTAGTAATTTTCTTAGTTATATAACGTTTGGTAACAATGATTATACATTTTCGTTCGCAATAACATCTACAACACTATTATTCAACCAATTAACAACATCAAATTTAGTAATTTTACAAGGTTTAAGGAAACTAAACAAATTAGCAAAAGCTAGCCTTTGGGGCTCGTTAATTAGTCTAATTATTACAATTCCAATCTATTATATTTGGGGATACGAAGGTATAACTACTTCAATATTAATAGGTTCAATTATCCCATTTTTTGTAATTTATAAAATAAATAATATTAAAGAATTAACAAATATTTCGCTTACAAAAGAAGAGTTCAGATTTGAGTCAAAGGACATGCTAAGAACAGGTATATTGCTTAGCATTAGCAGCTTAATTGGAATTTTGATTTCATATATTATTCGTTTATTTATTGGTAGAATTGGTGATTTAGGTCAGGTAGGCTTATATAGCGCAGGTTTCGCAATTATCAATACTTATGTTAATTTAGTCTTTTCCGCTATGGGAACAGATTATTATCCAAGATTAACTGCTACAATCACTGACAATGTAAAAACATCATGTTTAATAAATGAGCAAGCTGAATTAGCTTTAATTATATTATCGCCTATTTTGGTAGTTTTTATTATATTGATTAAGCCTCTTGTTATATTAATGTACTCTAGTTCATTCACACCTATAACAACGATGTTGATTTTTTCAGCTTTATCAATTTATTTAAAAACAACTTTTTGGCCAGTTGGTTTTTTATTTTTATCTAAGGGTAAAAATAAAATATTTTTTTATAGTGAGTTATTTAGCAATATTTATACTTTATTGTTAAGTATTATTGGTTATTATTATTGGGGGTTAGTAGGAATTGGTGTTTCGAACATACTTTCATATCTAATAAATATGATTCAAGTATTATTAATAGGAAAGTATTTTTTTTACTTTTCATTTGAAAAAAAAGTTTACATTCTTTTAATTTTAAAACTAATATTAGGTACAACTTCAATTATTATTGTCTTATATACTAGTAATTACTTGCAAATAATTTTAGGAATAATAATAATTTTGACAACTACTTTCTACTCATTATATGAAATGAATAAAAGGGTTGATTTAAAAGAATTAGTAGTAAATAAATTAGGTGCTCTTATTAGAAAATAAATGAAAATTCCTTTAGTGAGCGTAATTGTGATTTCATATAACTCTGCTAATTATATTGTTGAAACACTAGAAAGTATAAAAACTCAAACCTATCAAAATATAGAGCTTATAATAAGTGATGACTTTTCAAAAGATCATACAATAAGTATAGCCCAAAATTGGTTAATTAAAAACAAATTACGTTTTACTAATTCACAAATACTAGAATCGAACCAAAATACTGGAATAGCAGGAAACTGTAATAGAGGTCTAAAAAAAGCAAGTGGTAAATTCATTAAATATATAGCTGCTGACGATGCATTAGCTCAAAATTGTATTGAATTAAACTATGACTACACACTAAAGCACAACGCACAAATTATACACTCAAACAGATTAGTTTATAATGAAACATTTGAAGAGTCAAATTTTGTTAAAACTACTACTTTAGATGGTATAATGGCTAATAATGAATTAACAGCTAAAAATCAATTTGAGTTTGAATTGAGAGATAATGTTATTGGTGCTCCAACAGTATTTTTTAATGCAGATACATTAATTAAGCTGGGCGGATTTGATGAACGCATACAAATGATTGAAGATTGGCCAATATGGATAAAAGCTACAAAAAACAATATTAAACTTCATTACATGAATGAAGCAACAGTTAAATACAGAGTTCAATCTAAATCCGTAAGTTACAATTATAAACCACAAAACATTTTCACAAGACTGGATATATTATTAATTGATTTATATAAGATATATATTTTGCCTGAATTAAGTGGCTTAGAAAAGTTAATTCTGCAATTTGAATTAACCAGAAAAATGTATTTTATAAAATTTAATCTAATCAAAAACAACCAATTCAATTATTGGCTTAATAAAATAACTATTTACCCATTTGTTAAGTACAGATGGTTTAAAATAAAAAAAATAAACAATGCAATTAATTAAAAAAGAAAATCTTGTTTATTGGGGAATAGTTTTTTTCTTTTTAGTAGAAATGACGAACGAGGTAGATTATTTTTTTAAAATTAATCTACCTGTTCTAAGGTATTCTATTTGCAGCCTTGCTTCATACTATTTAATAAAAGGTACAATTTTCAGTAAAAATAGTATAATAAGTGAGTATAGCATATTAATTCAATTTGTTATATATTTTTTAACTTGCTACTCCTTATTTATTATTTTACAAGATGTACCAACAATAATTTCACCTTTAAATAATTTTATAAATTTAAAGAAAACACTTTCTGGTTATTTAGCAGTATATTTAATTCCGTTAATTGTATATTGGAGACTAAATTTAAATGAATTGGAAATGGTTGGACAATTCACTAGAAAAATAGGAATATTTTATGTTGTAATTACTATTTTACTTTTTCCTTTTTTTACAAACCCAATACCTAATGAGGTTTATGGATTTTCTGGAGAGGCCGTAGGAGCAGTATTTGGTTCATCTGTTTCTTTAATATTATTAACATTTCCATACCATAACAAGAAAACCGCCATTATCGCTTTACTCTCAATAACACTAGCCCTAATTGTTAATGCAATTTTAGCAAGAAGAAATCAAGTAGCATATTTCATATCTATTTTTATATTTACATTCATAATAAATTTTGTATATAAGCCTAAAGGAATAAAGCAAAACAAATTTCTAATAAATCTTTCAATTATACTTTTTTTAATCATCGCAACATTTTTATTTTTTAGTTTTCAAAGCTTATTTTCAGCTTTATTTGAACGAGTTGATGAAGGATTTGATAGTAGAGAAGATATTTTGAATGAATTTGTTTATGATTTTAATAACAAACCACTTGATTGGTATTTGGGCAGAGGATTGTTTGGTTCATTTAACAGTGTAACTTTAGGAGATGAAATGGCCTCAAGAGACGGTATTGAAAATGGATATTATCAAATTATACTAAAAGGAGGCTTTTTATATATAGGTAGTTTTATGATTTTATCTTTAATATCTATATTTAATGGCATTTTCAATTCAAAAAACCTGTTAAGTAAAGCTTTTGCATGTATTGTAATAACACAGTATATTGAAATGTTTGGATTCGGATTACCTTCACTTACAATAAAATATATAACTTTTTGGATTGCAGTAACAGCAGGTTTGAGTCCTAGATTATATAAATTAAGCGATTTAGAAATTAATAAAATTTACAGGTTATAAAACAATGAAAGTTCTTTGGTTCTCGAACACCCCTGCTAATGCTACAGAATATTTAAAACTACCAACACATGGTGGAGGTTGGTTAAAAACAATAGATTTAGAAATTCAAAAAAAAGTCGATCTTCATGTTGCTTTTTTTGAAAATCACCCTGAAGAAGAATTTAAATATAAAAATACCACCTATTATGTTTTAAAAGGTAAAAGTAATAAATTTAAGATTATCAAATATTTACTTTTTAAGAACAAGGACTATGAAAGATACTTAGATTCTTATTTGGAAGTAATAAATAAAGTAAAGCCAGATTTAATACACATACATGGTACCGAAGATTTTTTTCTACCAATTATTAATCATACTACAATACCTGTTATAGTTTCTATTCAAGGAATTTTAAATGGAATTTATAGAAAATACACTTCTTATTTTACCTTAAAAGACCTAAAATATAAAAATATAAATTGGAACGCACCTTGGAAGAAAATTTTATTTATGAGAAGTTTCTTTGACAATTTTAAAGAACTTGAATTTAAAAAAAATAATGAGGAAAAATATTTAAGAAATTTAAAGTATGTTATTGGTAGAACTGATTGGGATAACTATTATATGAAAGCATTATCACCTAATGCAATCTACTACAAAGTTGATGAAATAATGAGAGAACCTTTTTATGAGCTAGTTGATAATTATTTAGAAAGTGGTAAGTTAATAATTCAAAGTACAATAAGTGATAGTCCTTATAAAGGTTTAGAAACAATTTTTGAATCAGCTATTGTTTTAAACAATTTAGGAATAAAATATGAATGGAGAATAGCTGGTCTTACAGATATTGATGTCACCGTTAAACTATTACTAAAAAAATTAGGCTCCATTCCTCCAAATATTAAACTTTTAGGAAAATTAATTGATATTGATTTAAAAGAGAAAATTGATAATTGTTCAATATTTGTGCTAACCTCACATATAGATAATAGTTCCAATAGCTTGTGTGAAGCTATGTTAAGAGGCAAACCTTGTATAGCCACATTTGCAGGAGGAACTAATACAATTTTAGAAAATAATATTGAAGGAATTCTTTTACAACCAGGCGATCCTTATACATTAGCAGGTGCAATTATTTCTTTAAATAATGATCCCAAACTTCAAAAATTCTTAGGCGAAAATGCACGAAAAAAAGCAATAATCCGCAATGATAAAAATAAAATTATTGAACAATTGATTTCTTCCTATGAAGATATATTAAAAAAATAAAATTATTTATATATGCAAATATTTATTATAACTTACACAAATCCATATTTTTCAAACTCCGCCTCATCTAACAGATTGATATCTTTAACGGAAGGTTTAATAAATGAAGGTGTTGATATACAGTACTTAATTACAAACGGCTATCAATCTTCACATGAAAAATTTGAATTAGGGTTAACTGGAAAATTTAAAGGTTTAAAGTATCTCTATTTATCAACAACCTTACTTGATAATATTTGGAAAAGAAGATGGCATATCTATGTTTGGAATAAGGTTAGTTCTATTTATATTAAATATAAAATATATAAGACACTGAAAAACACAAGTGGAATAGTTTGGGCTGAAAATAATACAGAAATATTACAGTCTGTTTTAAAAGTTAAACTTAAAAACAAAGAATTGAAAATTTTTATGGAATTGAGTGAATTTCCTGATATTCACCACTTCAATAAAGGAAACCGTTTTCAAAGAAAAATTGCTAATAAACGTCAATTATTTTTCGAAACAATATTTTTCAAAAATTTAGATGGATTGGCATTAATGACCAAAACACTAATAAATCATTATTCAAATTTTCCTGTTCCTAAACCCCAATTGCTACATTTACCAATGACTGTTGATTTGGAAAGGTTTAATCAAACAATAACAATATTAGAAAATTTTGAGAGTCCTTATATTGCTTTTGTTGGTGTAATGGATAATGCGAAAGATGGAGTAAATATCTTAATTCAAGCATTTGCTAAAATTGCAACCAAATATCAAAATCTTAAATTATACTTAATTGGTAGTTGGAATTATGATACTCCTGCTCACTTAGAATTAATCAAAAATTTAAATTTACAAGATAGGGTTAAATGGTTAGGCGAATTTTCTAGAGACAAAATTCCTGCTATAGTAAAAAATGCATCTTTATTAGTGCTTCCTCGTCCGGATTCTAAACAAGCCCAAGGTGGATTTCCAACTAAATTAGGTGAATACTTAGCTTCAGGCGTGCCAGTTTGTGCAACAACCGTGGGTGAAATTCCAAATTATTTAACAAATAATGAATCGGTATTTTTTGCTGAACCGGGTTCTGTTGATTCTTTTGCCAATGCCATGGATAGAGCTCTATCCAATCCTGAATTAGCACAAAAAGTGGGTTTTGCAGGAAGAAATATTGCTGAAGTTCATTTCAATAAAGACATTCAAGCAAAAAAACTATTCGATTTTTTGCAAACTCTTTAAAAACGATAGAATGATAAAAAATAAAATATTACTAATCACAGGAGGAACAGGATCTTTTGGAAATGCTGTATTAAACCGTTTTTTGCATACAGATAATTTCAGTGAAATTAGAATTTTTTCTAGAGATGAGAAAAAACAAGACGACATGCGAAACCAATTGCAAAATGACAAATTAAAATTCTATATTGGTGATGTAAGGGATTATGCAAGTGTAGAACGCGCAATGAGAGGAGTGGATTATGTATTTCATGCTGCAGCTTTAAAACAAGTACCCTCATGTGAGTTTTTTCCATTAGAAGCTACAAAAACCAATGTATTTGGAACTCAAAATGTTATAGATGCTGCAGGAGCCAATAAAGTAAAAAAAGTAATTTGTTTAAGTACCGACAAGGCTGCCTATCCAATTAACGCCATGGGCATATCTAAAGCTTTAATGGAAAAAGTAGCGATTGCCGCTTCACGAAATTTAACCGATACCACCGTTTGCTTGACTCGTTATGGCAATGTAATGGCCTCTCGAGGTTCTGTAATACCCTTGTTTTTAAAACAACTTAAGAATGGGCAACCTTTAACCATTACAGACCCAAATATGACCCGCTTTCTAATGTCATTAGAAGAGGCGGTAGAATTGGTATTATTTGCGTTTGAACATGGAAATTCAGGGGATTTATTTGTGAATAAAGCACCTGCGGGTACTATTAGAGATTTGGCTCAAGCCATGAAAGAATTATGTAATTCCAACAACGAAATAAAAATTATTGGAACTCGCCATGGGGAGAAATTATATGAAACTTTATGTACCCGTGAGGAAATGATGAAAGCTGAAGATATGGGTGAATTTTATAGGATTCCCGCTGATAACCGTGATTTAAATTATGCCCAATACTTTTCAGAAGGTGAACAAGATGTATCAAAAATAGAAGATTACCATTCGCACAACACCACACAACAAGGCGTAGAAGGAATGAAAAAATTATTGCTCAAATTACCTTTGATTAGAAAAGAAGTGTTGGGTGAACAGAATATAAATCAGTACATTGACTAATTTGCATAATTTCAAACTCATTGAAGGCGGGATTTTTTCTGACAATAGAGGCAAATTATTTCATGTAAATGAATTTGATATGTCGTTGGTTAAACGTTTTTATGCTGTTGAAAATAACATAGAAAATCCAACTAGAGCTTGGCAAGCTCACCAAAAAGAAAGCAAATGGTTTTTTGTTGTAAAAGGAAGTTTTTTAATTGGATTGGTTTTACCTGATAATTGGGAAAGTCCATCCCCAAATTTACACATAGAAAAAATTATTCTAGGTGAAACAGATAGTAAAGTACTTTACATCCCTCCTGG
Organism: Bacteroidia bacterium; assembly: GCA_049318585.1. Lineage (GTDB taxonomy): Bacteria > Bacteroidota > Bacteroidia > UKL13-3 > UKL13-3 > JAAFJM01. The sequence continues at coordinate 1,970 of JBMOGB010000027.1, read as the reverse complement.
TTATGCCAATGGTATAAAGGCTTTAGAACCTAACTCCAAATTAATGGTTTTCTCTAACTTTACCATTCAAGAAGCCGCCACTGATAATATTAAATTTGATATCAATACTTGGCAATTATAGTAACTGGGTAATTAGTAACTTTGTTTATTACAACCTCAAATAATATTTTATAATGGATAAGTATAAAACAATAAACAGAATACAATTGATGTTGAGCGTGGGGTCGGCAAAAAAGCGGGCCAGCGTTTGCATTGAGCGTGGAAGCATTTTTTTGCCTTGATTTTTTGTTTCTTTTTCATCTAAGGAAAAAGAAAGAAGAAAAAAAATATTTTGAAAACACATCCCATTCATATCGCTCGCAAAAGTAAATAGAAGCATCAATTGCGAAGTTAAGTTAGTAACTTTTTAGTTCAGCCCATTCTCTTTTGATCTAACAAACTAATAACACCTACCCTGCCCTTTCTTATTAGGAAGGGTTAGTTCCGTTGTTAATTATTGAGTTATTGCATTCATGGTTATATTTCCGAAAGTTATTGTAATATAGTTTTGATAAACCTAATTTGAAATTTTAAAGATAAAATCTAGTTTATAGGTGAGCGCAAGCCCGACAAAAATGCGGGCCAGCGTTGGCCTTGAGCGTGGAAGCATATTTTTGTCTAGCTTTTTTGTTTCTTTTTCAGCAATGGAAAAAGAAAGAAGAAAAAAAATGGAATGACAAACTTCAAAAGATATAACACCAATTATAAATCACTAATAACTAAATGCTAAAAATAGGAATCACAGGTCAAGCCGGATTTATAGGTAAACATATTTACAACACCCTTGGGTTAACACCAGAAAAATTTGAACGAATAGCATTCAAAAAAGAGTATTTTGAAGTTGATAATGATTTAGATGCCTTTGTAAGCAGCTGCGATGTAATTATTCATTTGGCAGCCATGAATAGACATAACGATGCCAATATCATTTACCAAACAAATATAGAATTAGTTCAAAAACTGATTGCATCCTTAGAAAGAACAGACTCAAAACCACATATATTATTTTCATCATCTACCCAAGAAGAAAAAGATAATTTGTATGGAAAATCAAAAAAAGAAGGTCGTGAACTACTTGTAAATTGGGCCAATAGAAACCAAGCACAATTTACAGGGTTAGTGATTCCAAATGTATTTGGACCTTTTGGTCACCCTTATTATAATTCAGTAGTAGCCACTTTTTGCCATCAATTATCAAATGGAGAAACACCAACAGTAAATGGTGACAGTCAATTAAATTTGATATACGTTGGAGAGTTAGTGAATGAATTTATTGGTCAAATAAAAAATGCAATCAAAAAAGAATCTTTTCAAGAAACTATTTATATAAATCATCAACACGAGATCACTTTAGTAAATCTTTTAAATAAAATAACAAATTTCCAAATTGAATATCAAGAAAAAGGCATTATTCCTGAATTGAATACTACATTGGATTATTTATTGTTTAATACTTTTAGGTGTTACATGCCTATCAAATCACATTTTCCAGTGAAATTTGTGAGTCATAAAGATCCTAGAGGAGCATTTACTGAAATAATAAGGTTAAATATTGGTGGGCAGGTTTCTTTTTCAACAACAGTGCCTCAAATAACAAGAGGAAACCATTTCCATACCCGTAAAATTGAACGATTTGCAGTAATCAAAGGCAAAGCATTAATTCAACTCAGACAAATTGGAACAAATGAAGTGTTTAATTTCTATTTAGACGGAAATGAACCTGCCTATGTAGATATGCCAATATGGTCCACGCATAACATAAAAAACATCGGTGACGAAGAATTGTACACCATTTTTTGGATCAATGAATTTTACGACCCAGCTGATCCGGATACTTATTTTGAGAATGTCTAAGGTAAAAGTAAAAAGTTTAAAGTAAAAAAGTAATATTATCAGATGAAACAAAATGATTTATTAGAAAGGACTTTTAA
>JBMOGB010000026.1:0-26618 GCA_049318585.1 Bacteroidia bacterium | reverse complement strand
TAACACCTTCTAGCTTTTTTATGCGTGCTATCCACTCGGCATTTTTTTCAAAATACACTGCTATGCGGCTTTCGCCTTTATGTTTTAAAAGTTTTGCTTCCCAGTTCATTTTTTTACCAAACCTATAAGGTTTCAAAAACTTGATAGGTTTTTGGTTATAAGTTTGAAACTTGCTAATTTTATATTGTTGCTTTCAAATATATTTTACTTTGTTAAAAAAACAATTTTGGTTATTCGGGTTTATCTAGCATCAAAAATTGGTCAGCTATTATTTCAGTTACCTGCTTCTTTTGTCCTTCTTTATTTTCATAGCTGCGGGTTTTTATTTTTCCTTCTAGGTATATTTTGCTCCCTTTTTTTAAATACTTAGCAGCTAATTCGGCTTGTTTATTCCATAATACTATATTATGCCATTCGGTTACACTGTGTTTTTCGCCTTTTTCATCTTTGTAGCTTTCGGTAGTGGCTAAAGTAAATTTAGTTACCACCAATTTTTCGTCCAATGTTTTTGTTTCTGGGTCTTTACCCAAGTTACCTATTAAGGTTACTTTATTTACTCCATTCATAATATCATTTATATTTGTTATTGTACAAAATATCTTTTCCTATTGGTAGTGCCTAAAACAATCGGTAACCAACCGAGAACAAATAAACCTTCAGATTTTAATTGATAGTTCAATAATAAATGGTTTTTGCAAAAAATTGAATTAAACAAAAAATTTATTTTTTAGTTATTTGTCCGTGGTTGGTGTCCTCACCAATCCACTTATCGATTGGTGGTGCCGATAGCTCGGCAACCAACCGAGGACCAAACGCTATCATAACTCACTTATGTTTTATTCATTGCATCAATATGCAACGGCATATTCGGTTTCGAAACATACATTACATGTTGATGTAATGATATAATCGGTCTCGAAACATAAATTACATCATGATGTAATGACATTATCGGCTTCAATATATACGTTGTATCATCATGTAATGGCATTATCGACTTCGAAATATTCATTACATGATAATGTAATGAACAAAACTAAAAAAAATCTTAATTTACTTAAAACAATTTTGTTTTGCTAAAATTGTTTAGGTAAATTAAAAAACATTTTTACTTTTGGACAAAATTAAAAATTAAATTATGATAAACAACCACCTAGAAAACCCTTTTGAAAACTCAAGGGCAGCACACGAAGATTTTGGCTTTTTGGTGCAAAGCCATATTAATTTTTTAAAAGCCCAAAACACATCTGGCACCTACACTGCCATGATTAATTTGGTTGAAACACCTTATGCCATTTATAGAAAATGGATAGGTGATCAAGAAACTACTTTAACTACTAAAAAAGGAAAAACCATCACAGTAAATAGCGTGCTAAATGAGTTTGATGGTTTTGTAGATAACCTTTACGATGAAGTATTTAAATGGAAACGCCAAAAGCCAGAGGCATATAATGCACTATTTCCAAAGGGCAAAGATGAGTATAGTAAAATAACAAAAACCGATGCACAAACTATTATGCAACGCTTAAGCGATGCTTGTAATAAAAATGTGGATTTAGATAAAACTTTTAAAGATAAAGCACTGGAATTATTGAACGAATTTATAAGTGTTAGAGACGCTCAATTAGGTAAAAAAGGGGAAGTGAAAGATGGTTCGAGCGAAGGGAATACATTAAGATTAGCTGTAGCCACAAGCATGTATTTGGTTTTGCTAGATTTAATAAAGCTAAATATTAATGATAGAAATAAAGTAAAAGATTTTTACGATGCACAATTTATAAACCCAAAAACTACTCCTAAAAAAACCACACCTAAGCCTCCAAAGGTTTAATAAGAAAACTAACGTTATTGCGAGCAAAGCCAACAATCTCAAAGAGAAAAAGAGATTGCTACGTCCCTCGCAATGACGGTAGATACAAACCAAAAAAGCCATCCGAATTTCGAATGGCTTTTTTTATGCCCTTAACTGTTGCCAACAGCTAGGCACTACCAAGCTCAACTATCCGTAGCATTAACGAAGCGCTCTACGGATTCTATATGAAATGTAGTATCTCCTACACGGGCATTTACCAATGAGTTTGGTTCCGATAGCTATCGCTTAGGTGTCAAATTAATTTATAGTTTTAAGATAGGAAACATTATTAAACATTGGGTTCCAGAGGAACGACCTTACGGTAAAAAACAAATGCAATCACCTTCACAAAAACCCCAAAATATTTGCAAAATGCAAGCCTTAGGCTTGGCATTTTGCAAATATTTTGGGGTTTTTGTTATATTTTTTATACTAATACCACTAGTTTCACTGGTGGCTACCGTATGGTCGTTCCTTTGGAACTTTGATTTTTAAAATACTTAAGTTAACGCCTATGCAATAGCTATCGGAACGCTCTATTTCTTTTAAATCCGTAGTCCCAATTTATTTGAAATTCTCCCCATAATTGGGGATTGTGAGCCATTTTAAATAGATTATTTTTGACAATAAATAAATCAAATAAAATTATGTCGGATTACAATTTTAACTTACGAGGAATGCTTATAGTACCTACTAACAAACAACAAATTTATTTTTACTTGTGTTTATTAGATGTGCCTGATGGTTTGGAAACAGCCGATTTTTCACAAGAAATGCCTGATGAATTATACCCTGGAGTATGCAAATATTCTTGTTCAAAAGATTTGAGTAAATACACTGCAACACCTACCAAAACGATTAATCTTCCCATGTTTACTTACACTCCTTATACTGCCAAAAATGGTATTCAAATAACAGATATAAATGGTAACAAAAGTACTGGAGATCCTAATAAAGGAAAGCCTCCTGTAATACCAATGCAGGCCAATCCTGGAACTGATTTTTTAACAAGCAATATTGTTGTTCAAAGCGAAACACCAAATTTAACAGCTTATTATTTTGTAGTAGCTATTGCTTCATCAAAAGATGAAATACAAAACTATGCAAACTTTTTTTCTTCCATGATTCCAACAACTAACAATTCAATTGTTTGTTCGCTAAGTTATGAAGGTGGAAGAGGTGCTGTTGCAATTATTGGTGCTTTGGCTGCTTCATGGAACCAGTTTTCAAGCACTCAAGTTGGTAATGGTTTAACAACTTCAATTGATTGGAACAAAATTTATCCATTATAATTTTCCTTTAAAATGAAGCTTCATATTTTATGGTTTTTAGTTTGTTTTTTACTGTTAAATATTACTGTTTATGGTAAAGATTCAACAGCAATAAAAACCATAGATGCGCTTTTAAAAAAATCATCATCATTACAGCGCAGTCATGTTGACTCTTGTTATTTATTGGCAAATAAAGCTTTGGCTTTATCGCAAAAAGTGGGTTATCAAAAAGGAATTGCAGGTGCTTATTTGCGAATGTGTGCTGTAATGATGATAAAAGGGAAAAATGATTCGGCCATGAACTATGCAAATTCTGTTATAAAACTAAGTAGTTCAGTGAACGATTATCCAAAAATATCGTATGCTTATGTTTTATTAAGTTATATATATCAAGACAAAGGCAAACCCGATTCATCTCTTGCTATGATATTTAAAGCAAAATATTACAGCGAATTAACCAAAGATTCAAGTAATTTATTGAACATTTATTCAGTTCTAGGGAATTTTTATTTAGACTATAAAGACTTTCAAAAGTCGTTGTACAACTATACTCAATCGTATAAAATTTCAAAAAAGCTAAAAAATCTATCTTCCTCAACCGATGCTTTAATTGGAATAGGAAATATTTATTATTTAACCAAAAAATTCAAAACAGCTTTAAACTATTATTTTCAAGTTGACTCAATTAGTAGGATTATAAATGAAAAAACAGGCATTGTTCAAAACCAAAATAATATAGCTTTATGTTATGCTGATTTAAAGGAAAAAAACAAAGCACTTTATTATTATGGATTGGCTTTAAAAGGTTATAAAGAATTTGGAATGATGAGCGAAGAAGCCAATCTTTACTATAATTTAGGCTGCTTGTACAATGAATTTAAAAACATAGACAGTTCAATTATTTGTTTCGAAAAATCGTTGAAATTGGCTAAAAACATAGATGGATATAACAAAATTGCAAAATGTTATAAAATGTTGAGTGAAATGTATGCCCAAAAAGGTGAATATTTAAAGGCATATCATTTCCAAAACCAATTTGTTTCGTTGAATGATTCAATATTAAATAGTGAAAAAATAAGTAGTATTAGTGAAATGCAAACCAAATACGAAACCGAAAAAAAGTCGGCTGAAATTGAATTGCTTAAAATTGAAAATGAAGTATCTAAACTACTAGCCTTGCGAAGATTAGGGATTAGTTTAGGTTTAGGAAGTGCTTTATTAGTAATTGTTTTTGTGTCATTTGTATTTTATACACAAAAGAAAAAGAAAGAAAAATTAAACAAGGAACTCATCATTGAAAAACAAAAATCGGACAATTTATTATTAAATATCCTTCCTTCGGAAGTAGCCGAAGAGCTCAAACAAAAAGGTAGTTCAGAAGCTAAGTTATATAACCACGTTTCAGTGCTCTTCACCGATTTTGTAAATTTTACTGGCATTAGTGCACAACTTTCGCCAACAGAATTGGTTCATGAAATTCACAAAAACTTTACAGCCTTTGATACCATAATGGAAAAGCATGGCATTGAAAAAATAAAAACCATTGGCGATGCGTATTTAGCCGTTTGTGGTTTGCCTCATGAATTAGCCGATCACGCCCAACGAATAGTAAAAGCAGCATTAGAAATACAAAATTTTATGGCTAATAATGGAGGTAAATTTCAAATTCGAATTGGCATTCATTCTGGTCCAGTGGTAGCTGGAATTGTAGGTGTAAAAAAGTTTGCTTACGATATTTGGGGCGACACTGTAAACATGGCAAGCCGCATGGAAAGTAATAGCGAAGCAGGAAAAATAAATATAAGCCAAGCTACTTACGAGTTAGTAAAAAACGAATTTGAATGTACCCATCGTGGTAAAATAAATGCCAAAAACAAAGGGGAAGTGGACATGTATTTTGTATTATAAACAACAAAAAACACACAAACTTTTCGCACATGATTAATCAAAAAATAAACAACAAATAATCAATAAATTTAAAAAATAACACTTTTATTTGAACTAACTAAAATCAGAAAATTATGAAACAAAAATTACTAATTTTATTTGCAACTGCCATTTCAGCTTGTTATGCAAACGCACAAATTTTGAACAGTGGATTTGAAAACTGGTCAACCACAGAGCCTAATTCATGGGTTACAACAAACGGATTAATGATATTAGGTAACGCTCAATCTGTATTTAAAACCACCGATTCCCATAGTGATAGTTTTGCATGTGAAATGCGCAGTACAATTGTAGCTAACAAACCTCCAGGAGTATATGTTCCCGATTATGTTGGATCTATATTTATTGGTAAACAAATTGGAATAAAATCAGTAAGAGGCACACCTTATAAGAACAAACCAAACAGTTTTGAGTTTTGGTTTAAATATTCAAGTACTACTGGAGATTCAGCAACAGCTTTAATTTTACTTACAAAATATAACACTACATTATCAAAAACTGATACCATTGCAATTGGTGGTTTTTATAATTCTACAAGCTTATCTACTTATACAAAAGCCATTTTAAATTTAACTTATTTAAGTGCTGAAACACCCGATACAGCTGTTATTGTTTTCTCTGCAATTACATCATCGTCAAAAAATGCAGGTTCTATCTTTAAAATAGATGATATGGCTTTTACTGGTGGAAATGTTGGTGTTGCTGAACAAAAAAATGAATTAGATTTTAGTATGTTTCCTAACCCTTCCATTGGTGAAACATTTTTAAATTTCAACATCATTCAACCTGAAGTAAACTTAAGTATTTTTGATTTGCAGGGCAAAGAAATATGGGATAATAAATTTACAAATCAGGCTGAAATATCATTTTTAACCAACAAGTTAGATGCCGGAATTTATATTATAAAAGTTTCAAACGGAACAACAACAAGTTTTAAAAAACTAGTTGTTGAATAAATAAATAACTTCTTTTTTAAATGAAAAAATATTTCTCCGTTCAAGAACAAACTAGTTCTGTTACAAAAAAACTGATCGTTTTTTTACTGGGATTTATATGTATATCATTTACTGTTCAAGCACAAGAATTTAGAACAAAATCGCGCAAAAGTGCCATAATTCCTGATTCATTATTACCACCCGATGGACCAATAAATGCAAGAATAATTCATGGAAAAGTAAGTGAAATAACGAATAATAACGAAATACCAATTGCCAAAATAATAGAAGAAGGAACTTCTAATATTGTGTTTTCGGAAATGGATGGAAGCTTTTCAATCAAAGTAAATTTGACAAAACCAGTAAGACTCATTTGTAAATATTTGGGTTTTGAAACAAAATCGGCAGCTTTAAATGTAAATAGTTCATACATACATTTTCAGTTAGAAGAAAAATATTTTGTTAAAAAAGAAGTCGTTGTTTCTGCCTCTCGCAAAACCGAACGTAAGTTTGAAAGTCCTGTTACCATTGAAATGATTACAGCCGCAGATTTACGCTATAATCCAACTTTAAACATGTACGATCGATTGGCAAATATTGCGGGAGTAGATGTAATTACAACCAGCGTTTCGTTTAAAACATTGAATACTCGCGGGTTCAATTCACCTTATAACCGCAGGTTTTTTCAGCGATTTGACAACATGGATTTATCCATGCCGGGCTTTAACTTTTCGCTTGGAATGTTAAATGGGCCAATTGATTTAGATATAGCAAGTGTTGAATTAATTCCAGGTTCTTCATCGGCTTTGTATGGTCCAAATATTATCAATGGTTTAATTAATACCACTCCCAAAAGTGCGTTTGATTACAAAGGACTTTCGGTAAATTATAAAACAGGTGTAAACCACATAGACGGAATAGATAATAAACCTTCCACTTACACCGATTTTACCATGCGTTATGCAAACACATTTACCAATAATAAATGGGCTTATAAATTTACGTTTGGTTACATGAATGCTACTGATTGGAAAGCCACTGATTACAGAGATGTAGCCAATTACAATTTCAGTAAAAACTTAACCACTTTAGGTTATAAAACTGGTCCAGGAAATCCGGGTTATGAAGCACCAAATATTAGTGGCGATGAAGTTACCAATGTGTTTGATTCAAATACCATCAGGTTTTCAACTCCAGGTGGAATAATAAGCTTAGCCAAAGAACCTATAAAAATAGCTAGAACTGGTTATAAAGAAGATCAATTGTTTCAATACAAACCTTATAATACCAAAGCCGATATTGCTTTTTATCATAGGCCAAATAAGCAAACTGAATTTTCATGGCTATCACGTTTTAGTGCTGGAAGTAGTAGCTTTCAAATAGATAACAGAGCACAAATTTCCGACTTTTTTTTACACCAACATAAGTTTGAAGCAAAGGGTAAAAATTATGTTTTTAGGACCTATGCCATTTTCGATAATACTGGTCAAACATTTGATGCAAGTTCAACAGGAATGAGCATTAACCGAGCTGCAAAATCAGACGATAATTGGTTTGCACAATATCTTTTGGCATATTCTGGGTATTTCAATACACTTAATTATGCTTATGGTTTGGGTTATGATTCTATTCAAAAAGGAAGCGATGGGGCTGCAAGAAAATTTGCAGATGGAAATAATAACGGGCTAGCTGACAAAACTTCTGGAGCTGGATTGGATAGTGCTTTAACAAATATTCTTAGAGGAAAGGCACAATTTCAACCAGGCACTAAGGAATTTGACTCTGCATTTAACAATGCAATAAATAGCAGTTTTACTGATGGTGGAAGTCGTTTAAAAAGTGTTTCAAAAGCTTGGTACACCGAATTTACTTACGATTTTAAAAATATTATCAAGCCGTTTTCGTTGCTTTCCGGAATCAATTATAGGCTCAATGCGCCTGCAACTCAAGGAACCATTTTTAACGATAAATCTGTTGCCATTTATTCCAGTGAAATTGGTGGATTTGCGCAAGCATCAAAAACATTTTTTGATGACCGTTTGAAAATTCAAGCATCGGGAAGGTTGGACTATATGCAGCGCTTTGATCCAAGAATAAGCCCGCGTGCTTCTTTGGTTTTATTGCTTGGCAAAAAAAGACAACATAGCTTAAGAACATCAGCCCAAATTGGTTACAGATTCCCTGCATTGATAGAACAATTTAATTATATTGTAGTTCCTCATGCAAGTACCATTGGTGGTTTTTATAGCGATGCAGCAGCTTTTGGATTGGTTAGAAAACAAGCTGATGGAAGTGATCTTGTAAATGTGTATATTCAAAGTTCTGTAAGTAATTATTTTTTAACTGGCGATTCTAATAAACTAATAAAGCCAAATATTAAAAGCATAGAACCCGAAGAATTACGTGCATTTGAGTTAGGACACAGAACATTTTTATTTGAAAAACTAGAAACAGATTTTTGTTTTTATGTTTCAAATTACAAAAATTTAATTACTACTCAGCAATTAATTGGAGCAGTAAACCACAGCGATACTGTTACACCAACTTACATAAAAGATGTTCAAAAAACACAAATTTATAGAATGGTTGTAAACTCCAATATTCCCATGATTGCTTATGGATATTCGTTATCGTTTAACTATTATTTATCGAAAAAAGTAACCATTTTGGGTAATTATAATTTCAATCAAGTAATTGATAATCCTGAGTTTTACAAACAAGATTTTGTAGCTTCATTTAACACCCCAAAACATAAATACAATATTGGGTTCAACGCATTGAGAATTAAGAAAAATATTGGTTTTTCTATGAACTTACGTTGGGTCGATCAAGTTCTTTTTAAGGAATATAACAAAGAAGGAATTATTAATTCGTATTACAATGTAGATATGATGGTAAGTTATAATTTACCGAAATACAAAACCATGCTAAAAATTGGTGGTTCAAATGTTACCAACGAACGATACATTCAATCATTGGGCGCACCTACAGTGGGTGCTGTATATTATTTCTCTATTTTATTTGATGAGTTGTTGAAATAAAAACGATATATACATGAAAAAAATTAGCCTATTATTTATTGTTATTTTCTTTAAAATATTTCCTGTTTTTGCATGGCAATTTGTTTCAAATAATTATACTTCCAAAACATTCAATGCACATCCGTTAATTTGGAATTTTACGCAAGATTCAAAAGGCAGAATATGGATGGCTAATAATGATGGCGTATTGCGTTTTGATGGAAATAACTGGAACTTATATCTTACTCCAAAACCTGTTCGTCAAATTGCATTTGATAAAAATGGCAATCTTTTTTTGGCTTGTGAAGGCGATTTTGGTGCGTATATTTTTGATGAAAAAGGCATTGGAAATTATACCAGTTTTAAAGATAAAATTGGGAAAATAAACCAAACTACTTTAGGCGAAAAAAAAGTGTTTAATATTGGTGGTGAAATATATTTTACAAGTGGAAAATATATTTTTAAAGTTGAAAATAACAATAAAGATTTTCAACTAAAAATTATAGAAGTAAGTGAAATAAGTGGCGCTTTTGAGTACAATGGAAAGTTATATATTAATGAATTACACAAGGGTTTAAGCGTATTTACTGGCAATGGTTTAAAGGATTTAGCAGGTGGATATTTGTTAAAAGATAAAACCATTATTGGCTGTTCTGTTTTAAACAATGACCTATTGATTGCCACTAATTACGATGGCATTTATAACCTAAAAAACAACAATATTGAGTTGTTTTCAAATGTTTCAATCAATGAATTTGTAAGAAAAGGTTTAGCTGGAATTTCAATATCAAAAAATGAAAAAATTGCTTTGGCAACTTTCAATCATGGAGTAAAAGTATTTGATAAAAATGGCATTGAAATGAGTGAAATAAATATTCCTTCCAATGAAAATTATCAAGTGTTTTTTGACCAGGAAAACAACCTTTGGGTAGCGCATAGAAAAGGTTTAACTCATGTAGTTTTAAACGATGCAGTTAAACTATTCAATGAACTAAAAATAGATGGAAATATTACTGATATTTTAGCCTTTAAAAACAATTTATTTGTAAGCACCAGTATGGGTTTATTGATGAGCAATGAAACCAAAACTTCATTGAATGTAATTCAGCAAATAAATGGTGAATGTTGGCAATTATTAAACAGTAATAACAATGGATACATAGCTAGTACAAATGGTTTGTTTGAGTATAAAAACGGAACTGTTTCTAACCTCATTCCAAACCAAACCATTATTCATGTGCAAGAAGGAAATTTAACTGGAAAACTGTATGCTTTTGGACCAGAAGCTTGTTATATTTTGGATATAAAAAACAATAATAATATCCCTAAAAAACTGGAAGGTTTAGCGGAATTAGCCAATTCGATTTATGAACAAAATAATGGTGAAATTTGGGTTGGAACTTATTATAATGGATTAAAAAAAATGGGTGGTAAAAGCTTTAATCAAAGCAGTTTGCCCGAAGAATTAAGAGATGGAAAAGTGATTATTAGGCAATACAATGGCAAATCAATATTTCAGTCAAAAAACAAGGTTTTTGTATTAAACAATAATCAATTTACCGAAGATGAAAACATTACCCAAATATTTACAAAATCAACGAACAAAAACTTTGATTTTAAACAAGATGATTTGGTATTGAATTCAAATAAAATCAATCAACTTTTAAATGGGAAAATAACTGAACAATCATTGGTAAATACATTAAGCGGAAAACCAGTTGCTACCACTTTAATTGGAAATGATTTATGGATAGCTTTTGACGATAAAATTGTGGCTGTTTCATTAAATAAATCGATAGAAAATACTGCAATGGTTTGTATTAATGTTATAAAAAATGTTGTTGGTAATTTATTGTTCGACAATACAAATAATGAGAAGGATTTTACCCCTAAAATTGCATTTAACGACAATAGTTTTGTGATTGAATTTAGTGTTAGTTCATTTATAAATCCGGAACAAAATTTATATCGGTATAAAATAAATGGAATAACAGGTGATTGGAGTGATTGGAAAAATGAATCGAAAATAATTTTTACTGGATTGTCGTCTGGGAATTACACGTTGGAATTACAGGCCAAAAATGCGCTTGGTGTTATGTCTGAAAAAAAATCATTATCTTTTGTAGTTTTGGCTCCTTGGTACCTAACTATTTATGCCTATTTGATTTATGGAAGTTTGGTCATTTTACTCATTTATTTAGCAGTAAAAATCAACAATAAAGTATTGATTAAACAAAATAAAAAACTGGAAGACACCGTAAATATAAGGACTCATGAGCTTAATAAAAGTAATATTGAATTGACGAATGAAAAGAAAAAATCGGATGATTTGTTGTTAAATATTTTGCCACCAGAAGTAGCTGATGAGCTGAAGAATAATGGAAATACAAAGGCAAAACAATTTGAAAATGTTACCATTATTTTTACTGATTTTGTAAACTTTACACTCATTAGCGAAAAACTTGATCCTCAAAAATTGGTAAGTGAATTGGATTATTATTTTAAAGGTTTTGATGAAATAATATCCAAAAATGGGTTAGAAAAAATAAAAACCATTGGTGACGCATATTTAGCTGTTTGCGGTATGCCACATGAAACCAAAGACCATGCAAAAAGAGTAATTCAGGCAGCAAAAGAAATTAGAGAATTTACCCATAAAAGAAAAAATGAAGGCGGTTTGTTTGAAATAAGAATTGGCATCAACTCAGGACCAGTTATAGCAGGAATAGTTGGTAACAAAAAGTTTGCTTACGATATTTGGGGCGATACTGTAAATACCGCAGCCCGCATGGAACAAAACAGTGAACCAGGTAAAATAAATATCAGTGAATCAACTTATGTGCTTGCTAAAAATGATTTTTCATACATACACCGTGGAAAAATTAAAGCCAAAAATAAAGGCGATATGGATATGTATTTTGTAGAGTAAACGGTCACTGAGCGGAGTCGAAGTGGCGTTTTAAGGTGTTTAGGTGTTTATGTTTTTAAGTGTTGAAGTATTTAAAAAAAGATAAGAAAACAATTGTCAATCTCCTTTCAATTATTGACGATAAAATAAATTTAAATCTGAAAATTCACGAATCACTTGTAAAGCAAAAGAAATATTTTTTAAAACAGCAATTTTTATAATTTCTTGCCGTTATCGGCAAGAAACACTATAATTGAAATGTAAATAAATTCAAAAATTTGCCGATAACGGCATATTTTAAACAAAATAATGAAATACATTTCGGTTAAAGAATACGCCAAGAAGTGGAATATACCTGATAGAACTGCTCGTAACTATTGTGCAGCAGGTAAAATTAAAGGTGCTTTCCTTACTGGTAAAACATGGAATATTCCAGAAGACACCACTTTACCTGTAAGTGGTAAAGAAATTCTTTTTAGCAATAGTCATTTGTTGAATCAATTGAAGGAGCAAAAAGACATGAAATTGAATGGAGGTATTTACCATCGTACTCAAATTGATTTAACCTATAATTCAAATCGTATTGAAGGTAGTAAACTTACTCATGATCAAACCCGTTTTATTTTTGAAACCAACACCATTGGTTTAACTGAAGAAAACATTAACATAGACGACATTATTGAAACTAACAATCACTTTCGTTGTATTGATTTGATTATAGAAAAAGCAAAAGCAAAATTGACGGAATCAATAATTAAAGAGCTTCATTACTTGCTAAAATCAGGCACATCAGATAGTAGAAAAGACTGGTTTAATGTAGGCGAATATAAAAAAATGCCTAACGAGGTTGGAGGAAATGAAACTTGTTTGCCAAAAGATGTTCCTGCACAGATGAAAAAACTACTTTTACAATATAACAATATTGCACAAAAAACTATTGAAGATATTATAAGGTTTCATCAGGAATTTGAAGTAATTCATCCTTTTCAAGATGGAAATGGCAGAGTGGGTAGATTGATAATGTTTAAAGAATGTTTAGCCAATAATGTAGTTCCATTTATAATTGACGAAGATTTGAAATTATTTTATTATAGGGGATTACGAGAATGGGAAAAAGAAAAAAATTATTTAATGGATACTTGCCTTACTGCACAAGATAATTACAAAACTATTTTGAAATATTTTGAAATAGATTTTGAGTAAAAAAAACTCTCCAATCCTTATTCTGTTAAAATGCCTTGAATTTGTGAATACGGATTTAAAATAAGAGAAGAGTATCTTACAGAATCGCTTTTTGGCCCGTATCAGATTCCGATTGCTATCGGAAACTACAACCATTCAAAATCCTTGGAGCGCTTCACTAACAATAAAGATAGTTAGGAAAATAATAAGTCGGTTACAAAAGCCATTTTGTTTTATAAGTATTATATTTTGCACAAATTTGCAAGGCTAATATCAATCTGTTATTATTGAACAAATAATAAATCATGCCTTTATTCCAAAATTCAGTATTAGTTAAATACCAAAAGACTTTAAATAAACAATCTATTCAAGATATTTATTTAACTTACAAAAGTTATTTTCATAATACTACCATTCAAGAAAACATTAGGAATAGCAAGGAGGAGCAGTTTCAAGAAGGATTTTTAAATGAATTATTTTGTAAAATATTGGGCTACACTTTAAACCCAAATCCTAACTATAACTTAATTACCGAAAACAAAAACATAAAAGACAGTAAACTATATGAACTTACAGATGAAGAAATAAAAATAGTGGAGGGGGGTGAAAATAACAATTATGGAACATGTGGTTGGCTATATGCTAAAAGTAATAAAATCAGGTAGAAGAATTACAAATTATAAAGATGAATTTAATTCAATAAAACATGGAGATTATGCGGAGTTTTTAAAGTTAGTGGATGGTTCAATTCCCATGATGATTAAGTGGAACAATGGCATAATAACTGATGAATCAAATAACCCTAAGTATGATTGTGATTTCGAAGGTTTGTATAAATCTGGACCCTCTCTAAAATTGTTTTACAGCAACTGTTTGAAACTATATGGTGAAGTATATGATACTGATATTCCCGATGAAATTTACCATAAAATTGTAGTATTTGAAATTGCTATAAGAATGCATGCAAACAACCACTATCTCTTAATTAAAACTGAAAGAACAAATTTAAAATTTGTTATTGACCTTTTGGGTGAGCATCTTTCATTATCTACAGAAGAAATTAATTTAATTCATGAAGGGCGAAAGTTTTTAAACAAAGTGAAACACCAAGTTAACAGAAATTACAGTTGGGAAGTTGGATATTTAAAATTTGAGGAGGCATTCAAACTTTTAAAAGAAAAAGAGTTACTTATATTTCTGTAGAATACGATATATAAATTTCAAAATAGGCCAATTCAAAAAAGGATTATATGTAACAATAAACTAAATGTTTAAATTGCCAAAAGCAATTATAAAATCATTGGCAAAAACCTTTAAAATTAAACTATAAAACTAATAAATCGATAATGCATTTTTACTTACCACCAAAACTAATGAGTGATTATAATGGTTATCAAATATTAGTGAATCTATTTGAGCAAACAAAAACGATTGAAGGTAAAACCATAACCATTGATTTTAGCAATACAAGTTGGTTTGAAGCCAATTTGTGTGCTGCTTTGGGTGCTATTTTAGTGGATTTAGAAGTGAAAAATAATCAAATACAACTAATCAATTTTTCGAATAGTGTAAAATTAATTCTAGAAAAAAACTTATTTTTATTGAACTTCTCGGGGAAATCAATTGAGGATAATTATGCAACCACCATTAAGTATCAAAAGTTTGAAATAACAGCAGAACAAGAATTTGCGGACTATTTAGATAGAGAATTATTATCGCAACCTGATTTACCAAAAATGACACCAATGCTAAAACGTAAAATAAACCGAAGCATTTATGAAATTTATAATAATGCCTATTCGCATGGCAAATGCATCAATGTTTTTACTTGTGGTCAGTATTTTCCAAATAAAAAGAAACTTTATTTTACCATTGTTGATTTAGGAAATACCATCAGAAATAATGTGCGAAAATATTTAAATAATAATGAAATGTCGGGAAAAGACTGCATAAATTGGGCAGTTGAAGAAGGCAATACTACTAGAACTGGAAGCACTCCTGGCGGATTAGGATTGAGTTTGATTCGTGATTTTTTAAAGTTAAATGAAGGAAGAATTCAAATTATTTCTTCCAATGGTTATTGGGAAGAGAAAAAAGGTACTATCTTAGCCGCTGATTTTAAAAGTCCATTTCTAGGAACAATAGTAAATTTAGAGTTTAACTTAAACGACAATAATTCATACGCATTATTGGAAGAACTAAAACCTGAGGATTATTTATAATGAACAATTCAGTGAAAATAAAAGTAAATGAAATTATTAACGGTCAAACAGCCGTTTCTTCAATTGAAGGAGAAAAATTGTATAAAAAAATAAGTGAAAATTTCCAAGTTGATACCAATGTTGAACTTGATTTTAGTGGAATAAAATTAATTATTTCCGCTTTTCTAAATTCGTCAATAGGCCAACTTTACGGTGTTTATGAAACTCCTTTTATTAAAGAACACCTAACCATAAAAGGTATGGAAAGTGATGATTTGTACTTATTGAAAAAAGTTACAGGCAGAGCAAAGGAATATTTCCTTAACAAAACACAATTCGAAAACTCAGTAAATGAAATTTTGTAATGGCTCAATTAATTGATATTACAAAATATAGTCCCAAAACTTCAGACAATTACTTTTTTGACAATAATATTTGGATGTATTTGTTTTGCCCAATAGGTAATTATGAGCAACGAAAACAAAATATTTATTCAGATTTTTTAGATAAACTTCTAAGTAACAATCACACCATTTTTATTAACTCAATGATTCTTTCAGAGTTTGCAAATGCTTATTTACGCTTAGATTTTAAGCTTTGGAAAGATGAAACAAAAAATCTTCAAGCTGATTACAAAAAAGATTTTGTAGGTACAACACGATTCACAGAAACAGTGAAGGGAGTAAAAAGTGAAATCAATAAAATACTAAGAATTGCACTTAAAGGAAGTGATGAATTTAACAGTATAAACATAACAAATGTATTGAATGAGTTTGGTAATTCTGACTTTAACGACAGTTATTTTTTAGAATTAGCAAGACAAAAAAAATACAAAATTGTAAGTGATGATAAAGATTTGCAGAACTCTAAAATATTAGTTGATGTAATAACTATCATTAGAAAATAATCTAATAATATTGAACAACAAAAATGCCGCTCCAATCCTTAGTCTAATAAAATGACCTTTGGGAAGTTGATTACGGATACTGATTCTTTTACTAAAACCATTTATTTTTTACGGCTAACATTACGGCTTGGGTTTTACTGCTAACGTGTAGTTTTTTGTAAATATTTGTAATATGAGTCCTTACCGTATGCGGACTAATAAATAATTTATCAGCTACTGTTTTATAATCTAATCCATCAACCAATCCTTTTAAAATATCCATTTCACGTATAGATAAAATGGTATCATCTTTAGGTGTTTTATCAATTTTTGCATTCATGAGTAACTGCAATGCTTTTCGAGCTATTCTTGGACTCATTGGCGAACCTCCAAACTCCACTATTTGTTTAATGGCTTCAGCAATACTATCTACGTTTTCGTCTTTTAATAAATAACCAATTGCACCAGCTTTAATGGCTTCAAATATTTTATCATCATCATCAAAAACAGTAAGCATTAAAAACTTAGTGTTTGAATATATTTCTGAGGCAATATTCACTGCTTCAATTCCATCCATTATTGGCATATCTATATCCATTAATATCACGTCAATAGGTACAATTTGCGCTTTTATTTGTTCAAGAAAATCAATGCCATTTGATGCTAAAAAAACAACATCAAATCCATTAATAAAACTCAACTTCTCGTGTAACGAAACCCTGTTAGGTTGCTTATCATCTACTATGGCTATTCTTATCACAATTTTATCATTTAAAAGCTCAAAATTCAGGTAAATTTATTTCAATTACTATCATACAAATGCGCTATTTTTTCAAACAAAGTTTTAAAGTTGTTCCTTTTCCTAACTCCGATTCAAATGTAAGTTCAGCACCGTTTTCTGTAGCTCTGCTCTGCATGTTTTTTAATCCATAATGGCCTTTAAGTTTTGCCACTTCCATGTCAAAACCAACTCCATTATCTATTATTTCAAATAAAAACAAATGTTCTCTATTGCTTATAAAATCTATATTTATTTTAGTGCAATTTGCATGCTTCAAACAGTTGTTAAATGCTTCCTGACATATCCTGAATAAATTTAATGCTATAGCAGGAGATAGGTTATTGTTCTCTGTTAAATTATCAGAAAAAACAAGTTCAATATTCTTGTTAAATTCAATCATTTTTAACGCAAATTGTTTAAACCTATCGGTAAAATCTTCCATACTCAAAGTATTACTACTTATGGCCCAAATAGTTTGCCTAAGCGTAATAATAGCGTTTCTACCAGTTTCGCTTAATACTTTTAAACGCTCATTTACTGCTGCTTCATTCATTTGATTTGGATGTTGCAAAATCCATTCAACATTGGTTATTAAATAGGAAAGTTGAGCACCTACATTGTCGTGTAAATCGCGAGAAATTCTAATACGCTCTTGTTCTAATTTGTTTTGAATTTCTAGTTTTCTTTTCAGTTTTACTTTTTGAAGTTTAAAAACATAAAATATTACTAAAACTAATGTGACAAAAACACTTAAAACAGTTAAAAAATAAAACCAAAAAGTTCTCCAAAAAGGAGGAGTAATTATAATCGATAAATTTTTAGATTCATTGTTCCAAACACCGTCAGCATTAGCAGCTTTTACTTTAAATACATAATTGCCAAAAGGCAAATTTGCATACCGTGAATAATGTTTATTGCCGCTGTAAATCCAATCATTATCATATCCTTCTAACATATAAGCATATTGATTTAATTGGCTATTACTATATTCCAATGCTGCAAAATCGAACGACAAAGTATTGTTAAAATAAGGCAATTTTATTTGAGTAATCACTGAGATATTACTGTCGGTTTTTAAAGCTTCTTCAAATAGTTTAATAGCTGTAAATTGTACTTTAGGTAAATGTGGATTGCTAATAATAGCTTCAGGATTAAATACATTTATTCCATTGATGCCGCCAAAATATAGCAGGCCAAAATCATCTTTATAAAAAGCACCAGTGTTAAATTCACTCGATTGTAAACCATCGTGAATGGTATAATGTGTATAGCTGTTTTTTGTTGGATTCAAACAGCTCAACCCTTTGTTATGACTTATCCAAATATTACCTTTTTTATCTTCTAAAACGCCATAAGTAAAATCGGCTGGCAAACCATTTTTGGTAGTATAATTAGCTATTTGTTTGTAGTTTTCAAAAACCAATAAGCCACTTTGTGTAGCTGCATACATTTTGTTGTTTTTAGCTTTAAATAAGCTTTTTATAAACCATTTATCCGATAATTTAAACCATGATTTCAAAGTAGAATCAACTATAATAATTCCACTCATGGTGCCAATCCAAAGTTTGCCTTTACTATCAAATTGCAAACAAGAACTCACTTTATCTTTCACTTCAAATATGCTTTTATACTCAAATTTTCCGTTTGGTGAAAATGATAGTTTAAAAATTCTATTGCCAATATTTGAATAAATTTCATTAGGTGAAACCTTGTAAAATGAAGAATAGGAATTTAAAGAAGAATAGTAAATGGTAGAAAATGGTGGTTTATTTTCATCAATTAACAATTCAACTTTTTGTGTTTTATAGTTATAAGTATATAGCGATTTTTTTAAAACAAAAATTATTCTGTTGTTGCAAATTGGGGTTAAACAAGTAATAGTTCCTGAACTAAATTTTAAAGGATTTAACAAATTTAGTTCCTTAAAATTACCGGTTTTTTTATTCAACACATGCAACTGTTGTAAGTAAGATGCAATAAAAACTAGCTCGTTATTTGCGCTACAAATACCTTTTACTAAGTTTACTTTTTTGCTTTTGGTTTTATAATGTGGGAACTTGTTTTTATAAGGCGAATAAATTTTCAAACCATCGCCATTGGTGCAAATCCAAAGGTTGTTCGATTGGTCAGTATAACTTAAATACACATAAGTATAATCATCTTTTTCGTTGAAAAATGAATTAGAGAAAGATTTTAAATGCTGGGTAAATTGTAGTGTTTTAACATCAAAAACATACATGCCATTCACACAACTATACCAATATTTACCATTGTATAAATTTGCTGAATTAGGCGAAAAATTTGGTGGTGGTTTTACACCTTTTTTTGATTTAAATTTGGCTATTTTCTTAGTAATTGTATTAAAAACAGTGAAAGTATCATTGTTTAAAAACAACAGTTCTGATGCTGAAAATTTGATAATTGCTTTTCCAATTTTCTCCTTATAACTATAAAAAACCGGCTGTAATTTAATTAAATCAAAAGCCAATAAATTGTTTTCATTCAATGACAAATAAGCAATATTATTTATAACAATTGGCTTATTTAAAAAATAAATTTGTGTTCCTAAATTGAAAGTATCTAAGTTAATAACCTTAGTAATTTTATGGGTATTTATATCAAAACGAGCAATTATTTTATCGGCTAAAAATATGATTAATCCATTTGCATTGTCCTCACCAATAAAGCAATTGCTGTTTGCAATCATTGGTGTTTTTTTGAGTAAATACACATTTTCAAAACAATCTTTTACTTTTTTATAACAGCTTACTCCTCTATCGTCACTCACCCAAAGATTTTTGTTTTTGTCTTCATATAACTTGGTAAAATTTTGACCAGTAATTGTGTTTGAATTTCCTTCTTCGTGCTTATAAACTTTAAAACTATTTCCATCATATCGGTTAATGCCATCCGAAGTTCCAATCCACATAAAACCATCATTGGTTTGAATAATGTCCCAAACACTATTTTGACTCAATCCTTCATTTACTCCAAGTGCAGTAAATTTTAAATTATTGAGCGTTTCTTGGCCATTGATTTTACTATATAAAACCATTAACACAATAAACAATATCTGTATTTTTCTATTCATTTAGCAAATCAAATATAATACAGCTTTTAAATTTTTGGTTATCATTTTTCAAAATACAGCATATGTACTATTTCACATAAAAATTAATCCATATAGGTTTGTAACATCAATTTAAACAAAAAAATATTATGAAAAAAATTTACATTACACTACAAATGCTATTTGTATTAGTTATGGCCAATGCACAAAATTGGTCTTATGTTGGAAGTCAAAATTTTAGTGCTGGAACTACTTTGGGTGCTAATAAATATTTTGGCGACATGGAGATAGATGCCACCGGAAATATTTATGTTGGCTATTGGGATAATGGCGATAAAATAAATTTCGTAAAATCGAACGGGAGCGGCTGGACAGTGCTGCCAACTCCAGGATTATGCTCTGTTCTAAATGTTCTAGATGTAGAAGTTCAAGGAAGCAATTTATACATTTCGTACATGGGAGTTAGGGGGCCAAACTTATATGCTTTTGTAAAAAAATACGATGGCACAAGTAGTTGGTCGCTTGTAGGCGACTCACTTTTAATAGGAGGTGTTGGGCAAAGTGGTTCGTTCGATTTTTTGCTCGATAACAATGGAATTCCTACTATTATTGGACTTCCAGACGCAGTGTTTGGCAACAAAAATGTGAAGCAATTTGTTGGTGGAGTTTGGACAAAAACTTATGTAATTCCAAATACTACTAGTACTATTTTTAAAGAAGGTTCAGCCATTTTTGATGCTAATAATAAATTGAATTGTGTGGTTAGTGGTTTTAAAACACTGACCGCAGCACCTTGGATTCTATATTACACTTTAGGCTTAAAAATAGATGGAAATACCAGCTCAATAGTAGGTGATTCAATTTATGTTTCGCAAGCAAATGGCAAGTTTAAACTTGACAATACTGGCAACTCTTATCTTTTACTAAATAATGCTACAAAACCAGCTTTATTAGCTTATAAACTCAATGGTAGTAAGTGGGATATTATTTCGGATACTGTAGGTGCCAAAGAAAACATGGTAAATGCTGCTGTTACCAATGATGGCAAGGTTGTTTTCAACACTTTTTCTATTACAAATTTGCACAGAAGTTTATATGTATATAATGCCAATAAAAGAACCAAAATGGATACTTTAAATTACAATTCGAGTATATTTTTTGGCATCAATGATTTGATAATTTACAATGGCGATGTATATGCATTAATTGAAGAAAATGGTTTTAGTGTAATGAAACATTCAGCAACAAACACTGGCACATTTATTAATAAAACTGTTAATAAAAATGAATCAATAAATATATATCCAAATCCTGCAAATGATAAGCTTATAATTGAAATGATTTTGAACCAAAACTACAGTTTAGAAATCATGAATTTAAATGGACAGAAAATGGCAGAAAGCTCATTTTATAAAACCATTGATTTGGATTGTAGCTTATGGGATATTGGCATTTATATTGTTAAAATTATTACGGAAGAAAATGAAGTGATTTATAAGAAAATAATGGTTGATTAATAATATAATTCAACAATAAATCATCTTAAAAAAAGAGCAGTCTCAAAAGCTTCAAAAAGCTCGTCAGTTCGAGCGTAGTCCGTCCCGATAGCTATCTGGAGCTATCGGACGAGAACGTAATATTCTCGTTTTTAAAACATTTCTACCGATAGCTATTGGTATTCGCTCAATGTGACAATATGCATAAGGCTGTCCTTTTATACAGCCTCTTATAAAAGGCTGTTTTCATTTTTTTAACTGGGTATACCAAATATCGTTGTTGCAAAATGTTTCGTTCCTCGGGAACTCAATGTTTATAAATGTTTACAAGAAAAAACTATAAGTTAAGTTGACATACTTGGTGAGGAATCCAACCACAGATAAACGATTTAAAATGTAAATTTTAAACAAAAGTGTAGATTTTTGCCAAGAGGGAATGCATTTTTTTTTAAGAGACTTGTTTAAAATTAATTGAATGTTTATCGTTGCCTAAAAGCATAAAGTGATTGCATTATATTAATCCTTTCAGTTTTTGTAAATGAAAAAGTTAAATAAATTTAGAGAAATATGAACAAAATATATGGTTGGAGTTTAATAACATTATGCGTGTTATTTTTTATAATTTTTGGCATCATGGTTTACACGCTTTCAACCAGATTCAACACTGATGTTGAATTAACTGCAAATAATATTTTCGCGATTATTGTATCAATCATATTTTTTATTGCATTACTTGTTTTGGGTGTTTTAAAAGGTATAAAATTGATTAAGAAAAATGAACCAAATGAAATTATTGAATTTGTTGGCACGTTAGCAATAAAATACAATGGAAAAATTAAGTTTGAAGATTATAGAAATCTAATATTTGAATTGACTTATAAGAAACCTAGGTTTTACTTTATTTTTGGTGCAATGGCAATATTTTTTGTTGTTTTTTTAACCAGCGATAATTTATATGATGGCAACAATATTATTTTCTTTTTGATTTTTCCTGGATTCTTAATTGGCTCACCGCTTCTAACCTATTTTCAAATAAAAAACATGTATAAAGCAAACAAAATGTTGGTTGGATATTTTGATTATGAAATCACCAATGATTCAATTCAAGTATCAGGAGAAACAGCAAATTCAACACAGAAATGGGCAAATTTTATCATGATAAAAGAAACTAAAAAGTTCTTTTTGTTGTATCAAAGTACTGCCATTGCAACGTTAATAGAAAAAGGGAAAATGAATGAAAATGAGGTTGTTTCTTTTAGACAATTTGTTCAATCATTGGATGTGAAAAAAGAAGGTTTGAAATTGAAATAACTCTATAAAGTAGTGAAATATTATTCAGTTATTTTCTAAATGCTCTAAAAGATAAATATGGATTACAAATCCTGTGATTAAATGATTTGGATTTCAATTTTAAAACAGCGGGTATTTTTTTGTTTTGCTGCTAAATCTTCTATCGCTTCTTCAAAAATATGGCTAATCGTATTTATAAAACACTAAAAATATAAACTATTTTACTTTATTTTGCGAGTATGAATAACAATCACCTACATCATGTTAGAATTGAAAACTTTAAGTCAATTAAACAAGTTAGTTTTGACTGTAAAAGAGTAAATGTTTTTATAGGTAAGCCAAATGTTGGTAAGAGTAATATTTTGGAAGCTTTAGGAATGTTATCACCATTAGGAAATTTAAAAGATTATGTAAGATTTAACAAAGCTTATGAATTATTTTATGATAACGATACCTCTGTTGATATAAAAATAATTACAGATAATCTGTCAATTATAGCTGGTAAGTACAATTTGAATAATGAATACTTATTGATTACGGGTAAATCTGGAAAAGGATTAGAAAATGTATATAATAATCAAGGACTTTCAGGAATGATTAATCTTTCAAATTTTGTTGAAGCTGAAATTGACAATGAATTTATTACCAATAGTACCCAAGATTTTACACGATTCAGCAGAGTATTTCAAACCACAAATTTATTGGAAACCAATGTAAGAAAATACCAATTTAAATCTTTAGACAAATACAATGAAGGCTTTAGTGATTTTTTGTCTGCTCCTTTTGGAAACAATATTTGGAATGTTTTAAATACCAATAGAAAATTAAGAGAGCAAGTTAGTGAACTTTTTGTGGAATATGGGCTAAGATTTATTATGCTTCAATCTGAAGAAAAGTTTGTATTGCAAAAAGAAATTGACAATGTCGGTTTTCAGTACGATTATTCATTAATAGCTGATACTTTACAAAGAATTATTTTCCATTATGCGGCTATTGCTTCTAATACCAATGCTGTATTATTATTTGAAGAACCTGAATCGCATTCTTATCCAGGTTATATTAGTGATTTAGGTATTGAAATAGCTAATTCAGAAACAAATCAGTTTTTTATTGCTACGCATAGTCCTTATTTGTTAAGTACTTTAATGGAAAACTTGAGTTATGAAGATTGTGCAATTTTTGTTTGTTCTTATGAAAATTATCAAACTCATGTAAAGGAATTAAGTAAAGAAGAAGTTAGCGAAGCGATTGATTATGGGCAAGATTTATTCATGAATATTGATACATTTATAGAGCATGTGTAAATTTATATTGCCAGAATGTTATGCTGATACAACTTTAATAGAAGTATTGGGTTATAATAAACCGAATCATATAAAAGGCATAGGTCAAGTAATAAATGTTTTAGATAAAAATTTCAAAAACAAATTAGGAATTGGGTTTGTTGATAAAGATAAGAATGGAAAAAGTAAAAGAGAAAATACTGAATATATTTTAATAATAAAATATGCACATTCAAACTCCCTAATTTTAAAACAAAAACCAAACACTAAAAACTATTTAATTGAACATCCAAATATAGAAAATTGGCTTGATAAAATGGCTGATGAATTTGGAATAGATAAAGCTAAATATGGGGTATCAGATTTAAGAACTAATCATACAAGATATAAAAAACAAGATATTTTAAAAAATGAAGGTTTTAAAAACTTTGTCAATGCTTTGTCTCAAAAACAAAATTCGCCTTTACAAACAGTAAAAAATTGGATTGAAGAATTAAAAAAAGAACACGGTGTTTTCTAAACAAAAAGACTAGTTGTAATTGATTGCAACTAGTCTTTTAATTTAAAAATTATTGTATTTCCCTACAATCCAAACTCAACCAAACCTTCGTCTTCTTGTTCTTTCATTTTCATTATTTGGTCTAATGCATCAGGAACTACATCGCTGCAAATGGTTATAAAACTGCCTTTTGCGGCATTTTTTATAGCAAATTCAATGGCTTCAGTTTCTTTCTTAATGACTGTTACTTTTTTGTTGGCATCTACTTCTGCAATACCTCGCATCATTAAGTCTATAATCTCTTGCTCCGTTTTTCCCCTTAAGTTTTTATCTTGTCTAATAATTACTTCTTCAAACATATTGGCAGCTACTTTTCCTAAACCTATGGTATCTTCATCGCGTCTATCGCCAACACCAGCAATTATACCTACGTGCTTTGCATTTATTTTACTTAACATATCGGCAATGGCAGTAAAACCAGCAGCATTATGTGCATAATCAACCATTACTTGAAAGTTTTTAAAGTTAAAAATATTCATTCGTCCTGGTGTTTGAGCTGGACTAGGAATAAAGGTTTGCAAAGCAATTCGCATGTCTTCTATTTTAAAATTACGGATAAATCCTGCAATTAAAGTGGGTAAAATATTTTGAATATTAAACGAAGCTTTTCCACCAAAAGTCAACGGAATATTGATGGCTTTTTCTACCCTAATTTTCCAAGTTCCTTTACTAATAGTTACATAACCATTTTCGTAAATTGCAGCCAATCCGCCAGCATTTATATGTGCTTTGATAATTGGATTATTTTCGTCCATACTAAAATAAGCAACTTTACAAGCCAAACCTTTTGCCATTTCTGCAGCCCATTTATTATCGGCATTTAAAATACTATAACCACTTGGCAACACACTTTCGGGAACTACTGCTTTTACCCTTGCTAATTGTTCTATGTTATCAATATCCCCAAGTCCCAAATGGTCTTCGGCTACGTTGGTAACAATGGCAATATCGCAGTTGTGAAAACCTAAACCAGAACGTAAAATTCCTCCTCTAGCACATTCTAAAACAGCAAAATCAACAGTAGGATCTTTTAATACAAACTCTGCACTAACAGGTCCTGTACAATCGCCACGCATCATCATTTGGTTTTGAATATAAACACCATCGGTTGTGGTATAACCCACTTTATAACCCATAGTTTTTACCATGTGAGCCATTAAACGCGTAGTGGTAGTTTTACCATTTGTTCCTGTAACCGCAATGATTGGAATGCGTGCTGAACTTCCCAAAGGATACAACATATCAATAACAGGTTCTGCCACATTTCGTGGCAATCCTGCTGCTGGATCAATGTGCATTCTAAAACCAGGAGCTGCATTTACTTCTATCACTCCACCGCCCGATTCAGCAACAGGCTCGCTTAAAGTTTTAGCCATGATATCTATACCGCAAATATCTAATCCAATAATTCGTGCAATGCGTTCGCACATAAAAATATTATCGGGATGAACTAAGTCGGTAATATCAGTAGCAGTTCCACCGGTAGAAAGATTGGCTGTTGGTTTTAACCAAAGCTCTTCACCTTCAGGTAAAATACTTTCTAAAGTAAGGTTTTTATCTTTTAAAATGTCTAAAGTAAATTGATCAACTTTTATACTTGTCAAAGTTTTTTCGTGTCCAAATCCACGTCTAGGATCTAAGTTCGTAATGTCGATTAATTCATCAATGGTACTTTTTCCATCACCAATAACAGAAGCTGGTTTGCGTATTGCAGCAGCAACAAATTTGTAATTAATTACCAACACTCGGTGGTCTAATCCTGAAATGAATTTTTCAACAATCACACCTCTCGAATATTTTTTTGCAGCTTCTAATCCTTTTACTGCATCTTCCCAATTATTAATATCGGTGGTTGCACCTTTACCATGATTGCCATCTACAGGTTTGGTAACAATAGGATATTTGATGCTTTCAATGGCAGCTTGCAAACCTTCTTC
>JBMOGB010000025.1:0-26981 GCA_049318585.1 Bacteroidia bacterium | reverse complement strand
GTAATGTTTTCGTTGTAAATAAAATGATTACTAATTTTTGAATCTTGCCAATATTCGCCATTTCCAAAGTCATACCTAAAACCTTGTTGGTTATTGTCAATTAAACGATTGGTGTTTTTAGCCCCTGTTTCAAATTTTCCATTTTTTAACGGATAAATATAATCAACTTGAGCTATAAAATTAGTAAAATTTGCGGTATTAGTATTTCGTTGCGAAGCAATATCAAAACTAATGGAATTAGAGTTTTTATAAGCTTCATTTGCGTTTCTAACGTTGGAACTAATGGTTGCACTTGCTGTTAATTCCGATTTATTTTTTGGCGTTGTACGTTTATAATCTAAACTGGCATCAAGTGTTAAATTATCATCAGTTGAAAAATTATTTCTTTTAAAATTTTGTTTAAATGAACCAATGCTATCAAAATAATTGTAGTTAATGGCTTCAGGTTTTGATGAAATATTGCTACTTATTCCAGTTGATAAACTAACCGTATTGTGGTTGCTTAAATAATATTCTATTCCTACTCTTCCTGTATGAAAATCGTTTAAGTTATAACCATCGTTATTGCTTTTAAACGAATATTTGATGGTATCAAAACGGTTAAATTGTTGGCTATTTCCAAATCCATTTCTGCGTTCGTGTCGGTAGGAGTAATTACCAAATAAATTATACTTAGCAGTTCTGTTATTTATTCCAATATTGAACGAATATTTGTCGTTGGTTCCTGCGGTAACTTGGGTGTTTGCGTTAAATCCTTTTAGTTTGTCTTTCTTGGTTTTTATGTTAATAATTCCTGCCATTCCATCTGCATCGTATTTAGCCGAAGGATTGGTAATAATTTCCACTTCACTGATTGCATTTGCAGGCAGTTGTTGTAAAATGGCTTGCCTATTTGCACCAGTTAAAGTGCTTGGTTTTCCATCAATTAAAACAGTTACATTTTCACTTCCACGCAAACTTACTTTCCCGTCTATATCAACATTTACAGAAGGAATATTTTGTAAAATATCAGTAGCTGAACCACCAATATTGGTAATGTTTTTACCAACTGTATAAGTTTTTTTATCTAATTGATTATTGAAATCACTTCGTTCACCAACTATTTCAACTGTTTTTAAATTTTGATTGTTTGGCTCCAACTTAAATACACCTAAGTCAGAAATCATTTCTTTTGGTGTTAAATAAAATGCTGGAGTTGTGAAACTTTTGTAACCAATAAAAATTGCTCTAAGTTTATAATTGCCAAAGGCAATATTTTCTAGTTTAATTTCACCTTTTTTGGTAGTAGTTGTTCCGTTTACAATGGAAGAATCAGCTACTTTTATCAGTGAAACAGTAACATATTCAATTGGTTTGTTTGTTTTACTATCAACAAAAGCAGCTAAAA
Organism: Bacteroidia bacterium; assembly: GCA_049318585.1. GTDB lineage: Bacteria > Bacteroidota > Bacteroidia > UKL13-3 > UKL13-3 > JAAFJM01. Next base: position 25,594 of record JBMOGB010000025.1, on the reverse strand, counting down.
TGGTAACTGGTCCTATGGCATTGTTTTTTGCCATGTTTGGTTGCGCTAAAACCTTGGTTGTAATCAATACAAAAAGGATAGCAATGATATTTATTTTTTTCAATGTTTTGAATTGCTTTTAACTATAAAGCTTTGTAATAAAAAGCTTAGAAGTTTTCTGAATTTGATTATTAAGAATTGTTATGTTTATATTTTTTGTCAATTAAGGCGCATTTTGAAGTTGCTAGCAGCGCTTCTATCAACAAAAAACGCAACGCAAAGTGACGAAAAATAGAACATAACAAAATTATTAAGTGAATTTAGAGAACTTCTTAGTTATAAAAGTTTTGTTTTAGTAAATAATGAGTTTTTAAAAGCGGGCAAATTTTATACCGTTCATCTTTGGTGTCTGTATATAAATTATTTAAAATTTCATATACATTTTTTATGCCAATTTTGTCAGCCCACTCAAAAGGTCCAAACGGATAATTAGTTCCCAATTTCATACTAATATCTATGTCGGCCATGGTTGCTGTTCCTTCTTGGAGCGTATAGCATGCTTCGTTTATTATCATACAAACCACCCTTGGCGTTACCATTCCTACTCGGTCTTTTACTAATTTGTAGTCCCAGTTTAGTTTTTTTAAATTGTCTTTTAAAAGTTGTTCGTTGCTGGTATTTAGCATACTAACCTCCAATAAATTTCTGTTCAAAAATGTTTCAATGCTATTAATTCCAAACAATGGAAATTGGATTTTTGCTTTATCATCAAAAACCATTTGCGCCAAACTATTTTTTACAGCACTCACAAAAACCGGTGTATTTCTTAAATCTTCGTAGTTCAAAAACCACGACTGATCATTATCATCAAAGTTTAAGTCGAAAATTGCATCAAAATTGCCATCTTTTAAAATAAAGGTTGTATTTTCGTCAATAAAATTAACCTCAAAATCAAGCAATGAAAGTTTTTGTTTCAATTCTTCTGATCTTTTACTGTTTCCTTTTGCCAAAATTTTCATATTCGCAGCAAATTAAATCTAACAAAACAAATAAACATACAAAAATGGAAAAGAAAATTATTACCAGTACAAATGCACCAGCTCCAATTGGCCCATATAGCCATTCGGTTTTAGTAGGAAATACCCTTTATATTAGTGGTCAAGTGGCTAAAGACGCTGCTTCGGGCGAGATGATTCAAACAGATATTAAAGCTGAAACTGCTAAAGTAATGGAAAACTTAAAAGCAATATTGTTAGAAGCAAATATGGATTTTTCAAATGTGGTAAAATCTACTATTTATTGTACTAATTTAGGCGATTTTGCTGCTATTAACGAAGTTTATGGTACATTTTTTACAGCTGATTTTCCTGCACGTGAAACAGTACAAGTTGTAAAATTACCATTGAATGCAAATGTGGAAATTAGTGTGGTGGCTGTAAAATAGCATGAACAAAAATACCCAATTAGTAATCTCCACTTTATTTCATCCAATATTTGTAAATATTGTTAGTTTACTGCTTTTGTTTACACTTTTTCCTTCACTGGCTGCCATAAGTTATAAATCGAAAAGCACTATAATTTCAGTAATAATTAGTTTAACCGTTATCATTCCTTTAGTGCTTGTTGGTTTTTTGAAAATTACAAATCAAATAAGTAGTATGCAAATGGAAGATAAAAAAGACAGAAAGTGGCCTTTTGCAGTTACTGCTTTAGGGTATATTTTTAGTTTTTATTTGCTTCAAAAAGTAGGTGTTTCTATGCTTTTGTTAAAGTTTTTATTAGCTGGAAGTGGAACTGTAGTTTGCATAGCAATCGTTAATAATTTTTGGAAAATAAGTGTTCACATGGCTAGTATTGGTGGGCTTTTAGGGTTGTTGGTAATTGTAAATTTAAACAATTACCTAGATTTAAGATTAGCAGTTGCAGGAGTTGTTTTAATTTCTGGTATTGTTGCGTCTGCAAGGTTGTTTGCAAAAGCTCATAATATGGCACAAATTTTAGCTGGATTTGCTTTGGGTTTTGTTTGGATATACATAGTTTTATAAAATAAAAATATAGAAATGAGAAAAAAAATAATAGCTGGAAATTGGAAAATGAACAAAAGCTTTGACGAAGGAATGGCTTTGGTTTCAGAATTAAGTAACATGATAAAAGATGAGTATCATGGAAGTGCTGAAGTGGTAATTATTCCGCCATCGGTTTATATTAATTCGGTAAGCAGAATGACTGTAGATTTTGCAAATATTAGTTGTGGTGCGCAAAACTGTAGCAACCATGTAAGTGGTGCTTATACAGGCGAAATTAGCGCAAGTATGGTTAAAAGTTGTGGTGGCAAATACATTATAATTGGCCATAGTGAACGCAGACAATATTTTGGTGAAACCAACGATTGGTTAGCAAAAAAAGTAGATGCAGTTTTAGCTGAATCGTTGAACCCAATTTATTGTGTTGGCGAAACTTTAGAAGAACGCGAAAGCAATGTTCATTTCAATGTATTAAAAACTCAAGTAAGTGAGGGTTTATTTCACTTAAGTTCCGAACAAATGGCAAATGTAGTTATAGCTTATGAACCTGTTTGGGCTATAGGAACTGGTAAAACAGCTAGTACTGCACAAGCACAAGAAGTGCATGCTTTTATAAGAAATTTAGTGCGTGAAAAATACAACGAAACGGTAGCCGATCATTTAACCATTCAGTATGGTGGAAGTGTAAAAGCTGATAATGCTGTGGAGTTATTTTCAGCTCCTGATATTGATGGAGCATTGGTTGGTGGAGCAGCTTTACAAAGCAGAAGTTTTGCCGATATTGTAAAAGCAATGGCTTAAAAAGGTTATTTTGATTTGGTAAATAATAAGATTTCAGAAATTAAATAGCTGATTTTAAGACAGTAAATTTTTTCCGGATAAAATATTTTGTTTCCAACAGAATATTCTTACATTTGCCAACCCAAAAATGGCTCGTTCGTCTATCGGTTAGGACAATTGGTTTTCATCCAATAAAGAGGGGTTCGACTCCCCTACGAGCTACGTTTTCTAAAGGCTTTACAATTTATTGTAAAGCCTTTTTTGTTTTTCCACAAACTTTTTTAAACCAATGCTTATTTTGGGTTTAAACCAAATGCTCTTATAATTTAGTCCAAAGATGCGAAGTAATTTTTTATCAAGACAATGAACAAAAATCATTTCATAGCATTAGTTATGGAACTATTTTTTGAAGAAGTATTGATGAAAAAGAACAAGTAGATTGGACTAAATTATATGGGTATTTGGTATTAATTATCATTTTAAAATCATTGTCGTTTACAAAATGAAAATGTGCGCTTCGGCTCCGCTCAGTGACCATTTTTTTCGGTGCTTCGGCTCACTTCGGCTCCGCTCAGTGACCGAATCACCGATTGACATTTCGGTCGTTAAGCAGAGCCTTTCATTTCGGTCACTGAGCGAAGCCGAAGTGTAAGAAATGAAAGTACAACTTTACGGTCGTTGAGCGAAGCCGAAACGTTAGTAAAGTTGAAGAGAATGATGTAAAAAAATGTGCACTTCGGCTCCGCTCAGTGACCATTTTTTTCGGTGCTTCGGCTCACTTCGGCTCCACTCAATGAATATTTTTTGCGGTGTTCCGTTTTCAACAATGAAATTCAGCATATAAAAATCACATCATTTTATAAGAATATTTTATGAAAAACCTTTCAAAAAACGAGTATTTTCGCATTTCAATTGGTGATTATGAATTGGATAAAATTTGGAGTATTTTTTAGCTTTATATTGTTTGCAAATTTACTGCAAGCGCAAGTAGATGAAGCAATTGATTCAACTTTAGAAGACGATGAAAGTAGGCCAGTAAAAATTTTACCTGACGACAAATATAAGTTTGGAATAAAACTTGGCAGTCAATTAAGCACTTTAATGGGTGAAGAAAATAGTAGCAACACATTAAACTTTGGCCTAAATGGTGGAGTTTATATGCGCAGAAAGTTTAAAAGTCAAAAGTGGGGTTACCAACTAGAATTAAATGGAAGTTTTAGAGGGAGTAATTTTGCCCCTAAATACAATGAATACAGTGCCATTAGGTTGTTTTATTTAGACATGCCATTATTGGTATTTGTTAATTTAACAAAAGATGAAAACCATAAATTACTTTTTGGTCCTCAGGTTTCCTATTTATTAAGTTCTTCAATTTATAACGGCCCATCTTTAGTAAGTTACGATAGTATTCCAAGTTTTAAAAAACTTGATTTGTTGGCTTGTGTTGGTTATCATATTAGGTTAGGACATGTAAGTTTTCAAACCATGTTAAAGTACGGTTTTATTAGCACTAACGATGGTTTATTGCCTGGAATAAAACCAACAAATACTGGCAAAAGCATGAATAATTTTATATTTGAACTTAATTTTTTATTTTAATAATAAAACCCATTTTCACTTTGACAAAACTAGAACTAATAGCAGAAATAAAACGAAAGAAAAGTTTTTTGTGTGTAGGTTTAGATACCGATTTAACAAAAATTCCTAAGCATTTATTAGCTACTGAAGATCCAATTTTTGAATTCAATAAAGCCATTATTGAAGCTACAAAAGATTATTGTGTTAGCTATAAAATAAACACTGCTTTTTATGAAGCCGAAGGTATAAGTGGTTGGCAAAGTATGGCTAAAACATTGGCACTAATTCCTAGTAAAATTTTAACCATTGCCGATGCCAAACGTGGTGATATTGGAAACACCAGTAACATGTATGCAAAGGCATTTTTTGAGAAAATGAATTTTGATGCAATAACACTTGCGCCATACATGGGCAACGATAGTTTAGCGCCTTTTTTTGAACAAAAAAACAAATGGGGTATTGTATTGGCTTTAACCAGTAATGCTGGCAGTGCCGATTATGAGCAACAAAAAATAAATGAAGAATTTTTGTTTGAACATGTAATAAAAAATACCTGTAAATTAGCTTCTGATGAGCAATTAATGTTTGTAGTTGGTGCTACTAAACCACAAGATTTCACCATTATAAGAAAGCATGCTCCAACTCATTTTTTGTTAGTGCCCGGAGTGGGTGCGCAAGGTGGAAGTTTGGCTGAAGTTGTTAAATACGGAAAAACTGCTGAAATAGGTTTATTAATTAACGCTTCTAGAAGTATCATTTATGCTAGCAATGGAATTGATTTTGCTGAAGCAGCAATGGCCGAAGCCAAAAAAATGGCTTTAGAAATGAGTGAATACATTTAGTTTCTAACCGTTATTATCCAATCATTTTTTAGTTTGTAAACTGGGTTTTCGGGTAAAATAAATGCGTTTAATGTACTGGAAACAATTCCTATTCCGAATGATACCAATATACTTGTACCATAATTCATATTGTTATTACTGAATAAATAATAAGTTCCAAAAATGGTGCTAAGTGCAATTGAACTTGAAATCAAACTTTTTCCCATCGTTCTTCCAGCGGTAATTCTTCTAAAAGAAACAATATCTTTAATAGCAACAATGCGGTAATTAGGTTCAAATTTTTTACTTAATTTTTGAATCCAAATTGCTGGTTCATCGGCTATATTTCCTAACACAATACTTGAGTCGTTAATTTCGGTCACTATGTTTTTAAAGTGATACAACTGATTATTATATGCTCGGTACTGAATTGAAAGAGTTTGTCCTTCGCTTACTTCAATGGTTTTGTTAGTTTTAGTATTTAAAAAAAGTAAGCTTTTTTGAGCAAAAATTTGATTGGTAAAAAATAAAAATAACAGGAATCCTAATGGGATTTTTTTCATAAATAAAATTGGCTAATTGGTGTTTAAAACGTGAAAACCTATTTCGCAATTCAAACATTTTTTGTTGGCGCAATATTCGTTTTTTAATTGTAATAATGCTTGTGTTTGTGCTGCATTTTGAGCTTTTATATTTAAACTTTCCCAAAAGGTTACAATATTATTTTTTTCAGGAGTTAGTTGCTCTAGCCAATTTACAGCTTTATCACATTTGGTTTCATCAAAACGTAATTTACCATATAAAAAAACAATGGGAACCACAGTATTAATAATAATTGTATTGATGGCCGATTTACCCAAATCGGTTTTTATGGCATCAAAATCGTGGTTACTTAACTCGCTTAAATGTATTAAATGAATGTGTTTTAGCATGTATAATCCTTGCAAATCTTTCATGTTTTCAATGGCTAATACCTTTGAAAACAAATGACTGCTTTGGTACAAAAGTGCCGCAAATTGCATCAATCGTATGGTTGGAAAATTACCAGGACGCATTTTTCCAAACTTCCATATTTCTTTGTCAATGCTAACTAAATCGTACTTTTTTTGAAGATGAAAATATTCTTTTTGTAAAAATTTTAAGTAATCATCATCTAGTTTTTTATCAAAAAAACCTGCTGTTCCAAGTACTAAAGCTTCTATTTGGCTCAGTTTATCTTTGTGCTTTGCAATAATTTGCATGGGCAAATTTTTAGCCAACCATTCAAATGCTTGCTCATTGGTTTTTTGTCCAAAATATTGCGCGGTAAGTACATAAAAAGTTTGTTCCCAATTGTTGTTATTAGCTATTAGCAATGCTTCAATTCTATCACATTTTTTTTCTAAACGTTCAAAAACCAAACGGTGTAACCAATTATTTAATTTAAACTCGTTTGGCAAGCTAAATATGGGTTCGCAAGGAATTACAGATTTTTGTTGTTCTAATATTTTGTATTTATTTAGCAGTTTTGGGTCTAAATAATGCTTCAATTCTAAAGTTAAAATGGGTAGGTTATTGGTATCAAAAATGGGTTTATCATTTTCAAAAACCACATGTAAAATTACGTTATCGTATTTTTTATCGCCCGAATGTTTGTGGTTAAGCCAATCGCTTGCTTTAATATGAATTTCGATGTTTCCAACTAAAACCTCATTGTCAATTTTTATTTTTGCATTAAAAAAATCAGGACCTGCATCATGGTTTAAAACACCAATGTTTATTATTTCAACAGGCTTTTCATTTACCAAAAACAATGCTTGCTTTAGTAAAATTTTACTTTGCCAAATATAATGTAACAGTTCTTCTTTCATGTAAATAATTGAACCGCAATATAAAAATTTTTGCAATTAAATTTATTTGAAATTTAATTTCATAGTTTTTAGTTTACATATTGATAACAAAACATTTAAAAATTATTGTTGTACATTGCGAAGCTTTTTAAATAGCAAAATATGTTAAAAAAAATTATACTAAATATTAGCTTCTGTGCCATTGTAATTGCATCGCAAGCACAAGCATTACTTCCAACTTTTTGGAATTTTTCTACTCCATCAATTGCTACTCCTCCAACTGGTTGGACATTAGGATTAGGCACTACTGGTTCATTTACCTATGCTGGCTCAGCAAACTCAGTTGGTGGCGACAACACCGCTGCCCGTTTAGATGCTACCAATGAATATATTACTATTTGGCTAGCAGACAAACCAGGTCCGGTGAGTTATTGGATAAAAGGAACTGGAATAAATCCTGCGCCTTCATTTACCGGAGTTTTTAAAGTGCAAGAATCGGCCGATACATTGAATTGGACTGATATGAGAACTTTTACAACATCGGCTCCACTTACAGGAACCATGACCAGGTTTGTAAATACGCCAGCTGCTACTTCAAGATATATTCGTTTTTTATATGCTACCAAAGAATCAGGTAGTAATGTAGCTTTAGACAGTGTTGTAATTAAAGCTGCTCCTGCGGCTACTACTCCAACTTTAGTGGTAAGCAGAAACAATCAAATTATTGTAAATAATTCTCAAAATGTGGTTGGTAATAATGCTAGTTTTTCATTTAAAATAAAAAACATTGGAACTGTTGATACGTTAAATATTAGCAGTATAAATTTTACTGGAAAAGATGCAAATGCTTTTGCAATTACTAGTTCTTTGCCAATATCGGTTGCAGCCAATGATTCTACAGTAATAAACTGTACTTTAAATACAATTGGAAATGGAAGCAAATTGGCTTCAATAAATATTTATAATAATGATATAGATAAAGCACAATTTACAGTGAATTTATACGGAATAGCTGGAAGTTTGGCTACTGAACCTAGTTTTAAATCGACCAATATTAGCTTTACAAATGTAACTGCATATGGCATGAATGTTACTATTGCCGATACAAGTTCAACCACTGAAAATTATGTAGTTTTACGTAAAAAAAATGGTGCAATTACCGAAGTTCCAACCGATGGTTTTACTTACCAAAGAGGCGAATACATTGGTGCTGCGCAAATAGCTTATGTAGGAAAAGTGGGTACTTTTAAACCAACTTATGTTTTAGCAAACAACAACTATAGTTATGCTGTATTTTCGTTTAATGGTCCTGCTACTTACGAAAATTATTTAACAAGTAGTATCAATACAGCTACTGTTCAATCATTGGCTGGAAATGCAGGAACTTATTACGGTTCAATAGATCCTTCTTCAAGTACGTTTTTAAGCAATTTAAGTGCTAAGGTAAATATTCACGATACTGTTTTTTACAGTAATTATATCTCAACAGTAATCACTAATTTTTTAGGCAGAGATACCACATTAGGTAAAAAAGTGGTAAACTGTGTTTACACTGGTATTCCTTATATTTATGCTGAGCCTTTTGTATGGAACGCAAGTGGAAGTACTGGAATTTTAACCAGAGAACATACACGCGCGCAAAGCACCATGCCTAGTAATAATACAACTCAAAATCCTAATTGGCCGCGTAGTTCTACTAATTTAGAATTACCTGAATACAATGATTTACATAACTTATTTCCAGCACATCAAACATTGGCCAATGCGCCACGTTCAAATAATCCTTTTGGTGAATGTGTAACCATTACATCTACTTCGCCAAGTGGTTATGGTAAATTAGGAAAAGATGCCAATAACAACACTGTTTACGAACCAAAAGATGAACAAAAAGGTGATTTAGCTAGGGCATTATTTTACATGTCTGTGAGTTATAATGGAATCAATGGAAATATTTGGACTTTACCAGCCGATCAAGGTTTGGCAGTTTTAATGAAATGGCACCAAATGGATCCTCCAAGTGATGAAGAAATTGCTCGTCATGAATACATAGCAACCATTCAAAAAAACAGAAATCCATTTATTGATAATCCAAGTTGGGCTAGTTTGATTGATTTTAAAACAATGACATTGAATCAAACTAAAGTTTTAACTGTAAATGCGCCAAATGGTGGTGAAAATTTAGTTGCTGGAAAAACAACTAATATTACTTGGTTAGCTGCAAATATTACTGGTAAAGTAAAATTAGAATACACCACTAATGGAACAGATTTTATTTTTATAGATTCTGTAAATGCAAGTCCTGCAACTTATACTTGGACTGTTCCTTCAGTAACTACAACTACAGCAAAAATTAGAATTACTACTTCCGATAATTCTACTTCTGATTTAAGTAATGCAAATTTTACCATTAATATTCCTACTTTAAAATTGTTAACGCCTGTTTCTACTGATATTTGGTTTTCCGATCAATTGAAAAATATTACTTGGCAAAGTGACTTTGTTGATTCTATCAAAATTGAAATAAAAGAAGGTACTAAACTACTTTTAAGTGTGAATGAAAAAGCAAGCAAAGGAACAATTGCTGTTAGAGCTCCTTATGCTTATACATTTAACTGTAAGGTTTATATTTCAGAAATAAATGGAACTTTAAAAGATAGTAGTGCAACTTTTAAAATTGATCATGAAGTGGGTGTTAACGAAGTATCAAACGCAAATTTCAATATTTATCCAAACCCTAGTAATGGAACTATTTACTTTACCACAGATTTAAATTTAAAAAATGCTTCTTATGAAATATTTGATGTAACAGGTAAATTAATAATCAAAGATGAATTGAGTAAAACCAATTCAATTACTATTCAATACAAAGGAATTTATGTGCTAAAAGCATTGGTTGATGGTAAATCAATTATAAGAAAAATAGTAGTAGAATAACTATAAATACTTTTAAAACTTATACAGAAGCTGTCTCAAAAGCTTCAAAGAGCTCGTCAGTTCGAGCGTAGTCGAGAACGTAATGATTAAGTTTTTAAAACATTTCGACTTCGCTCAATGTGACAAAACTTAAAGAAGCTGTCCTTTTGAGACAGCTTCTTTTTTTATACAAAAAAAGCGCTAACTTTTCAGATAACGCCTTTCTTTGACCTATATAAAACATGAAAAACTATTTATTCTTATTTGCTTTTTGATTGATGTTTATTTCACTCAAATCTACTTTCATTTCAAAATTTCTAATATCAGATTCTATTGTTAATTCATTACCTGTTAAGGGAGAAATTAATATAAAGTTCGAATATGTTCTTTTAAAAGCACCAATGTCAAATTTAATATATCCATTATTAACAGTTGAACTCAATAATTCTTTATATTCCACATCCATCAATTGAATTTGAAGACCATTTAATATTTTATTGTTTAATAAAACACCTTCTTCAGGAATAATTTTTACTAAAATTATTTTAGGGTTCGATTTGTCAACTCCTAATTTGTGTGACATTACAAATTCTGGATTGTCAATTTTATTTAACCAAGCTCCTTTAACGGCTATGTCGCCTATTATAAAAAATAATACCGAAACCAATACTGTTGCTAAATATTTAATTAAATGTTTCATCTTGTTTGTTTTTATTGTATAGTGCACAAACAAAGCCAATAATTAAATATCTAATTATCATATATTTACAAATTCCCAAATAAGAAATAAAATCCAATATAAAAACATTCGTTTCATTTTGGGATTTTCGTTCCCTTTGGAAAAATAAAAAAAGCCATGACTAAATTTTAAATTTGGTCATGGCTTTTTTAAATATTATGCTACAAATTCTAATTGAATTTGTAGGATAATATTTTATGCAAAATCTATTTGCTATTTTGCTTCATCACATTTTTCTTGGTTGCGTTCAAAGCTTCTAAGTCTTTATTGGATAATTTACACTTGTCTGGTGTTGCAGTTTCGTAATACATTAATTCGCTATTTTGAGCACTGATAACTAATTTATTACAATACTTTTCGTCTTTTACCCAAAGATAATAAAGCACAGCATTGTCTTGATCGGCAACTGCTTTATAAATGATGTCTCTATCTACTTCAGTAACTTCACCATCAAATAATTCAGCAGCATCTTTTTTGCCTTTTAGTTCCAACATTTTATCTTCCACCAATAATTTTTTATCCAATAATTGGTTTTTATCTGAAGGATAATTACTCATCATTTTCGAAGGTGCAATATCTCCATCACGGGCTGCATTGCTAGCGTATTCAAAAAAATTGTTTAGCATTTGAACACCACGTTGCATTTCAAATTCCCAATCGTTGGTATCAATATTATTGCTACAAAAAGCTTGTGCCAAAATATCCTCAGGCAATGATTTGCGTTTGAATTTATTCAAAATCACCAATCCGTTAAAATCTTCTTCGCAACTTCCTAATTTTGCTTTGTTTTTACTTCCCTTCGATTTACTGAAACTTAGGTAAACTATTTCTTGTGCTTTTTCTTGTTTCTTGTATTTTAACAATTCGTTGTCAAAGGCTACTTCAAAACTACTAAACTTCCAGTTTCTAATCATAGCAAGTTCTACAGCAGCATTATATGCGCTATCCATAAACAAAACTACAACAATTTTCTTTTCTTTAAAGGCTTCAATTTCCGATTTGTTTTTAAAAAATCCGAACTGTGCCGAAGCGCTAAAACTTATTAATGCTAACAAGCAAATGGTAATAATTTTTTTCATATTTGTGTATTTTAAAGTTGCAAATAAATCTTTCTATTCAAATATTGAAACATTTTTTTATTTTGCCTGACTAATTTTATGTTTTAAATGAAAAATACCTTTTACTTAATTATCCTTTTGTTATTTATAAATAGCTTAAAAGCAGCCAATGGCGATACAACAAAAATAAAATCATTCGATAATTTCCACATGAATAGATATGGAAATTTTGATACTTGGGTAAAATTTCCTGATGGCGCAAAAAAATATCAGAAAATTATTATGAAATATACACTTGGTTGCACCAGCAACGGCCAGTGCGAATGGGATTATACCAACACTTTATTAGCAAGAGAAAATACTGGTAAAAAAGATTCGACTTTAAAAACTGCTAACAGTTTTAGCATTATTGGTGTAGGTACTACTCCTGATTCACTTTTTTATTTTAGCGATACTACCTACAAATACAGCTATAATAAAACCACCAAAACCATTGATAGCATTGCAAATAAACAATTGGTTGTTTTATTAAATAACAATGCTCAAAAACCTACTTTAGTTACCGATACTTTAAAAGTTTGGCCAACATATTATACTTATAACTTTGACACTTCAGGCAATGCAATTGATTCATTTTTAGTAAAAAACAATGCTAATTATATTGCTAAAATAGTAAGAAGTTATTACCAAGTTTTTGATGTAATAATTAATTATGAATTAGGAAGAATGATTACACCGTATGCAAAATTTTTCCCTAAAGACTTTAAATATACTTATGTTTTTGATGTGACTGATTTTGCCAGTAAACTAAAGGATTCTATTCAAATTAGAATGGATTATTCAGGTTATTCTTATGGATTTACTTGTACAGTTGATTTTGAATTTATTGAAGGAACGCCAGCACGTGATGTTATAAAAATAGAACCTTTATATTTTGGATATTTTCCTTACGGTAACACAAATAATTCGATTGAAAACTATTTAGTACCAAAAACTTTTAATAAAGATATAAGTGCCAAAGCTGTAAAATTACGGTTAACAGTATCAGGTCATGGTGGTGAAAACAATGAAGGCTGTTCAGAATTTTGTCCTAAAAAATTCTATTTAAAACTAAACAATACTCAAATTGCAGAACAATTGGTTTGGAAAGACAATTGTGGCGAAAATGCCATTACTGCACAAGGTGGAACTTGGATTTATGATAGAGCAAATTGGTGCCCAGGCGAACAAATAGCACCTTACGAATATGAGTTAAATACAGTGGATGGAAACAATAATATCGACATGGATTTCGAATCGTTTGTGGCCAACGGAAGTGCAGGTTACAATGTAGTTGGTAACTTAATTTATTACAATGATTACAATTATTCAAATGAAGCAACTGTTGAAGAAATTATTTATCCAAGCAATGATTTCAGGTATCAACGATTAAATCCTATTTGTGAAAATGCGCAGATAATTTTGAAAAATAATGGCAAAAAGGAATTGAAAAACTGTGTGATAAAATATCAATCGGGTAGTAAAGCTGTAAGCAGTTTTACTTGGCAAGGAAGTCTGGCTTTTGGTAAATCACAAAATGTAAACTTACCATATATAGAATGGGATTTAACCGATAAAACATTTAAAGTTTGGGTTGAAAAACCAAACGGTCAAACTGATGAAAACACAACTAACGACAAAAAAGAAACGTATAATGTGGTAGTTCCAAAAACTTTTCCATCACAAATAATTATAGAAACAACTACCAATAAATTCCCATTGGAAAATAGCTGGACCCTAAAAAATGCTGCTGGAAATATTGTAAAGCAAAAAAGTTTTACAACACCTAGTTTGCGTCATGTAGATACTTTGAATATTGGTTATGGTTGTTTTACTTTTCAATTAGATGACAAAGGAAAAGATGGGTTAGATTTTTGGGCAAGTAGAAGCTCAACAGGAACAGGTTCTATTAGAATAACAGCTACAAATCCTTACAGGATTATTCAACAAATAAATGCTGATTTTGGTAGTTTTTATAAAATAAGTTTTACAGGAATAGCTGGTTTGGGTAATGAAGAAATAATAGAAAATAGTGCTTTAAAAGTATTTCCAAATCCTGCCACTAACCAATTAAATATTCAAATAGAAAATTCAACTAGCAATGCTGCTAAAACCTATCAGGTTTATGATTTACAAGGTAAATTAGTTTACTTAAAATCTACAACAGATTGCTTGTTGGACCTAGATGTTACCTCATTTAGCAAAGGAATGTACCTATTAATAATAAACATGAATAACCAAACACTTAAAAGTAAATTTGTAGTGGAATAAGAATAAAGTAATCCTTTAAACACAGATTACACGTTAGAACTTTGTTATGAGAGCTAAATAATATAATAAATCAGTCCCTTGAATTTTAAAATCATAGCGTAGAAAGTGTATTGATTAATGGGAAAGTTTATTAAAAGTGCGAAGTGACAAAAGTGCGAAGTAAAATGAATTTGAAAAATTATCAAAAATCTGAGTAATCAGTGGCTAATAAACGCGGAATTAGAAGTGAAAAAAGTGCGGAGTGAGTTAAAAATCTGTGCATTCTGTGAAATCTGTGGCTAATAAATCATGAAAATCAAATCAAATTATATTGACATTTTAAATCAACGAATTTTTCCAGCAGAAATTACTGTTGAAAATGGAATAATTGAAGCGATTACAGAAATTTCTGAAACTGTTTCAACCTATATTTTACCTGGTTTTATAGATGCGCATGTTCATATTGAAAGCAGTTTATTGGCTCCAAGTGAATTTGCACGAATGGCAGTTATTCATGGAACTGTAGCCACCATTAGCGATCCACATGAAATAGCAAATGTGTTGGGAATGGAAGGGGTGGAGTTTATGATTCAAAACGGAAATCAAGTACCTTTTCATTTCTTTTTTGGTGCGCCAAGTTGCGTTCCTGCCACTGTTTTTGAAACTGCTGGAGCCACTGTTAATTCAGCTGATATTGAAATATTATTGGCAAAACCTGAAATATTATATTTGGCCGAAATGATGAATTTTCCCGGAGTTTTATTCAAGGACAAGGAAGTAATGGCAAAAATTGCGGCAGCAAAAAAATTCAATAAACCAGTTGACGGACATGCACCAGGATTGCGTGGAACGCAAGCAAAACAGTATATTGACGAAGGAATGAGTACCGATCATGAATGTTTTACTTTGGAAGAAGCATTGGATAAAATTGGTTTTGGAATGAAAATTTTAATTCGTGAAGGAAGTGCTGCCCGTAATTTTGACACACTTATTCCGTTAATGGAAAAACATGCTGATCAATTAATGTTTTGTAGTGATGACAAACATCCAGATAGTTTATTGTTAGGTCATATTAATCAATTAGTGGCACGAGCAATTGCACTTGGATACAATTTATTTGATGTTTTAAAAGTAGCATGCTTGAATCCAATTAAGCATTATAAAATGCCTGTGGGTGCTTTGCAATTAGGCGATGTAGCAGATTTTATTGTAATAAATAATTTAACAGATTTTACAGTTGTAAAAACATTCATCAATGGAGAATTAGTGGCTGAAAATGGCAAAACCTTGATAGAAAAAGTGTCCATTGAACCCATCAATTATTTTGAAACAAACTTGAAAACAGTTTCAGATCTCTTCCATTTACCAAAAGAAAATGAGTTGGTTATTGAATGTTTAGATGGTCAGCTAATCACTAATAAATTATCATTTCCAAAAAGTGAATTGACTGTTGCGAACGATATTTTGAAAATTGTAGTTGTTAATAGATACGAGACAAAACCCATTGCTATTTCATATATCAAAAACTTTGGATTAAAGTTGGGAGCCATTGCTTCTTCTGTTGCTCACGATAGTCATAATATTATTGCAGTAGGCACCAACGATGAAGAAATTTGTAACGCAGTAAATTTAATCGTTACAAACAAAGGAGGTTTATGTGCCGTAAATGGGGCTGAATCTAATGTTTTACCACTTCCTATTGCTGGATTAATGAGTAACAAAGATGCTTGGGAAGTAGCACATGATTATACGGATTTGGATAATTTTAGTAAACAAGTTTTGGGTTCCACTTTGCGCGCGCCTTTCATGAGTTTATCGTTCATGGCCTTATTAGTTATTCCATATTTAAAACTAAGCGATAAAGGTTTGTTTGATGGTGATAAATTTGAGTTTTGTTAGTATAAAGTATTTTATCGTTTTCAAATTATATGGTATTTTGGTATAATATTCATTATCAATAAAAATTCACGAAATTCAATTTTTTAACGGTATTTCTCCCCTTATATTTATAGCAAATTAGTAGTCATGTAATAGAAATTCCTATAAATTTTCATGATTTCACATTATCTAAGCATAAAATAAATTGCATTATTAAATACAATACCATTTAATTCAATTAATTATACTTATTTATATCCAAGTTGTTAGTAATAGCAAGCTTTTCCACAAGTTATAAACTTTATTGGTCTGATTGTTAGTAATACACGTCTTAATGATAAAAGATTTAGGTGGTTTTGTTTTATAAAAACTTTGAATAAGACTAAATTGCAACCTGAAAAAACAATATTTTGATGAATAAGACAGAAGATAAACCAATTATTTTAACCAAACGCAAAAACATTCAAACAGTACTTGATTATTGTTTAGAACAAAAAATTAGTTTTAGTGCTAACCCTCGTGCTATTAGTATAGATGAGTGGGAATTGGAATTAGATATAACAACTATAAAAGGTGCAATTGCATTGGGTATTTTTGTTAAAGAAAACAAATTAGAATTATATGGCATGGGCACTTCAAACACAGAAGTAATAAAACCAAAGCCAGCTGCACCGGCAGTAACTAATAAAAAAGCAGAACCTAAAGAACCAATTGCAGCGCCAAGCTTAATTGATGAGTTGGTTTTAGCACCAGTAGAAGAGGAAAATATAGCTTCATCTAATACCCTTTCGTTTGACTTAAATAACAGTAACAACTAAAAAATTATAGTTGTTGTCATAAACATTTAGGTGAATCTCTTATTGCAAGTAAGAGAAAAAATTTAATTGATTACACAAAATGCGGATGCGTGCAAGAGCGTCCGCTTTTGTATTTTATAGGCCTTACTGTTTTAAGTATTAGATATATTTTTTTAAACAAAACGATGAAAGATTACAAAAATTATTATATAGTTTCAGCTACTCCCGAAGAGGTTTATTTGGCACTTACTTTAGAGTCGACTATAATGCTTTGGACAGGCGATAAAGCCGAAATGGTAGCTGAAGCAGGAACCGAATTTTCAATGTGGGACGGAAGTATCATTGGTAAAAATTTAGAGTTTGAATCCAATAAAAAAATTGTTCAAGAATGGTATTTTGGAGAAGAAGTGGCAGAAATTCCATCTATTGTAACCATTAAATTACATGAACACAAACAAGGTACTTCGGTTGAATTACGCCATGTGAATATTCCCGATGATGCTTTTGAAGATATTTGTGAAGGTTGGGACTATGCTTATTTTGCCGAATTAATTGACTTTTACGAAGACTAAGTAAACCTGATTTACTTTTGTGCTTTTGTGAAATTATGTTTTTAAAATATAACTATTTTCACTTTCAATTACAGTTTAACACAAAATACGCATTAGAAAATCTATTACGAGTCAAATCTACTTCAAATCAGCGTTTCCTTAAATTTTAAAAACGTAGCGCTGCTATGATTTTAAAATTTAAAGAACTGATTTATTGTATATTTAACTCTCATAACGAAGTTCTAATGCGTATTCTGGGTTTAAGAATAAAAAAACTTCGATAATTCAAAGATTATCGAAGTTTTTTATTGTCTGATTATACTAATTTCTTAGCTTCAAATTTGTCTAATTCCATTAAGAAATCACTGTATGCATTCATAAAATAAATGTAAGCATCATAAGGACTTTCGTAAGGACTAAAGTATTTATGAACATCGCCATCGCTCCAAAACTTGGTACACATATAATAAAAATGATCGCTGGTAAGCATTTTTTGCCAAGTATCAATCAGGTTTTTGTTGGCAGTAGCATACACCCTTTTTTCAATCGAATATATTTTAGCAATACTTTCATCTTGCATAGGGTTGCCAATCCAAGCCGATAAATCACGTTCCATATCAGCCCAACTTGTAAGCTCATGTGCATCGTATTCATCTCTTACAATATAAGCTTCTACGGTTTCTGTAGTAGTTTTAAAACTAAAATCTTTATGCTTTAAAATTTGTTCAGGTAAATGCCACATAAAATCAAAAATACCTGTGTGATCCCATTGGTGTTCGCCAAAAGTTTCGTAATCCATGAACAAGTTTATGGTTTCACCTTGCCCAGCAACTTGATGACACCAACCTGCAAATTTATCGGCTGTTAACGGCCAACTTGCCCATGCTTGGTTACTAAATCTAAAAGCAATATCATCGCTTAAATTATAGTTTTTTAGTAACGATTTGATGGTGGTAACATTAGGAGCTTTGTATAAAAAATTTGGAGAGCGTTCTAATAAAAGTCTATCTACACCTTCACAAATAATGCCTTCGTAACCCATGTCTTCTATGAGTTTAGCCAACTCATTATTGTACTGAAGTTCGGTATTTCTAAACACTCTTGGAACATAATTAAAATGTTTTTTTAGTAAAGCTTTGTGTTTTTCTACTTGTTTTTTAAATTCATCTTTACTAAAAACATACGCCAACGAGTGGTAGTAAGTTTCGCTAATAAACTCTACACAACCAGTAGCTGCCAAATCTTTAAAACTCTGCAACACATCGGGTCTCCAAACTTCAAATTGCTCCAAAGCCACGCCACTAATTGAATAGCTAATTTTAAATTCGCCTTTGTGTTTTTTTATCAAATCAAGCATCATTTTGTTAGTAGGCAAATAACAGCGCTCACTCACTTTATCTAATACTTGTTTGTTCTTTACATCATCAAAATAATGATGGTTATTACCAATATCAAAAAAAGTATATTCCTTTAAACGATAAGGTTGGTGTACTTGAAAATAAAAACAAATTGATGGCATATAGGTGGATTTTTGATTTTTGATTGACGATTTTTGATTTATTATTATAATTTTTTTAGCCAATGGCTAGATGCCAGAAGCTAGTTGCTTTTTTTTAAGGAATAATAGCTTCATAAACTTGCATCACTTTTGCTGCTGTATTTTCCCAAGTAATATGTTTTAAATCTAAATCAGCTTTATCTACCATTTCGGTGCTTAAACCTTGGTAATCTATTGCTGCTATCATGTATTGAGCGAGTTTATGAGTATCCCAAAAATCTATTTTTATGGCACTGCTTAAAACTTCGCCTGCGCCACTGGTTTTACTCATAATAACAGGTAATCCATATTGAACTGCTTCTACTGCACTTAACCCAAAAGGCTCGCTTACACTTGGCATACAATATACATCGCTAATGGCTAAAAGTTCGTTTAGTTTTTGTTTATTTAAAAAGCCAGTAAAGAAAAATTTATCACCTAAACCAAACGAAGCAATTTTTTCAATTAAAGGCTTGTGTAAATCGCCACTACCTGCCATTACAAACTTTACATTTTTATGATGTCGTAATACAATTCGTGCTGCTTCCACAAAAAATTCAGGTCCTTTTTGCATGGTAATTCTACCAAAGAAAATAATTAATTTATCTTTATGAGGACTTGATTTTACAGTATGTTTTACCGACTCTACACCGTTATGAATTGGTGTTATTTTATACCTTGGAATTCCATAATGTGAATGGCAAATATCGCCAGTATAATTGCTAACCGGAATAATCCTATCGGCTAATTCCATAGCTTTCTTTTCTAAATCATACACCCAATTTTTACTGTCAGCACCCGATCTATCATATTCTAACGAATGCACATGTAAAACCATTGGTTTACCTGTAAGCATTTTTAGTTCTATAGCAGGTAAAAAAGTCATCCAATCGTGTGCGTGAATTACATCAAAATCTTGGAGTAACGCATATTGAACTGAAATTCTTGAAAATTCAATGGCTTTTTTTATTACATCGCCAGCATACAAAGCATCTATTTCAAAAGGTTCGATATTTTGATTGTACACATCATAAAATTTTTGATTGATTGATTCGTTGTTATCAATTTTTACATAAGGACTAACTCCAGCATTTATTTGATGAGAATTTAAACCATGTTCGCCATGTTTGCTTCTTTTGCCAAACATATCGCGTAATTGTTCTCTACTAAATGCGTTTAAACCTATCAATTCAATATTTGGAATTTTAAAGTCGGGAACACTTTTAGGGATTATCATTTTTACATCGGCCAAGGGCGACAAAGCTTTGCATAACCCCAAACAGGCTACACCTAATCCGCCACTTATTACCGGTGGAAACTCCCATCCAAACATTAATACTTTAGGTCTTTGTTGCATTTAAAATCGCTTTATTTTATTTGTAAATAAAAACTTTTGAGCAATATATTTATAATTAGGATAAACAACAAAATGTTTTAAAAAAAATATTTTGTTAAAACAAAAAATCAATAAATATCTTGATAACTTTTTTAGTTTACTTTAGAAATAAATATTTTATTGTGTTGATTTTTTAAACAACAATTTAAAGAGATGCTTACACAAACAAAATACTCTGATAAGTTTTATCCTGATGCAGTTTTAGAGGTAAAAAAAGAAGGTAATTTTTATATATTTACAACAAGCGAAACCATACTTGAAGTAAGTGTGTTAACCGACAAAATGATTCGTTTTCGTTATGCCGCAGACGGTTTTTTTCAAAAGGATTTTAGTTATGCTGTTAGCAAATATTTTGAAGAAAAGTTAGTGGAGCTTAACTTATTTGAAGATGAACTTTTTTATTACATACAAACCCAATCTGTTATTTGTAAAATAAGTAAAACCAACTTGAAAATTACCATGCTCGACATGAATAACAATGTTATTTGTGAAGACGAAGCAGGTTTTCATTGGCAACATTATTTAATGAAAGGTGGAAAAATAAATTATTGTAGTAAAAAAATTCAACCTGATGAATACTTTTATGGCATGGGCGATAAGCCTGTGGAAATGAATTTAAGAGGTAAATATTTCGAAAATTTTGGAATGGATACTTATGGTTTCCAACGCGATTCGGATCCATTATATAAAAACATTCCGTTTTACATGGGAGTTCATAATAAAGGCCAAATTGGATATGGCATATTTTACGATAATTCTTTCCGAACTATTTTTGATTTTGGTAAAGGAAATGCCGATGTATTGAGCTTTTATGCTCGCGGTGGCGAAATGAATTACTACTTTATTTATGGTCCTAATTTGTTAAATGTTGTTGAACAATATTCAAGCTTAACTGGCAGACCCGAAATGCCACCGATGTGGAGTTTAGGTTACCACCAATGTAAGTGGAGTTACTATCCTGAAAGCAAAGTAAGAGAAATTACTACTGAATTTAGAAAACGAAAAATTCCTTGTGATGCCATTTATTTAGACATTGATTACATGGAAGGTTTCCGTTGTTTTACTTGGAGCAAGGAGTATTTTCCTGAACCTAAAAAAATGATTAGCGACTTAGCCAAAGATGGTTTTAAAACAGTTGTTATTATTGATCCAGGTATAAAAATAGACAAAGATTATTGGGTTTGGCAACAAGCAATCGCTAAAGATTATTTTTGTAAGCGTGCCGATGGAACTTTAATGGAAGGCGATGTTTGGCCGGGTAAATGCCATTTTCCTGACTTTACAAATGCTGATGTTAGAGAATGGTGGAGCGGTTTGTTTAAAGGTTTGGTAGAAGCAGGTGTGCGTGGTGTTTGGAACGATATGAACGAACCAGCAGTATTTGAAATTGGTACTTTCCCTGAAGATGTTCGCCACGATTATGATGGAAATCCTTGTAGCCATAGAAAAGCGCATAACGTATATGGAATGCAAATGGCACGTGCTACTCAAAAAGGTATTAAACGTTATTTACAACCCAATCGTCCTTTTGTAATTACCCGTTCGGGATATAGTGGTTTGCAACGTTATTCAAGTGTGTGGACTGGCGATAACATAGCTACTTGGGAACATTTATGGATTGCTAGTCAGCAATGTTTACGTTTAAATATTAGTGGTGTTGCTTTTTGTGGTAGCGATGTAGGTGGCTTTATTGGCGAACCCGATGGAGAACTTTATACTCGTTGGGTGCAGTTAGCAGCTTTTCATCCATTTTTTAGAACACACAGTGCTGGAAACGAAACCAAGTTTAACCAAGAGCCTTGGAGTTTTGGAACAAAATACGAATTTATTATCAAGAAATTTATTCATTTGCGTTACCAATTATTGCCATATATGTACACTGCATTTTGGCAAAATGCAACTTTTGGAACTCCAATTCTTCGCCCATTAGCTTATATTGACCAAACTGATGTAGAAACACTTTACCGTAACGATGAATTTGCTGTTGGCGACCATATTTTGGTATGCCCAGTAATGCGCCCAGGTATTGCTGAACGTTCGGTTTATTTACCACAAGGCAAATGGTTTAATATTTGGAACGACAGTGAATATACAGGTAAAAAAGAACATACAGTTGGCTGCCCTATTGATAGAATGCCAGTGTTTATTAGAGCAGGTGCCGTTATTCCACATTGGCCAAAACAACAATACGTAGGCGAATTAGAAATTTCGGAAGTAACTTTACATATATATTTTACTAAAGATAAAGAAGTAGAAAGTTTCCTTTATGAAGATGCTGGTGATAATTATGGTTATAAAATGGGTTTATATAATTTGCATAAGTTTTATGTAAATGGAAACAATAAAAACCTTATAATTTCTCACATATTAGAAGGTGCTTTTGAAACCAAATTTCACCGTAATTTTAAAGTAGTAATTCATGGTGTTCCTTTTGATTGCAATGAGTTTGTAATAGATGGGAAAAACCATAAAATAACAGAAAAACATTTAGCAGTAGGAACTGTAAAGTTTAAGGTAGATATTGATTTTAAGCGAATAATTTTGAGATAGTTGATGGTCTATGGACTATGGTCTATGGTCTGTGGTTGTCAGTTGATAGAAACAATTTCAAATAATATGCTGCATTTAACTTAAAATTAGGTGCAGCATTTTTTTTACCCAACTATCCTTAGAGTTAGCGAAGTGCTCTACGGATTTTTTTATGATTGTAGTGTCTCCGACACGGGCTAACAGAAACGAGTTTGGAAACTCTTACTTCATTTTAAAACCTTAGTCTCCCTGCAATGGCTTGGCTTCAGACAACGGATAGTTTGGGTACAAATAAGCGAGAAACCTTGTTTGCAAGATGCTAGCAAGTGCAGATATTATTTTATTTTTATCCCTAATTTTTCCATAGCCACATCTATAGGAATTGAAAGGTTCAAACCTTCGGAACCTCTAAATTTATAAGTATTTATTCCTATAACTTCACCATTTTCATTAAGTAATGGTCCTCCGCTATTTCCAGGATGAACAGAAGCATCTGTTTGAATAAAACTACGACCTTCGAATGTGCGTTTAGCACTCAATATTCCTTTAGTTATTGTTTGTCCAAATTCTTCCATTTTTGGCGTTCCAATAGCAAATACATCAATACCAAGAGGAGCTTTTAGTGAGTTACCAATAGGTATTGGTGTAAATCCTTTTCCTTTTAGTTTAAGTAGTGCTAAATCAAAATCAGCAATACTATAAACAATTTCAGCCGGAATATTGAAGCCATTTTCAAACAAAATGGATACTTCTTTTGAGTTATCAATTACATGGTGATTGGTAATTATATAACCATCGGCCGAAATAATAAAGCCACTGCCATGTCCACCATCGCTTTTAACCGTAACACATGATTTAATAGAATTACTGAGCATATCGGCTCTTGTTTTAAAAGCTGATGTTAGTTTGGCTATATAAATCGTATTTTGATTAATACTTTCATCCAATTTTTTAGTAGCTTCTTGACTTAATATAACTGATGAAAAAGTATCGCTAAGCATTAAGTTAATCAATGCTTCTCTAAAACTTTCTTTTATAACAAAATCAGCATTTCCATCCACTTTTGTAAAAGTACCTTTGGTAAAATAATTAAAAACTACTTTATTTTTTACACGGTTAAAAACCTGCCATTCTATTTCTAAACTACTACTGTTTACAGCCACAAAACCATTGTTGTAATTGCTGGTATAATTTAAACTTTTAAGGTTACCTCCTATTAATAATTTGGGATTAATCGACTCCTCTTCGGCAAATAATTTAGATTGTTTTACCACCTGATAACCACCATTACTCAATTCTCTTTCGGCAATATTGTTAAACTCAACTGTGGCGTTACTTATACCTGACTCTTCCCAGTAAAAAGGTTTTTTGTTATTAAAAATGGTTATCTCACCAATTTTTTGCCCATTGGTAAAATCTATCACCATTTTTTCAAATGCAATTGGTAATTTTTGTTCGTCTTGCGGTATTATTTTATATTTCCTTTTTAAGTCAAAATCTAACTTATTGCCATAGTTTTTATCAAACTTTGTAAAATTATCTTTATCAATCCAAAAGCTGGTATCGTTGTATCCATTATGCTTTATGGTAAGTTTATATTTTAAATATTCATCAAAGTTTAGTGTTACATTTTCTTGTAAAGGTGTAACTCCAACTACACTATTATTTAGCATAATAATAGAAGAGTCGGGCATAACTAATACATTAAGTTTTATTTTTTGTGCAAAGCCATTTGAAAAAAACACAGTAGCTACAAAAAGTAAAAAGATGAATTTTGATTTCATAATTTTTTTTATTCTACTACTAGTTGTACCACTGAAGTAAATTTTGTAGGACATGTTTCGCTGGTAGTTAATTCAATGGTGATAGGAATTTTAGTACCTACAGGGCAATTAGAAGCAATTGTAGCGCTAAAGCCAACAAGGCTGTTGCTTGTATAAAATGGTTTTATACTTTCATTTTTTGAGTTAATTGTTAAATTACTCAAGTATTTTGATGTAGTTGAAATTTTACCATTATTCTGAGAAAAAACCAAAGTTCTACCACCTGTATTTTCAACTTCACATTCAGCAAAAAAAGTTGAACCGGGAGTTGGGCTTCCCGACCATATTCTATAATAATTAAAATTAAGTTTCGCGGTGTTTTTATATATTATTTCAGTAATTTTTTGTTCTAATGAACCACCAAGTTTATCTGTTATAGCAATATTTAAGACTAATTTAAAATCATCAGGGATATTTTGAGGTAAACAATCTAGCATAAATTTAAAAGTACTATTACTTCCTGAAAGTATGGAAGCATTAGATTTAATTGAATATTGAAAAGGATATTGAGCATCTAAGCTCGTTACTGTAAAGATTATAAAGTCATTGTAATTAACTGTGCTATTATTATTTATATTCATTTGAATATATGGCGTTAATCCTTTTGTGTAAAATTGGTAATTGGATGTAAAATCCTCAAAACCTAAAAATTCTATCCAACTAAATGAAAAATTATTTTGTTTCAATTCACTAACTACTAGTTTTAGTGAAGTGTTAAAAATATTTCCAGTCTTATCGGTTAGTTTTACATTGCAGGTATATATATCACCAACAGTAGCATTGCTTGCTACTTTTATTCTTAATTTGCCTATAGAGATTGATTTATTTACATAGCCCATCATTATATTATCTGGACTAAAATTTTCAATAACTAGTTTTGAACTATTACTTGTAAATACTGCTGAGGTTATTTGTGTAACTTTAGTTCCAGTGTTCTTAACCAATACTTTTAAGGTAGCTGTTTCGTTTTTTTGTAGTTTAGCATCGCCATTATTGTCACTAATTACTTCGTAACCATCCATTGCTAATGCAGGTGTTCCTTCTGGTCCTAATAAATCATTTGGATTTGTTCG
>JBMOGB010000024.1:0-27321 GCA_049318585.1 Bacteroidia bacterium | reverse complement strand
CACACATGCCAGCGCAATGCAAACTACTTACCAAACCAGTAATGAAAGCAGTTAAGAAAAGCATGGGAATTATTGGATTTTAAAAGTTTTTTCCGAATAATGTTTTCCGTTTTTATCGCTCCAATTTAACCTCGTAATCCAATTACCTTTTTCAAAGTTTGACAAATCAAACTTAGTAGTTATGCTATCTATTATTTGAACATCAAATTCCTTGTCATTGGCTTTATTGGCCAAATAAATCAATTGTAATTTAGCGTTTGAAATTGGATTACTCTTCAAGTTTTTTATTGCTAAAATTGATTCACTATTATTTTGAATAAATTGAAAAATAATAAGGCTATCCACTCCTTTATTTTCATCAATGGTAGTTTGATAGTTTTCGCCTTTTTCGTAGTAATCTGTTTGAATTAACGAAATATCTTCCTTCATCATTCTTACCGCCATTAATATAATAAAGCCCATGAACATGGCCATAAAAACAACTAATTTTGTTCCCCAAGTAATTTTCATTTTACAAATATTTTTTTTACAAATTTAATCAACAGGAGCCAAAAAGTTAGACTTTATTTGTTCAATATAAACACCTTTACTTTTTACATTTATTATTACTTCATTCCTATTGCTTTCAATCGATTTTGGATCAACTTCAATAAAGAAACTAGTTTTTTCTAATTCATCGTTAGGAATAATAATATTTTTATGGTCTATCAATACAATTTTCCCTTTAGGTTTTACCAATTCTAGTTCTATTGGAATTGAATCGAAAGTTTTATTTACAAACTCTATATTGTATAAATTACTAATACTTCCATTGGCTTGAGTTTGGTAAAGCATACCTGCAGTTCTGTTTAAAGTAGTTTCTACTTCTTTTCTACTTGCTACCAAAAATACCAAAACCGAAAACAAAATAATTAATACAATTGAATAGCCAACATTACGCAACGAAAACTTGAATCCTTCACTTTTTTCAATTCCATTTTTTGAGTTAAAACCAATCAAACGTTTTGGCTTATCTATCTTCAACATTACTTCATCACAAGCATCTACACAAGCAGTACAGTTGGTACATTCTAACTGAGTTCCGTTTCTAATATCTATTCCAGTTGGGCATACGTTAACACATAATTTACAGTCAATACAATCGCCTTTTATTTCTGCATTTTCTTGTTTTAGTGCTTTTCCTCTTGGTTCTCCACGAATATAATCATAAGCAACTACAATGGAACTTTGGTCAAGCATTAAGCCTTGTAACCTTCCATAAGGACAAATAATTACACAAACTATTTCGCGTAAAAATGCAAATACAAAGTAAAAAATGGTAGAAAAAAGCAATAATGCTGATAGTTTTCCTAAATGAGCCAAAGGGCCATCGGTTATTAGTAATTTTAAATTATGAACGCCAATGGTATAAGCTAAAAATGTATTTGCAATTAGAAAGGATATCAAATAAAAAACGACATGTTTAATAGTTTTTTTAGCAATTTTTTCTGTATTCCAATCCTGGCTTGCTAATTTTTTTTGTTGGGTATAATCTCCTTCTATTAAGTATTCAATTTTGCGGAAAAGCATTTCCATAAAAATGGTTTGAGGGCAAGCCCAACCGCACCAAACACGCCCAAATAATACGGTAAACACAATGATAAATAAAATAAATGTAAGCATCAATAATGCAAACAAGTTTAAATCTTGAGGCCAAAAAGGCATTCCAAAAATAATAAACTTTCGTTCTAATACATTGAACAAAAGCATTTGGTGTCCATTCATTTTTATAAAAGGACTTGTAAAAAATACAATATATAAAAACCATGCAAATAACGTTCGATAAAAATACAAACTACCTTTAGGTTTTTTCGAAAAAATCCAAAGTCTTTTTCCTGTTTCGTTTACATTTGGTAAACTATCGCGAAAATGTTCACCATCTAATGCCTTTGCAGGCTCTACTTTTTGCATTATTTTGTTATAAATTGTATTTGCTAACTAATTTTAGGAACTACTTTTATTTAATATTTGTCCTAAAAAAAATGAACCACATAGATACATAGTTTTTCATAGTTTTATTCTATGTTTTCTATGTTTCTATGTGGTTTAATAATTATTTTGAAGCTGTTACTAAACTATCAGTTTTAACATCAGCTACTTTTGTAGTATCTGTAGCAGAACTTGCTTCAATTTTAGTTCCTTGCGGAGCTTTAGGTGCTACTGGATTTGTGCCTTGTAAAGTTAAAATATAACTTGCTAATTGAGCCATTTGTAAACCATTCAATGATTTTTCCCAAGCAATCATTCCTTTGCCTGTAACACCATATTTTATTGTTTTAAAAATGTCGGATACTTGACCACCATGTAACCAAAACTCATCAGTTAAATTAGGACCAACATTTCCACCTGCATCTTCTCTATGACAAACTGCACATTTAGCATTAAATAATGTTTTACCTTCGGCTAATTGTTTAGCATCGGCAATTGCTTTTACATTGCTTTCATCTATGGCATTACCTACTTTTTTTAAGTAAGCAGTTTTAGCCACTTCAGCTTCTGCTAATTGATCTTCATATTCTGCAGTTTGTAGTTTTCCACTTCCAGCATGATACCATAAACCATATATTATTGCCACTACAATAGTGGTATAAAACATAAAGTTAAACCATGGTGGTGTAGGATTATCAAGCTCTACAATTCCATCAAAATTCTCATCTAACATCAATTCTTTTTCGTGTTTTAATGAGTGTAGAGAGAATAATTTTTCTACCGTTGTTCTTTCTTCTTCTTGTGCATTTTCTGGCTTGTTAATTTTTTTCATGGCTACTAAAGTCATGTATAATAAACCAACCACAATTAGGATAAGTATTAATATAATTACACTCATTACTTTTATGTAAAGTGTATCAAAATCGCCATAATTAAATGTGGCTGCTGCTGCCATACTTCTATTGCTTAGCAATAAAATCAAACTGGCTAAAAATATTTTTATTTTCATTTTATTCATTTTTTTATGTTTAACATTATTCAAGCGGTTTATTTTTCATTTCATCAATGTATTCCTTTTTTGTTTTAAATAACCAAATGGCTACTAATACAAAAAACCCAGAAAATACAACTAGTGAAAACATTTGATAAATGCCTATACCGGTTATTTCATGCAATAAGTTACGAAACATATATTTTTTTTAAATTAGTTTGTGGCTGGTTTATTTAATTTAATATCAGTACCCAATCTTTGTAAGTATGCAATAATTGCAATTAACTCTTTATCGCTATCCAATTTTATTTTTTCAAGAGCTAAATTATCGCTAATACTTTTTGCTTGAGTTTTTAAATCTTCCTCTGCTTTTTCTTCGTATCCAGCTTCATAAGGAACGCCTAAAGTACGCATAGCATTTATTTTAGCTTTTGTATTCGAAACGTCTAAAGTTTGATCGGCTAACCATTGGTATGCTGGCATAATAGAGCCTGGTGACATTGATCTTGGGTCTATCATGTGGTTATAATGCCATGAATTTGGATATTTTCCACCTTCACGCATTAAATCTGGTCCTGTACGTTTTGAGCCCCATAAAAATGGATGGTCATAAACATACTCACCTGCTTTAGAGTATTCGCCATAACGCTCTGTTTCGCTTCTAAACGGACGAATCATTTGTGAATGGCAACCAACGCAACCTTCACGAATGTATAAATCTCTTCCTTGTAATTCTAAAGGAGTATAAGGTTTTACACTTGTTATAGTTGGAATGTTTGATTTAATTAAGAATGTAGGCAACATTTCTACTGCACCACCAATTAATATTACTACAATTGAAAGCACCATAAATGTCATTGGTTTGCGCTCTAAAGCCTTGTGCCAATATGAAGCATGACCAGTAGGAGTATAATTTTTCTCTAAAGCTGGAGCTTCTGCGTTTTCATTGGCTACTAAACTACCAGCAAGCATGGTTTTTACTATATTATAAACCATTACTAAAGTTCCAACTAAGAATAAAGTTCCACCAAATGAACGCAATACATGTAAAGAAAGTACTTGTTTAGTGGTGTCTAAAAATTCATATTTTAATTGACCAGCTTCTGTAAATTCTTTCCACATTAAACCTTGTGTAAATCCACTCCAATACATTGGAACAGTATAGAATAAAATACCTAAAGTACCTATCCAGAAATGGAAATTTGCCATTTTCTTAGAATGTAATTTTGTATTATAAATTCTAGGAATTAACCAATACAAAATACCAAAAGTCATAAAGCCATTCCAACCTAATGCACCTACGTGAACGTGGGCAACAATCCAATCAGTAAAATGCGCAATCGCATTTACGTTTTTCAACGAAAGCATTGGTCCTTCAAAAGTTGACATACCATAAGCAGTAACACCTACAGCAAAGAATTTCAATACAGGTTCATCTCTTACTTTGTCCCAAGCGCCACGTAAAGTTAACAATCCATTTATCATACCACCCCACGATGGAGCGATTAACATAATAGAAAATGCAACACCTAACGATTGAGCCCAATCAGGTAATGAAGAATATAATAAATGATGTGGGCCAGCCCAAATGTATAAAAATATTAAAGTCCAGAAATGTAAAATAGAAAGTTTGTAAGAATAAACTGGTCTATCTACCGCTTTTGGTAAATAATAATACATCATACCTAAAAATGGAGTTGTTAAGAAAAATGCAACAGCATTATGTCCATACCACCATTGTACTAAAGCATCTTGAACACCTGCGTACCATGAGTAACTTTTAAACATAGAAACTGGTAACTCAAACGAATTTACCAAATGCAATACAGCAACTGTAACAAATGTGGCTATATAAAACCAAATTGCAACATACATGTGGCGTTCTCTACGTTTTAAAATAGTACCAAACATGTTCCAACCAAATACCACCCAAATAACTGTAATGGCTATATCTATTGGCCATTCTAACTCAGCATATTCTTTTGAAGTAGTAATACCTAATGGTAAAGTAACTGCAGCTGCAACTATAATTAATTGCCAACCCCAAAAGTGAATATTACTTAAAAGGTCACTGAACATTCTGGCTTTACATAATCGCTGAAGCGAATAGTAAACGCCCATAAAAACTGCATTTCCTACAAATGCAAAAATAATTGCATTGGTATGTAGCGGACGAATCCTCCCAAATGAAGTGTACTGATTTCCTAAATTGGCCGCGGGTTCATATAGCTGAATAGCTACAAGTAGGCCAACTAGCATTCCTACAATACCAAAAACCATGGTGGCTATGGCAAAGTTTCTTACGATTCGATTGTCGTATTGAAATTTTTCTGTTTGCATATAATGTGTGTTTATAAAGTGAAACAAACATACATGTTTTACATTTTTATGACAAAAGAAAATTTCAAGTTTCGACTTGAGAGTTTTTACTTTTAAATATGACTCAAGTCATAATAACTTCTTGATTTTTACAAATCTTTTTTTTCTGATTCTGTACCATCGTCAAATAGTATTCTAACCGATGGTGTATAGTCATCATCTATTTGACCACTTTTTACCATCCAAATAAATGCAGCTAAAAAGCCAATGGCTAATATAAAACTGCATCCAATTAATATAAACATTATTTTCATTTTTTTTTTTTAGTTTATAGTCGATAGACCATGGACCATAGAAAATTTTGCTATGGTCTATGGTCTTTATTTCATTTTCCTTGCTAACAAATACGTACTAATACTTGTAAAACCTATAACTGTAACCGAACTTATTGGCATAAGTATGGCTGCTATTACTGGCGATAATGTTCCACTTACAGCATAACTTAAGCCAATTAAATTATACAACAATGATAATACAAAACTTACATAAATAACCTTCATGGTGTTTTTACAATATTGTAAATATTGAGGTAAATATTCAAAATTAGTTGCATCCATTATTACATCGCTACTTGGAGAAAAACTTGCAGTATCTTCACTTAAACTAATTCCAACATTTGCTGCTTTCAAAGCTCCAGCGTCATTCAATCCATCGCCCACCATTATTACTTTATTATTGTTGCCTTGCAATGTGTTTATATAAAGTAATTTATCGGAAGGATTTTGCTTAAATAATAATTCAGACTTTGCAGGGAAAATTGTTTGCAAATATGTTTTTTCTAACTCGTTATCGCCCGATAAAAGGTGTAATGAAAATTGATTTGATAAATTACTAATTACTTTCTTCAAACCCGCTCTGTATGTATGGTTAATTACAAAGCAACCTTTATTTTCTTGATTAATTTTTATGTAAATTTTTGTATTTAAAATTGAGTTCTCTTCTTCTTTTATATTTAAAAAACTAGCCGAACCAACCATTAAATTATTTCCAGCCACATTTGCATCAATTCCTTTTCCTGTTATTTCTTTAAAATCATTTAGAATTATAGCTGAATTTATGTTCAAATATTGAGCAATTTGTTTGCTTAACGGATGAATGGAGTTTTGAGTAACTGAAAAAATAAGTTCTTTTTCAAACTCACTTAAAGTATCGCCTATAAAGCTAATTTTTGAATCATTGCTTTGTGTAATTGTTCCAGTTTTATCAAAAACAATGGTGTTCATATTGGCAATATTTTCTACCACACTTGCCGATTTTAAATAAAATTTATTTCTACCTAAATTTCTCATGGCATTGCCAAGGGCAAACGGACTTGAAAGCGCTAAAGCACATGGACAAGCAATAATTAACACTGAGGTAAAAGCATGAATTATTTTACTGGTATCATACACAGCCCAAAATGCTGCCGAACTTAAAGCAATAGCTAATAAAGCATAAGTAAAATACTTACTTACTTTGGTTTGAAAAGTTTCAACTTTACTGTTATTTTCTTTAGCAAAAATATCGTTATTCCAAAGTTGTGTTAAGTAACTTTGTTCTGTTAATTTTTTTACTTCAAGTTCTATATTTCCACTGGTTTGTTTACCACCAGCAAAAATAATTTCGCCCAACTCCTTTGCTATTGACTCTTTCTCGCCCGATACAAAACTGAAATCAATATTGGCTTTACCTTTTAATAAAATACTATCGGTTGGAATGATTTCATTGTTCCTAATCAGTATTCTATCTCCTATCTTCAATTTGTCGATGGCAACAGTTGTGGTTTTGTTTTCGTTAATAGTTACTACCGAAATTGGAAAATATGATTTGTAATCTCTTTCAAATGAAAGCGAATCATAAGTTTTTTGTTGAAACCATTTCCCTATCAACAAAAAGAAAATTAAACCAGCCAATGTATCACAATATCCTAAACCTGTATGTGAAAGTATTTCATAAAAATTACGAATAAATAATACGATTAAACCCAATGCCAATGGCACATCTATGGTTATTAATTTTTTTCTCAAACCTTTGTAAGCACCTATCAAATAATCTTGTCCGCTATATAAAAATGTAGGAATAGAAAGTGCTAGATTTATAAAGCCAAATGCAGGAGAAAGATAATGTTTAGTAGTATTGTCTAATCCAAAATATTCAGGAAAACTCACAAGCATTATATTTCCAAAACAAAAACCAGCCACTCCTATTTGAAACAATAATTTCCGGTTTGGGTTCAATGGTTTTACATTGTCTATATCGCTCATATTAAACGAAGGTTCATAACCAATGCTTGCTAATAATTCTACTAATTCTCGTAATGAAATTTTATTTACATCGTAAACAATATTGGCATTTTTCTTTAAAAAATTTACCCTAACAGCTACTACTGCATTATTTATTTTATATAAATTTTCAAGCAAATAAATGCAACTACTGCAATGAATATTAGGAATTTTAAATTGAAGACGAGCAATTTTCGCATCAATATAATCAATAATTTTTGTTTGAATATTGGGGTCGTCTAAATAAGCAAATTTATTACCAATGCTTTGTTTTAGTGATTTTCCAGGAGTTTTTTCTATGGTATAATACG
Source organism: Bacteroidia bacterium (assembly GCA_049318585.1). Taxonomy (GTDB): domain Bacteria; phylum Bacteroidota; class Bacteroidia; order UKL13-3; family UKL13-3; genus JAAFJM01. The sequence continues at coordinate 19,411 of JBMOGB010000024.1, read as the reverse complement.
ATGTTAAATTATTATCAGTTAATAAAGTAAAAACATTTTTACAGCCATTACAACAAAATGTTTTATCGGCAATTTGAATTTCGTTTTCTATACAAAAATCGCCACAATGATAACAAGTAGCTTGAATTTTTTTCGTTTTCGTTTCTATCATACTTTCTCAAAAAAATTAAATCATAAATATGCTTTTGTTCTCTTGCATAAAATACGACTTTTCGTTTTTCATTAAATCGGTAATAATGTCTTTTCTATTGCTTCCAGCAACTAATAAAAAGTTTTCAAATTGATCTAAAATAGTAAACAATTCTTCTTCATAAAATGCTGGATCAATTCTAGTAACAGAAAAATTTAAACGATAAGTTTTTATATAATTTATCAAGAATTTCTCTTCTTTATTTGCCTCAGTTGTTGATTTTACTATTAACTGCAAAGTAGCATTTTTTGTTTGATCACTAATTAAATAGGTAAATAATTTTATGGCTTCAAACGAAGTGGTTGTACCATCAAAAAGTAAAATTATGTTTTTTATTTCGTACTTTTTTGAAGGAAGTAATAACAGAGGACATTTGCTATGAGACAATAGTTTTTCAATGTGGTTTTTGCCACTTTTACTTTGAAAACTTTTACTTATTATTTCTTTACCAATAATAAACAAGTCATAATACATTGATTTTGTTTCAAAATTATTTTTATTCAACTTGTCATTGTTAAATAATACATCAATTTTAAGGTTTAAATCAGTGCATTTTTGAATAAAATTACCAATAATCGCATCATTATTGATAGGATTATCACGCATTATTTTTTCTATGATTTCAGCATAACCATATTGACTCAATTCATTATTGTTTTCTTTAAATAATTTATCAGTACCGTTATGACTAATGCCTTCAATATAAGCTCCTGTTGAATCCTTTAAAAACGAAGCACTTACTATGGCTTTACTTTGATCAATTAATGCCTCTGCATTTGTGTTGTCTTCTAGTAATATGAGCAAATTTTTTGACATAAAATCTTTGTTTGAGTTTTGATAATCAGTTGGTCAAATATATTTTGATTGTGGTTTCAATGCAAATGATTACACTCAAAGTATATAATGACTAATGTTCTTATTTATTTAAATTTATGTCAAAAAATCAATCATTTGCCTTCTAATTCTAACTGTTCTTTTTTAAGTTTTGCTTCTAACCAAAATGTACCAAAAGGAATTAATGAAACCACAAAAGCTACTAATGTTTTAAAAAAACTCCATTTTAAAACAATAAAAACTTGTAATAATAAAATGCCATAAAGCACAAATAAAACTCCGTGTAGCCAGCCAAAATATTTTACTGGCTCAGGTATGTGTAACATGTATTTTAAAGGCATTGCTATAAATAATAATACCAAATATGATACACCTTCTGTGAATGCTATTATTCTAAAATTCTTAAGTGTTGAGTTTTTATTTGTCATTTTTGTTTTGTTTATTCTGTTGTTTTATTGTTAATCAGATCGAAATTATATTGCTGAATAATGCACTTTACAGTGCTATCTATTCTACCTATTTGTTTAATATATTTTTGGTTTTCTAATTCGTTTTTATGCATCAAACCATCGTTTTTTAAGTCAAAAAAACCAATGCCTTTTTTGCCATCAAAATGATATACATAAGGCCATGAAATATACTGATAAAATCCACTAGTTAATTGCATGGCCCAGTTGGTTTTGTTAACTTCTTCGCCAAAACTAAAATACGATTTATTATAACCTACATAGTTCAAAACCATGGGCATAATATCAATTTGTTGAATGGTATTTTGATTGTTTTCTGCTTTAACCAAATTGCCATTGGCACTAAAAACAAACAATGGAATTTCAAATTTCCCTTGTGTGGTTTGATAATATGGTTTTTCATTTTCAGCCGAATGATCAGCCGTAATTATAAAAATGGTATTGTTAAACCAAGTTTCTTTTTTTGCTGTTTCAAAAAATTGTTGCAAAGCATAATCCGAATATTTTATAGTTCGGTGAATGGGTAAAGTGCCCTCTGTGAATTTACTTGCTAAATGCTCAGGAATGCTATATGGATGGTGTGATGACAAGGTAAATACACTACTAAAAAAAGGTGTTTTATTGCTACTTAATTGTTTTGCAAAATATTGTAAGTAAGGCTCATCAAATATTCCCCAATGGTTATCAAAATCTGCTAAATTTGGATATTCATTTTTACCAAAATAGCTGCCGCCATTTGTTATAGCAGTAAAATTATCAAAACTCATGGTACCATTTTTACCACCATGATAAAAACTTGATTCATAGCCAATTTCACTTAAATACGAACCGATACTTTTTAGTTTATTTGCTTGATAGTAACTATTTGGATAATCATTTTCCATCCAAGTTGGTAATGATGATTCAATGGCAGGAACACCTTCAATTGAACGTTTTCCATTTGCATAAGCATGATTAAAAACTAAACTTTTTGTCATGAGAGAATCAATAAATGGTGTAAGACTTTTTCCTTTTTTAAAATAACCAACATATTCTTTTCCTAAACTTTCAATTATTAGAATTACAATATTTGGTTTGCTATTTTGTGTTTTTATATTAGATGGTTTTTTTATTGGGTTATAGTATTTTTTAACAATAGTACTAGGGAAATAATTTTCTGTTTTCAAGCCTACTTGCTGTGTACTTACAATAAATTGGAATGGCGTATTAACAATTAATGGAACTAATTCTGCTCTACTTATTCTAGCTGCATCAAAGGTACTAATTGGTGTTAAATTCACTCCGCCTCTTGCTCCCAAAAATGTAATTATTGCAATTAGAAGTAAACATAAATATTCTATTTTATACTGTAAAGGAATATAGTTTATTTTTTTATTTTTTATTTTTAAATCAATAGCCCTATAAAAATAATAAAGAATATAAATAATTACAAATAATAATATAAGAATATACCAATAGTCTATCAAATAATTTCTCCATACACCACTTAACTCTTCGGCCATTTTGATTAATTCTAAGCCAGAACGTTTTCCGGAAAAACGGTAATATTCTGTATCAATTAAATTTAAGAAAACGGCTATGCTATTTACAATATAAAAATACCATTTTAAAAATAATTGATAGCCATTATTTTCTCTAAATTTAAATGGAAAAACATGTAATAATATAAATAATGAGTTGGAGTAAATAATGGCTGAAAAATCGAATAAAAGTCCTACATAAAATGCGTAGGCTATTTCATTAAATCCAAATTGGTAAAAGGCAGGGTTAAATATCAAAAATACTATTCTGCAAATGGAATAAATTAATAAAACTAATAGAATACGGAAGAATAATAATTTTTGAAAATATAATTTTTGAAACATTTTTGAAAATAAAACTTATTGGCTATAAATATGAATATTAACTATTTAGGCTGATATTATTTAACTACACTTCCTAATTCAATGTCTTTTTCTGTACTTACATTGTACAATTTTCCAAAATCGTTTCCAGCCATAAGTAACATGCCTTGGCTTTCAATTCCTCTTATTTTTCTTGGTGCTAAATTGGCTACTACAGTTACTAATTTACCTACCAATTCTTCTGGTTTGTAATATTCAGCAATCCCACTTAAAATAGTTCGTTTCTCAAAACCTAAATCAACCGTAAGTTTAAGTAATTTATCAGCTTTTGGAACTTTTTCTGCTTCCAAAATTTTACCAACCCTTAAGTCTAATTTTTCAAAATCCTCGTAGTTAATATCGGGTTTTAACTCAGCTAAAGTTTGGGTTTTTATAGGTTGTTCACTATTTGTTTTTTTTATTTCTTCCAAACGAGTTAGTTGCTTTTGAATTTCTTCATCTTCCACTTGTTTGTACAATATTTCGTGCTTACCAAGTTGATGATTTTCCATTAAAATATTTTCGTTAAATAACAAACTCCAATGTAGGTTGTCCTCACCTAACATTGACTTTAATTTATTGGCAGTATGAGGTAAAAATGGTGCTGCAGCAATGGCTAACTTAGCACAAATTTGCAAAGCATCAAACATAATTTGTTTTACACTTTCAGCATCTGTTTTGATGAGTTTCCAAGGTTCAGTATCGGCCAAATATTTGTTTCCTGCTCTTGCAATATTGATAAATTCTGCTTGTGCATCACGTAATTTTACTGCATCTAAATCTTCAAGCATGGCATGTGAACTTTGAGCTACTCCATCAAAACAAACTTGGCGACAAGTCAATAATTTTTCATCTGTTAATGGTGAATTGATAACTGGTATTTTTCCTTCATAAAACTTATCGCTTAGCACCAAAACCCTATTTACAAAATTACCGAAAATGCTTACCAATTCACTGTTTATGCGGGTTTGGTAATCTTTCCAAGTAAACTCACTGTCTTTGGTTTCGGGTGCAATGCTGGTTAAAACATAACGCAATTCATCTTGTCTGTTAGGGAAATCAACCAAATATTCGTGCAACCAAACTGCCCAATTTCTACTTGTAGAAATTTTATCACCTTCTAAATTTAAAAACTCGTTAGCAGGCACATTGGTTGGCAAAATATATTTACCATGTGTCATTAACATCATTGGAAAAATAATGGCATGAAATACAATATTATCTTTACCAATAAAATGAATGAGCGCTGTATCTTCGTTTTGCCACCAATTAGTCCATGGTCCATGGTCTATAGACGATGGACTTGCCAAAAATTCTTTAGTAGCACTGATATAACCAATAGGCGCATCGAACCAAACATATAAAACTTTGCCATCGGCACCTTCAACTGGAACAGGAACGCCCCAATCCAAATCACGGGTCATGGCTCTGGGTTGTAAACCTTCTGTAAGCCAGCTACTACACTGACCTTTTATATTACTTTTCCAACCATCAAAACGTTTAATATATTCCTGAAATTGTGCTGATTGTTGAATGGTATCCATTGGCAAAAACCAATTTTTAGTTTCCTTTAAAACAGGAGTGGCGCCACTCAAAGCCGACTTTGGATTAATTAAATCAGTAGGACTTAAAGTTGTTCCACATTTTTCACATTGATCGCCATAAGCACTAGGATTTCCGCAGCGCGGGCAAGTTCCAGTAATGTATCTATCAGCTAAAAACTGATTGGCTTCAACATCATAATATTGATTGGTAATTTCTTCTTTAAAAATTCCTTTATCATATAAATTCCTAAAAAATTCTTGCGCAGTATCGTGGTGAGTTTTTGAAGAAGTTCGGCCATAATATGAAAAATCTATACCAAAATCTTTGAAAGCATTTTTCATAATGCCATCGTATTTGTCAACCACTTGTTGTGGAGTAATTCCTTCTTTTTTAGCTTTAATGGTAATGGGTACGCCATGCTCATCGCTGCCACAAATAAAAAGCACTTCTTTTCCTTGCGCTTTTAAGTAACGTACATAAATATCGGCAGGAAGGTAACAGCCAGCTAAATGGCCTATATGAACAGGGCCGTTTGCATAAGGCAAAGCCGCTGTTACTAAATATCTTTTTGGTTCAGAATTATTCATAAAAACAGGCGCAAATTAGTTCAATATTTCGCAATAATGAAATCCAAATTCTTCTTGGTTTTTTATTTACAAAAAATTGATTTTGACATTACTAGTTTTTAAATAAATTTGATACTTGAAATTGTAATAAAATCAAATATGAAAATAGCAGTATTAGGAACAGGAAATGTGGGAGATACTATTGGTTCCAAATTAGTAGAACTAGGACATGAAGTAATGATGGGTTCAAGAACCATAAATAATGAAAAAGCCTTAGCTTTTGTTGCAAAAAGTAATGGAAAAGCAAGCAATGGCACTTTTGCCGATGCAGCTAGTTTTGCTGAAATTATTTTTAATTGTACCAAAGGCGAAGTTAGTTTAGATGCTTTAAAATCGGCAGATTATACATTGGATGGAAAAATAATTATTGACATTGCTAATCCATTAGATTTTAGTAATGGAATGCCACCATCTTTGATTCCTGCTTTGTCAAATACCAATTCATTAGGTGAAGAAATTCAAAGAACATTTCCTAAATCAAAAGTGATAAAAACCTTAAATACCATGTGGTGCGGTTTAATGGTAAACCCCAATATGATTGGCAATGGCGAACATGTGAATTATATTTGTGGAAATGATGCTGATGCTAAAAGTAAAGTAATTGCTTTACTAAATGAATTTGGTTGGAAAAATGAATTTATACTAGATCTAGGTGATTTAACTGCTGCAAGAGCCACTGAAGCAGTGTTGCCAATTTGGTTAAGAGTATATGGAGCTACTAAAAATGGCGCATTTAACTTCAAAATTATTAGTTAAATTAATGGAAGAATCTTTCATAGAAACACAAAAAGTAAAACAAGCTTGGGTTATTGTGCTAATGCTAACGCTAACTATTTTTTCAATTTTAAATTTTGTAAAAATGCCTTTGTCATTTGCTTCAATTGCACCTTTAACAATTATATTCTTAGGAAATTTGCTGCTAATTTCTTTAAAGCTAACTACATTAATCAATAAAGAAGGAATTTATATTCAATTGTTTCCACTACATTTTAAAACACTATATTTTAATTGGAGTGATGTAGCTACCATAGAAGTGAGAAAATATAAACCAATTAAAGAATATGGCGGTTGGGGTTACCGTTTTAGTTTTAACAATGGAAAAGCATATAATATTTCAGGAAATATGGGCTTACAATTAGTTTTAAAAAATGGAGATAAAATATTGATTGGCACACAAAAATCGGAAGAATTATTAGCGTTTTTGAAAAACAATTAACATATATTGCGGCAAGCAAAACAAAACAAAAAACAGGCTTGAGTGTTGTTGCTTATTTAAACCCGAATTATTATTTAAACCAAACCATATTACAATTTTATGCGCAATTTTTTACTACCTATTTTCTTGTTTTGTTTTACAGCAAATATCAATGCACAAGCCATCAAAGATGATTTTGAAGGCAACGGAAATATTAGCTCATGGTATGCCGATGCATGTTCAATTGATACCAATTTTGCCAATCCTTTTAAGCAAAGTATAAACACCTCAAACACTGTTTTAGAATACAAAGACAACGGTGGTTTGTATGCCAATATTAGATTTGATTTAACCAAAAACCTTGATTTAAGTAAGAGCAATATTTTTTCAATTAAAATTTATGTTGCATCAAATACACTAACTGGAAATCAGCCTAATCAGGTTTCGTTGAAACTACAAGATGGAAAATTATCGGAGCCTTGGTCAACCCAAACCGAAATTATAAAGCCCATTGTTTTAAACCAATGGCAAACCATTAGTTTCGATTTTGAAAAAGATAAATTTATCAATTTAAATAGCGGATCTGTTCATCCAAAATTGAGAATTGATTTGAACAGAATTTTGATTCAAGTAAATGGCGAAAACAATACGGATCAGGTAATAGCTTACATCGATGATTTTAACTATGAAAAATCAGATTCGTTAAACACCATTTTCAAAAATTTGGTATGGTCTGATGAGTTTGATAGCAGTGGAAAGGTAGATGATAAAAAGTGGTATCATCAAACAAGACTTCCAGGAGGAGGAAGTTGGTTCAATGGAGAAGTACAACATTATACCAACAGAATAGAAAATTCAATAGTTGAAAATGGTATTTTAAAAGTAATTGCCAAAAAAGAATCGTTTACCGACCAAGGATTTACAAAACAATATACTTCAGCAAGGTTAAATTCAAAATTTGCTTTTAAATATGGCAGGGTAGAGTTTAGAGCAAAACTCCCAACTGGTAATGGTACTTGGCCAGCAGTATGGCTTTTAGGGAAAAATATAAACGAAGATGGGGCCTTTTGGGATAGTTTAGGTTTTGGGAATACTAACTGGCCTGCTTGTGGCGAAGTTGATATTTTGGAACATTGGGGAGGAAATCAAAATTTTGTTCAAAGCGCCATTCATACACCTTCAAGTTTTGGTGGAACTGTAAATTTAGGTGGTCAAACTATCAGTACGGCTTCTACCGCTTTTCATGTTTACGCTATGGAATGGACTGCTGAAAAAATGGTTTTTAGTGTGGATTCAAAGATTCATTACACTTATAATCCAACTATAAAAAATGCCAGTACTTGGCCTTTTGATGCTGAGCAATATTTTCTTGTAAATTTTGCTGTACAGCCTAGCATTGCAGCTAACTTTACACAAGGTGCTTTAGAGATTGATTATATTAGACTTTACCAAGAAAACAGTACTACAAATTTGAATAAAACAGACAAAAAACAACCAATGTTTTATCCAAACCCAGTATCAAATGAGGTAAATATTGTTTTGGATAATTACAATGAAAAAAGTATTCCTGTAAATATTTTTTCAATAGATGGAAGACTTAAATTGAAAGATGAATATTTAGTAAATAATGGTGTCATTCATTTGAATAATTTGGACAATTTAACCAAAGGTGTTTATATAGTTTCCTATGAAATGAACCAACAGATATTCAGGTTTAAAATGATAAAAAACTAAAATTTTTGTGCAGTTCGTATTTCATTCTATTTCTCAGAAACCTCAGCAAATTTTTGTTGAGGTTTTTTTTGAAATCCACTTTTTTGCTTTCATCAAAACTTTTTACCGTTCAACAATTTTGTGAAAATAAATTTGGAACGTATTACTTTTTTGTACTATCATTGTGATATCAAATTGATATCAAAATAAATTATGAAAAACGAAATTGAATTTAAAGGTAGCACGGGATTTGGATTATTATTTTTACTTTTAGTTGGCATAATTGCTGGCTTTGTAGTACTTATTATGTTTAAAATGTTTTTACTCATTCCAATATTATTGGTGTTGGTAACACTTTTAGCAGGTTTTTATATTATACAACCAAACGAATCTTTGGTGTTAACTCTTTTTGGTAAATATGTAGGAACCGCAAAAGACAATGGCTTTTATTGGGCAAATCCATTTTTATTAAAAAAGAAAATCTCCTTACGTGCCCGAAACCTAGATAGTCAACCCATTAAAGTAAACGACAAATTGGGTAATCCAATTATGATTGGAATAGTATTGGTTTGGCGAGTTGCTGATACTTTTAAAGCTGCTTTTGAAATTAACGATTACGAAAGCTTTGTAAAAATTCAAAGTGAATCGGCCATTCGGAAATTGGCAGGCACTTATCCTTATGATAATTTTGATGATGAACAAGCAGAAATTTCATTGCGATCAGGTAATAATGAAGTGCATGAAGAGTTGGTAAATGAATTAACTGAACGTTTGGTAATTGCAGGAATTGAAGTAATGGAAGCAAGAATTAGCAACTTATCGTATGCACAAGAAATAGCAGGAGCAATGCTTCAACGCCAACAAGCTACAGCAATTGTTGCAGCCAGAATAAAAATTGTAGAAGGTGCAGTTGGCATGGTAGAATTAGCATTGAAACAGTTATCGGCTAAAAACATTATAGATTTAGATGATGATAAAAAAGCTGCCATGGTTAGTAATTTAATGGTGGTTTTGTGTAGCGATAAAGCAGCCAATCCGGTTATCAATACAGGAACTTTGCATCAATAAGTAATGGGCAATTATCAATTTTAAAATCAAAAATCATTCAATCAAAAAATAGTTATGGAAGCATTTTCAGAAGAACAAAATTTTATAAAAAACTGGAGGATGATAATGTTGGCAATATTAGTATTGTCAGCAGCACCAATGTATGCAAGCTCAAATCAACCAATTGAAGAATTAATTTTCCCATTCATTATAATGGTGGTAGTAGTAATTTTCTTTTATTTTTTGTGGTTACATTCAAGAATTGATGACAAAGGAATTTCAGTAAAATTTGGATTTTTTCACCGTCATTTTAAGGAATACAAATGGGAAAATATTAAGTTGGTTGAAATTAGAAAATACAATCCTATTTGGGAATATGGAGGTTGGGGATACCGAGGCTGGAACAGAAGAAACCGTGCATTTAGTGTATCAGGAAATATTGGTTTACAAATTACATTGAACGATGGGAATGTGGTGATGGTTGGAACCAAAGAATCAGAAAAAATGAAAACCTATTTGTTGTATTTAAAAGGCAAATATCAAATTGCTGCTTTAGCTGCAATAAGTTAATAGTAAGAATTTAAATAAATTATGGAAGCATTTTTTGAAGAACAAGGTTTTTACCAAAAGTGGCGATACTTTTTTATACCATTTTTAATCATTTGTTTCATCATTTTTGTGCTTTCATTATTGAAGCAAACAACCTTAAGTTTTCACTTTTTTTTACCTGTATTTATTTTTGTTTCAGTAATGATAATGCTGATTTATTTGAAGCTAAATACCAGAATTGACGAAAAATCTATTCAAATAAAATTTAACTTATTTATGTTTAAGACAAAAGAAATAAAGTGGAGTGAAATCAAATCTGTTTCTATTTATAAGTATAATTCTTTCTTTGAGTTTGGAGGATGGGTTGGATATAGAAAGAATTTGTTGTCAGGGAGAGTAGTTTATAATATTTATGGTAACAAAGGACTCAAAATAGTTTTATTAAACAATAAAACAATTGTTGTGGGTTCTAATGAATCTGAAAAAATGAAAACCTATTTATTGTTTTTAAAAGATAAATATCAAATTGATGCATTAGCAGCAATAAACTAATAAAAATGGCCGACAAAGACGAGAAAAAACCTTTTGCTTTACGCCTAAGTAAAGATATGATGGAGTGCATTGAGAAATGGGCTGCTGACGAATTTCGTAGTACCAACGGCCAAATAGAATACATTTTAAACAAGGCATTGAAAGATGCTGGAAGGCAAAAGAAAAAGACAATAGACGATAGTAAATAGTCCATAGCATATAGACGATAGACTATAGCTGACTAACCATTTCTATGGTCTATCGTCTATTAACCATAAACTTTAAAAAACATGAATAAAGTAGAAGAATTTAACGCGTACCGCGAAAAAATGAATGACAAAATATTGGGTTCTGAAAACTTAGTATTGAAAAGATTATTTAACCTAGATAGCAACACATATGCTGATGGTGCATTAACAAGCCAAGTAAAAGAGATGTTAGGTTTAGTTGCCAGCATGGTTTTACGCTGCGATGATTGTATAAAATACCATTTGGGAAAATGCCATGAAGCAGGAGTTACCACTGAACAAATGTTCGAAATTTTTGCTGTTGCCAATATTGTTGGTGGTACAATAGTTATTCCTCATACTCGCAGAGCGGTTGAATATTGGGAAGAATTAATTGGGTAATTTGGCCTAAAGCCAATTGATTTTTCAGATGTTTATTTATATTATGAAACTGACTAAATTCACGTAATAATTTTGTGGTGTTTAATTTTTCGTCACTTTTCGTTGCATTTTTTGTTGATTGAAGCGCTACTAGCAACTTCAAAATGCGCCTTAATTGATGAAAAATATAATCATAACAATTCTGAATAATCAATTTTAGACAGCTTCTTAGAAAAAAAAGTTTTGCAAAGTGTAATTAAATTTTATTTCTTATTATGTTTTACTGTGTTTGTTTGATTTTAGTTTCAAACATTTTTGTTTAACCAATCCAAATCATATTGAGTAAAAAAGGAAATATATAATAGATTTTCTAATGCGTATTCTGGGTTTAAACAAATTATAGTTAATAATATAATAGATCGTAGAAATGATTTTAACCCAAAAAGCCTCGAAATTCGAGGCTTTTTGGGTTAAACTAGTTTTTAGCTATTAGTGCTAAATAATTGTCTGGAGTCATTACTCCTATTTTACTGTTTTTATAGTCTTTAATGTTTCTTGTTATAATTACATCAATTTCACTATTTATTTCAGCTGCATAATTTTGTAATGAATCTTCAAAATCTTTAAATTTTGAATTGAGAGCATACATAATTACTTCCTTATCTATTATCAAAACTTCAATTATAGTCATCAATATTTTCAGTTTTTCAATTACTTTTTCATGAGTAGCTGTTTGCCTAAGAAGGTAATAAACATTGCTTAAAATAACAGCAGTTATATATCCTCTAACAACCTTGGCTTCACATAATGAAAGTATTTTTGCTGAATTTTCAGAAAATGGTTTTCTGTCAAAAAAGAAGTCTAAAATCACATCGGTATCAATTAGTATTTTTGTCATGGTTTATAAATATTTTTCAGACAAAGTTTTTGATAATTCTTTTTTGTAATCTAAGTTTTTAGGCGCACTAAATGAACCTTTTAGTGATTTAACTATTGGTGTTAATTCAACTTGATCATTGGTATTCTCATTAGTAATAATTTTTAAATAATTTTCTATGATATCAGATAAGCTTCTTTTACTATTTTTAGCATATATTTTAGCTTTTTCTATAATCGTTTCCTCAATTGTTAAAGTTAATTTAGTGTCCATAATTTAAAACTTTGATTTTTATAAATATAGTTGCAAATTTATGCAAATAAGTATTACGTGCAAAATTATTATTATTTATACGTATTTCTAAAAATAAGTAACTTTACAATTTCAATAATACACCAAAAAAGCCCCGAATTTCGAGGCTTTTTTGGTTTTAAAATATTTGATAATTATGGGTATAGTGTCTGATAAGAAAATTTCAAGTTCGAGGCTAGAGATGCTAGAAAATATGGGAGTTTACAACTTGTACTGAGCGTAGTCGAAGTATCCTAAATGACCATTTTTATAGCGAGCATAACGATGAAATTGTAGTTTTCTTGCAGACAATATTTAAGCTAATTTAGCTTTTAAATTAGTATCAATTGCATCTAAGAAATCTTGTGTGTTTAGGTAATGTTCGCCTAAAGTTACTTTGTTTCCATGAATACAAACTGCTAAATCTTTAGTCATTTTACCGCTTTCTACTGTTTCAATACAAACAGCTTCTAACGCATGACAGAAATTGATTAGCTCTTGGTTATTGTCTAATTTACCTCTAAACTCTAAACCACGAGTCCAAGCAAAAATACTTGCAATTGGATTAGTTGAAGTAGGCTTACCAGCTTGGTGATCGCGGTAATGGCGAGTTACAGTTCCATGAGCTGCTTCTGCTTCCATTACTTTTCCATCAGGAGTAATTAACACCGAAGTCATTAAACCTAATGAACCAAAACCTTGCGCAACGGTGTCTGATTGAACATCGCCATCATAGTTTTTACAAGCCCAAACAAAATTTCCATTCCATTTTAAAGCCGAAGCCACCATGTCATCAATCAATCTGTGTTCGTAAACAATTCCTGCTTCAGTAAATCTGGTTTTGTAATCTGCTTGATAAATTTCTTCGAAAATATCTTTAAATCTGCCATCATATTTTTTCAAAATGGTATTTTTAGTTGAAAGATATAAAGGCCATTTTTTTGTCAAAGCTTGGTTAAAACATGAATGAGCAAAACCACGGATACTCTCGTCAGTATTGTACATTGCTAAAGCAACACCATCGCTTTTGAAATTATAAACTTCAAAGTTTTGCGCAGCTGAACCATCTTCTGGAGTAAAAGTAATGGTTAATTTTCCTTTTCCTTTAGTTACAAAATCTGTAGCGCGGTATTGATCACCAAAAGCATGACGACCAATACAAATTGGAGCAGTCCAGTTTGGAACCAAACGAGGTACATTTTTACAAACAATTGGTTCACGGAAAACTGTTCCATCTAATATATTTCTGATAGTTCCGTTAGGGCTTTTCCACATTTGTTTTAAGCCAAATTCTTCTACACGTTGTTCGTCAGGAGTAATGGTAGCGCACTTTATACCAACACCATATTTTTTAATTGCTTCAGCAGCATCTATGGTAACTTGGTCATTAGTTTCATCTCTATATTCCATTCCCAAATCGTAGTATTTAACATCTAAATCTAGGTAAGGTAAAATCAATTTGTCTTTGATAAATTTCCAGATAATGCGAGTCATTTCATCACCATCTAATTCAACCACTGGGTTGGCTACTTTTATTTTAGTCATAATTATTTTTGTAAGTTAATTGTAATTTGTGCGAAAATAAATAGTTTTATTGAGTGAGCAAATGCAATAAGGCTGTTTTATGTTATGTTTTTGTGAAATCAATAGGCAATTGACAATAGGCAATTGGCAAAAAAATAATATTAGGCATTTTATCCTTAAATTATTGTTTTGATTCAATAAAAAATCAGACTTTAAAAGCAAAGAATTCAATCAATTCAAAAATCAAAAATCAAAAATCTAAATTTTGCAGTTGATAATCAGTTTATTATTTTAAAGGGAACCCTTTTTAACTTAGTTATTTTTTTGTTTTTTTGCATTCCTTTAAAATTATGACAAGCTTTACAAAAGAAACTTACATGCATTGGTTTGAGCAAATGATGCTAATGCGCAGATTTGAAGAGAAAACAGCGCAACTTTACGGACAACAAAAAATAAAAGGCTTTTGTCATTTATACATTGGTCAGGAAGCAGTTGTGGCTGGAACCATGAGTGCTTTAAATAGCGATGACAGAATTATTACTGCTTATCGCGATCATGCGCATGCATTGGCTTGTGGCATTACTCCTAATGCTGTTATGGCCGAACTTTATGGAAAAGTAACAGGTTGTTCAAAAGGAAAAGGCGGTTCTATGCATTTATTTAGCAAAGAACATAATTTTTTTGGTGGACATGGAATAGTTGGTGGTCAAATTCCTTTGGGTGCAGGTTTGGCTTTTGCCGATATGTACAGAGGCGGAAAACAAGTTACTGTTTGCTATTTTGGCGATGGTGCAGTTCGTCAAGGTGCTTTACACGAAGCTTTTAACATGGCTATGTTATGGAAAATTCCTATTATTTTTGTTTGTGAAAACAATGGTTATGCCATGGGAACTTCAGTAGAAAGAACTACTACTCAAATGGATATTTACAAAATCGGATTAGGATACGACATGCCTTGTAGTGAAGTAGATGGAATGCAAGCCGAAGCTGTTCACACAGCAATTGCTGAAGCAGCCGACAGAGCAAGAAATGGTGAAGGTCCAACTTTTTTAGAAATTAGAACTTATCGTTACCGCGGACATTCAATGAGTGACCCGGCAAAATACAGAACCAAAGAAGAAGTAGAGGAATATAAAATGCGCGATCCTTTGGAAAGAGTTAGAAAAGCAATTACTGATAATAATTGGGCTTCTCAAGCTGAATTAGATAGCATAGAAGAAAAAATAATGGAAACTATTTTGGCTTCGGTTGAATTTAGCGAAAACTCACCTTATCCTGAACAATCGGCTTTATTTGAAGACGTATATTCAGAACCAAATTATCCATTTATTACAGAATAAAAATATTAAACTATAAAATAAATTTTAACAATAAAACAAAAGGAAATGTCAGAAAAACACAAAGATTCAGGATTAGATATAGATGCAACAATTATGGAAACTACCCATAAAGTGGAGCATTTTTACCATGAAAATAAAAAAATTATTACAATAGTTGGTTCAGCCATCATAGGTTTTGTGGCATTATATTGGGCATTTACAGAGTTTTATTTAAAGCCAAAAGAAAAAGAAGCACAAGTGGCAATTTTTCCTGCTCAGGCTTGGTTTGAAATAGATTCATTTGATATGGCATTAAATGGTAAAGGTGATAAACCTGGTTTTTTAGCCATTGCCGATGATTTTAAAATGACAAAAACTGCTAATCTAGCTCATTTTTATGCAGGTGTTTGTTACATGCAAAAAGGCGATTTTGCGAATGCAATTTCTCAATTAGAAGATTTTGATACTGATAATAAATTAATGGGTCCAATTGCTACTGGCTTATTAGGCGATGCTTACAGCGAATCGAACGATTTTGATAAAGCAGTAAAAAACTACACCAAAGCTGCTAACATGGGCAAAAACAAATTAACTGCTCCTATTTATTTAAAGAAAGCAGGATTGGTTTACGAAGAGCAAAAAGATTGGAGTAATGCTTTAAACATGTACGAAAAAATTAAATCTGATTACCCAGAATCAACTGAAGCTAACGATGTTGATAAATACTTAGAAAGAGCTAAGGCTAATAAAGAAAATAAATAATTTAGATAATTCGTCTTTGCGACTCCGTTCAATGAACAGATTGGTCATGTCGAGCGAAGTCGAGACATTTTTAACTGTTCTCGACTTCGCTCGAACTGACCAATGTTTCTAGCATTAACGAACTATAAACAATAAACAAAAAAGAGGCTGCACTTTAAAGTTAGCCTCTTTTTTTATAAATAAATAAAAATATGTCAAGCGATTTAAAAAACCTTTCAAACACTGATTTGAAAATAAGTAAAGCTTTTACAAAAACAAAAATTTGTATCGCAGTATCTGAATGGAACAGCGAAATAACTTTTGCCATGCGCGATGGTGCCATTGATTTTTTAACCAAAATGGGTGTAAAAGAAAAAAATATTTTGATTAGTTATGTTCCTGGAGCTTACGAATTAGCTTTTGGTGCGCAGCTTTTAGCAGAAAACAAAAAGTGTAATGCCATTATAACTATTGGCTGTATTATTAAAGGTGAAACTCCTCATTTTGATTTTATAAGCGATGCTTGTGCCAATGGAATTATGTTAGTTGGTTTGCAGTTTAATATGCCAGTTGTATTTGGTGTTTTAACCACCAACGATTCAAAACAAGCAAATGAACGCAGTGGTGGAAAGCACGGAAACAAAGGCGTAGAAGCCGCAGAAACTGCTTTGAAAATGATTGCTTTGCAAACAGAATTAACTAAATAAAACCATGGGAATATTTTTTTATGTTGTTATTTTCTCCATTGGTGTGGGTATGATTTATTTATTCAAAAAATACTCGAAAAAGGATTGAAGATGGAAAGTTTTTATGTTGTAAATTACCATCTTACTTAATTTAATAAAGTATAACTTTGTCTATTTTATATTTTAAAAAGACACTGCAATTGCCTTGGCACAATTTTCACCATCCATGGCGGCACTAACAATTCCGCCAGCATAGCCTGCACCTTCGGCACACGGATACAAACCTTTTATTTGAATATGTTCAAATGTTTCTTTGTTTCTTGGTATTCGAACAGGCGATGATGTGCGGCTTTCGGTAGATAATAAAATGGCTTCGTTTGTTAAATATCCATTCATTTTTTTGCCAAAAGCTTTCATGGCTCCTTGCAAACTTTTTGCCACATAATTTGGCAATATTTCACTTAAATTTCTGCTTACCGTTCCGGGTAAATAAGAGTTATTAGGTAAAGTAGATGATGATTTATTATTCACAAAATCTATCATGCGTTGCGCAGGTGCTTGCAATGTTTTATTACCTTGTTCAAAACAATTTTGCTCCACCATTTTTTGGAAATACATACCGGCCAATGGTCCGTATTTTTCAAATGCTTTAAAATCTTCGGCATTAATTGAAACTACCATTCCCGAATTTGCAAAAGGATTATTTCGCTTAGAAGGACTCCAACCATTCACCACTATTTCGCCAGGAGCAGTCATGGCAGGTGCAATAATTCCACCAGGGCACATACAAAAACTAAACACCCCACGGCCATTTACTTGCTCCACCAAACTGTAACTTGCTGCTGGTAAATATTCGCTTCGTTGAGTACCGCAGCGGTATTGAATACTATCAATTAACGCTTGTGGATGCTCCACCCGAACACCTAATGCAAAGGGTTTAGCTTCAATAATTATTTGTTTGCGGTGCAATAATTCAAAAATATCTCGAGCAGAATGACCTGTTGCTAGTATCAAAATTCGGATTTCGAATTTCGAATTTCGAATTTCGTTATTTGTTATTGTAATTCTTTTTATTTTATCACCATCCAATTCTATATCGGTGAGCTTAGAGTTGAAGTGAATTTCGCCACCGCAGTTGATAATTGTTTCACGTATTTTTTCAATAATATGTGGCAATTTATTGGTACCAATATGTGGGTGACTCTCGTATAAAATACTTTCATCAGCACCATGGTAAACCAATAGTTTCAAAATGCGGTTTACATCGCCACGTTTAGATGCACGTGTATATAATTTGCCATCGCTATAAGTTCCTGCGCCACCTTCGCCAAAGCAGTAATTACTTTCTGGATTTACCGTATTATTTTTGGTAATATTGGCTAAATCGCGTCTGCGTTCTTGTACGTTTTTTCCTCGTTCAAAAATTACAGGTTTTAAACCCAATTCTATCAATTGCAAAGCAGCAAACAAACCCGCAGGACCCGCACCAATAATGGCAACTTCTTGCGCATTTGTTACATTTTTAAAATCAAATTCAATGGTTTCTTTTACAGGATTTTCATTGATAAATACATCAACAGTTAAGTTCATTCTTACTGGTTTTTTGCGTGCATCAATTGATTTTTTCAGAAACACCAAACCCGAAATTTCATTGGCCGCAATGCCATGATATTTGCTAATAAATTTTTTGATGCCTTCGGTATGGCCTAATTCTTCTGGCAGTCCAGATAATTCAAGTGTACGTTTCATGGTTAGGTTTTTATCCTAAAATAGGTTGTTTTACTTAATTGATTTTAAAATATCAATTAGTTCTTTATCACTTATATTTTCTTGTTCTGATTTATCGAAAATGGATAACAAAAAAACTGTCGTTTCAATTATTTTTATATGAGTTATAACTCTTGCTCCTCCTGATTTTCCTTTACCTTTTGAGGCTATAGATAAACGAATTTTGAAACAATTATTACCAATAGCAATTCCTTTTTCAGGATTTATTTTTAGTTCATTAACTAATTCAATAAACTCTGTTTTGAGCGAGGGAAATTTTTTCACCAGACGTTTTAGGTCTTTCTCAAAACGTGGGAGTGTTTCAATTTTATAACTCATCAAATAGCTCTTCAGCGTTGCGAGTTTTTAGTTTTCCTTCATTTGCCAAATTTAATTCATTAACAGCCTCGCTCAAGTTTTCTAAAACAATAGCTTTGTAAGGGGTAAGTGGCTTGGCTTTAATAAAAGAAAAGTTTTTTAAAAGTTCCATTACAAAAGGAACTTTAGTATCTTTTATTTCTAAAATCAATTTCATTTTCTACTTCATTTACTTGACAAATATAAAACTAATTATTAATATTTAGTTGGATTTAAAACATAAAGATTTTCACCAAACAACCATTACATTTTCAACATCTAAACTATCGTAAATTATTTTAATTTTATAGCCTATTTTTAGATTGTGATTTGAAGGTGCTGTTTTTACCTTTACAACTTTTAAATTATTTATGTAAAATACAAATTCAATATTATTACCCTTTATTCCTTTTATATTTGTTATACAAGCCTCCAATTTTTTACCTCTAAATTTTAAATTTTCTTCATCATTATTGCCTTTCCAAATGGCATAAGGCATCAATACAATTAGAATAAATAATATAATGATACCACTTATTCGTGCTCTTAAATCAATTTTTGCCATGTTTGTAATAATTTGCTAGAAGCCAGCAGCCAGTTGCCATTAGCTATTTTAACTAAACAAATTATACACCAAAAAGCTACTTCCGTATGCCAAAGC
>JBMOGB010000023.1:0-27386 GCA_049318585.1 Bacteroidia bacterium | reverse complement strand
CATTTTACTTTATGTTGCAAATTTAATTACTTTGCAAACATAGGAGCTATCGGGATGTGGCTAAAAACTAAGCTGCTTGAAAAGTTTTGTATTTCAATGCTTCAATTTTGCTTTTAGCATAATCCAAGTCAATTACAATTTTTCCTTTAACGGCCAAATCAGGTGCATCGTACATTAAGTCAAGCATAATGGCTTCGCAAATACTGCGCAAACCACGAGCGCCTAATTTAAATCCAAATGCAGTGTCTACAATTAATTCCACCACTTCATCGGTAAACTGCAACTCTATTTTTTCTAAATCGAACAAATATTTGTATTGTTTGGTCAAGGCATTTTTTGGTTCAGTCAAAATATTACGTAATGCTTCTTTATCCAAAGGATTTAAATGACAAAGTACTGGTAAACGACCAATAATTTCAGGTATTAATCCAAAACTTCTTAAATCGGCTGGACTAATATATTGTAACATATTTTTTTCGTTTACAGCACCTATTTCCTCTTCGTTTTTAAAACCAATGGCTTGAGTTTGTAACCTTCTAGCTATATGTCTGTCAATTCCATCGAACGCACCACCACAAATAAATAAAATATTGCTGGTGTTTATTTGAATCATTTTTTGATCAGGATGCTTACGTCCACCTTGAGGTGGCACATTGGCAATGGTACCTTCCAAAATTTTCAATAATGCTTGTTGAACGCCTTCTCCACTTACATCGCGGGTAATGCTTGGGTTATCGCTTTTGCGACTAATTTTATCAATTTCATCAATATAAACAATGCCACGTTCTGCCATTTCTACATTATAATCGGCTGCTTGCAGCAATCTGCTTAAAATACTTTCAACGTCTTCGCCTACATAACCAGCTTCAGTAATCACTGTTGCATCTGCAATACAGAAAGGAACATCCAATACTTTGGCCAATGTTTTAGCCAATAAAGTTTTGCCAGTTCCTGTTTCTCCTACCAACATCACATTGCTTTTTTCAATTTCTATATCGTTCTTTTTGCTTTTTACCAACAAGCGTTTAAAGTGATTATAAACCGCTACGCTCAATACTTTTTTAGCTTCATCCTGACCTATTACGTATTCGTCAAGGTGAGCTTTTATTTGAGCTGGCTTTAGTAAAACTAATTTGTTTAAAGGAGTTGACGATTTTACTTCTGCATCTTCACTAATGATTCTATTTGCTTGCTTGGTACAATCTTCACATATCAGGGCATCAAGTCCAGCTATTAAAAATTGAACTTCATTTCTGTTTCGTCCACAAAATGAACATTTATCTTCTGTTTTCTTTGCCATTAAAATTATAGAGCTAAGTATTTTTATAAATAGCCTACAAATATAATACAACCCAAAGCGTTTTTTGTTTATTTTTTAAAAATGAAAGCTATGAGGTTTAATTAAACTACTATTCTAAGTATTGTAAAATAGCAATTGAATCAATATCATCATCAAAGTAGAAACAATGTATGCGTTTTCTCTAAAGTTTATTTTGTTTGTGGAGATAGTATGTTCATTTAGAAACCGAAGAGTGATTTGGTTAAGAAATGGAAAGTTGTGGAGTTATATTGTAACTTTAAAAACCCTGACAACTCTTGACCAATCTGTATCATTCCATTCACCTTTTCTATTGTCTTTTGTTAACATCATTTTTCTATCTCCAAAACTACGAACAAAGTTATTAATCTTTTCAGTTTTAAAATCTGTTATATATGGGCTACAACAAATAAAATAGTTTATTCCTTTTTGAGTTTGTTTTATAAGTTTTATCAAATTGCTTTGAGAATAATAGCTATCATCAATATCCAAAACATTTGAAAACAAATGAATTTTTATTGTATTAGCATCTGTACTCAAATCGCTAAATTCCAATACATCAAAAGATTTACAAATTGTTTTTGCAGTCTGTAATGAAGGATAGGTTTGTAAATGTAACGCTGCTCTTTTAATTGACAAAGGAGAAGGTTCAATTAAGATTATTTTTGAAACGGGTATATGAAGCTCGTTACTTTTTAAATAGTCGCAAAGAACTAATGATGCTAATCCCTGACCGCAACCCCAATCAATTACTTCAATTGGCTGATTGATTTCTGCAAATGGAAATTCATTAAAGCAAGATTCCAATTTCGCTTTGTGCATCTTTCCATACCGCAATAGATAAACATATAACTCATTTTCTTCTCGCAATGGCGTAACTCCTCTGCCAGCCAAGTGAGTTTCAATTCCTCTGCATTTCCTTACGGCTATATTTCTTATCGCATCAAATGAGAGTTCAATATTTTCTAAAGAGTTTGAGTAATCAGTATTTGCTTCAATAAGATATTCTGCTTCTTCCGTTACAACTTCTTCAAGTGCGTATTGCCTTTCATAGATTTCGTCAATTAATGTGTGGATTGACTGATAGGCGGAATCAGAATTGGCAATGTCTATTTCTAAAAGTTTGGTTAGATATTCACCTTGCAAGAATTTAAAAGTTGAATTGATTCTTGCATCAACCAAATTTCTTTTGATTGCTTCAGAATATTCAAGTGAAGTATCATAAACAACCTTAGCATAGTAATTTAGAAAAGTAACTACAACATCCTTGTCTGTATCTTCTTCGGTTTCAAGAGAAGATTCCAGCAACAAACAGATGTCATTAAAGCGATTAATGTAGTCCTTGTTGTTACGAATATTTAGTAAGTAAAGTTTTGCAGCATCTCTTCTTTTACCAAGGTAAAGTTCGTTTCGTCTTAAAGTGTTTTCAATGTTTACAACACTTAAAAATCCAAACCTTTCAGCAAAGTCAAAGATTATTGAAACGAAAGATTTATTTGTGTTACTTGTGAAGTCAAGCCGTTCTAAAATAAGTTTTTTAGTTTCTATGAATTCACGAATATCTTCCTTTTCAGTATTTAGTTTTGTAATACTTGAATCGTGCAATTCATAGAACGACTGAATTTTTTCTGAAAGAAAATTATTTAAAGATTCAACACTTGCTGATGAATTAATTAAGTTACGAAATAAAGTCATGAGTTACATTTTACTGTTCTTGATTCTTGAATAACTCATCACTGTTTGCTTGTTTGTGAAAATCTGCGATTAGTTTTTTTGCTTTTGGCATTGCAGTTTGCTTGTCTATTGACTTTAGCAATTTTTCGTAATCTCGTATTTTTTCTTTTAAGTCAATTAGTTGATTATTGTCTGTTTCTTTTGCTGCCGAAAATTCTACTACTGGTTCTTGTAAAGTAAAGTCGCTTGATTTCACCTCTATGTCCTTTGCTTTTTCCTTTGGTGTTTTTACTTCCTTCTTTTCAGCATCTTTCAGTTTTTGTGTCAAGTCTGAATTTTGATTTTTCAAAAGCTCTAATTCAGAATCTTTGTTTTCAATCTCCGTAGAAAATTCATCTTCCAAATCTTCCTTTATTTTTTGGAACGCTGAAATAAGGAATGGCTTAAATAATTCTTCTTGATTTTTTTGAAAAAAAAAGTTTAGGAATCTTGACCACCATTTTGGTTCACCGACTTTAATTCGTTCAGTGATTACCAACTTATCCAAAATGTAATAATCATTTTTTGACTGCTTCTTAGGTTTATACTCTGATTTTGGAATTATTGAATCAAGATATTGAAATGAGTTGCTCTTGGCTGAATTGATTGCATATTGATAAATGCTTTCAATTGTGTAGTAATCAAGTTTGCTTTTGAGTTCAAACTTTACAAATTGCTCATTTGATTCATTACGGTATTTATTGTTGAAAACAGAATAACCTCTATTAAGTCCGTAACAAAGAGCAATCACTTCTGATTTATCTGTCTTGATATTTCCATGAAAGTTGTTCAATATTAATCCGTCAACTTTTGATTTTCTTCCTTCGTCACCAACACCAAAAGAGTAAAGCACTGCGATAATGTATGTTGCTCTATCAAGTGAATTGAAATCTATTAAACCAGTGATTACATCTTTTTTGATTTTTTGATTTTCATTTTTAGCAATACTGTTTAAATCATCTTCTGAAATTACTTTTTCCAAAAATGGTTTCAATGATTTAAAACTGTCCTTGCCAATAAATACATCATGATAAATACTCATAACCTTTTTACTCTTTGAAAGTTCTTCTTCAATTAATGAATTAAAAAAAGAGAGGGTTGAAAAATAATTGTCAGAGAAATTCATGTATGGTTCTCTTGCAAGTTTCATTATAACAAACCCACCTAAAAGTGAATTGTATTTTTTTAGTATTTCTGAATAGTCAGGTGTTTTATCTATTGCAGGCAAATCAATTTTTTCTACATCAACAGGTTTTTCATTTTGAAACGTTTTTAAAATACTCTTTGGAATAAAAGCAGTGCTTAAATTTATCAATGTTGAAATTTTATCTTTCAATTCTTCCGTTTCAAAATACACTGAACTAACTCTTGAAATTGGCAACGGTACTGCAGAGAAAAAAAAGTCATCTGTTGATTTAGCAGCGATTAAATTATTTACTTCATCCTTTGTCAAAACCAATTCAATTGAACAATCTGAATTAGCAGAATGCTTTGCACTTGATAAAAGAAGGTAGTCGGAGAATCTTGATTGAATATCTTTTGACCTTGATACAAAGTATTTACTTGGTTTGATACAAGCACAACCAAAATAATGTGGAAGGTTTACTGAATTGATATGTAGATAAAATTTATTTTCCATTAGAGTATTACTTTGTCTATTAGTTTTTGAGTACCTTCATGTGGCAGGTTATTAAATGCTGGGTTGCTAATCATAAATAGATTGCTCTTTGTTCTTGTAATTCCAACATACCAATCACGCCAATCAACAATGCGAAATGTATTATTAATCAAATGAAACTCTGGTAAAATTACAACATCAAATTCAAGTCCTTTGGCTGACTTGAAAGTTGTTATGTGAACATTTTTTATTTCCAAACTACCATGCCTACGCTGAGTGTAAATTGAACAATCTATTCCTGCTTGTGTAAGCAAGTCGTAATAATAATCAGCTGTGGCAGGCTCACCGCCACCAAAAGGAACATTTTCAAACGGAACAAGTATTGCAATATTTGTCGCTGCATTTTGTGCAAACTGGTTTACAATTTGCAATACAGTTTGGTTGAGCTGTTGGTTATTGTTTTTAATTAACATCCTTGGGAACTCGCCTACAGTTGTGCATCTCTCAATTAATTCTTGAGGAATAACTGCTTGGGTTAGTAATTTTTTAGCAAATTGTAAAATTCTTTTAGAATTCCTATAATTTTTTGCTAGATGGTGTAGAGAGTTGTTGGAAAATTCTTGAATTAAATTTTCTTCAGGGGAACAATTATTCAAATTATAACTGCCATCAGGATTCCTTGCATTTCCTCTAATCAATTGTTGATTGTCTGCTCCATAGGAAATTTTATTGCAAACATTTTTCAGGCTGCTATTAAAAGATAATGCTAAATCTTGTGCTTCATCGTGAATGATTTCAGCTATCCTATTTCTGTCCCAACCGCTTTGTGATGAAGCAACTTTTCTCGCAGCATTTACATTTTGATTTCTACAGCATCCAGCTAAATAATAAGCAAGTGATGTTGTGAAAGTAATCAGTTGACTATTTATTGGCATTTCTCTAGTGTGGTTCAAAATGTGACGAAAAATCGAAACTACACTTTTGCCAGTTCCTGGTCCACCAGAAAGTGCAATTGCATCATTATCAATTACTGCTTGATTTTGTGTAGGATTTAAATCATCAAACGGGGGTAAACTAAAATAGTATTCTGCCATAATTAATTCCCTATAATTGTTTCTGCTTTTGGATTGACAGTGTGTGTTTTGTAATTATTAAATGCGAGATCTTTAGATGTGTTTGCATAGCAATAAACACATTCGTGAGGGCAAGTGTTGTATTCACCAATGTCTTTACTCATTATGCAACCACAAGCCTCTCGCTGCCCTTTATCTTTTATCTTTTTAGTTTTTCTTATTCCACCATTTTCATCAAATAATGTTGATTTCGTAAACTCAACACCAAGAAATTTCATTAAGTCATTGTCTTTATTGAACAACTTTATCATTAAATCATCATCAATACACTTATTGTGATTTATGCCATATTTAACCAAATCAAATTTCTCTGCACAAGTAGCAAGTTCTAAACCCCATCGGCTATTTAACTTTTTTAAACCATCAGCAAATTCAGTCATTGTATCAAGTGTAAATTCATTGTAGATAATATTTTCTCTTTTAAGATTGTTCTCCACTTTTTTATAAATAGAAATATCAGCAAAGCTAAAAACAAGTTTGTTGGTATATTGAAATAATTCATTGCCAATTTTCTCTACCCTTTTAAGTAATTCTTTTACATCAATATTATTTGTTAAAAGCAAAGGGTCAAAACGCCATACAACTTTATCTTTACCAATTCTGTTCGAAAGCTCAATAAATGTTTTTATTCTACTTTCTACTCGAGGAACTTTCCCTTCAAACCCTTCTTCATCATAGTTGTTTAGTGAAAATTGGAAATAATAATTTTTAACATTTTCTTCTAAAAAATCAAGATATTTCAACATCGGTTTAGGATTCTTTGTCCAAAAAACAACAACTTTTGTGTTTTTAAAAGAAATATAAAGTGGTGTCCCATTAAAAGGATTTTTCCATTTAACATATCCAATTTTCCATCTTTCTACAAACCAATCAGCATAAAACGTAGGAATATCGGTTGAACGACTAGCCGAAACAATGACAGGGGCTTGCGCTAAAACAGTTTCCCCTTTCTCAGTTATTATTTCAACTTTATCCCAAATCATTTTATTATTCTAAATGTTAAGTTTATTCTTTCTTTTTTTACTTCTTTTGTTTTAGGAACTTGATGTTGCCAAAAGTGTTGAAGTTCACCTTGCATTATCAATAGACTTCCATGTTTCAACTCTAGTTCTAATTTTTCTTTTGTAATTATATGACGAAGTTGAAATTTCCTTGTTTCACCAAAATTAACAGATGCTATTATCGGGTTTTTCCCAAGTTCTTTTTCAGCATCTGTATGCCAAGAAATAGAGTCGTTACCATCTCTATACAAATTTAAAAGTACACTATTAAATTCTGTATTGGCTTTAGTTTCAATTTTGTTTTTTATAGCTAAAATTTCATCATTCCAAGGTAAAGGTTGTAATGTTATTCCAGAAAAAGAATATGGCTTATCATTATTTCCATACCAAGCAGTTAGTCGAGGAAAATCTATTTTTTTTCCATACATATTCATAGACTCTTGTTTCCATTGAATTTTTTTTCTTAGTTCATTTAAGAAAAAATTACTCTCAATATTTGCAAAAAAATTAGGCAAGTATAAGTACTCTCCATTTTCAATTACTGTAAAACCATCATGTGTTATTTTTACAACATTTGATTTTACAGTATTTCCGAAAATATCTAACTGATTCATACTACAAATTAAATCAATTTTGATTACCAAATGTATTTGTTTTGTTGTTTAAAAAAAATATTATTGAGTGAATTGCTAATCACTTGAAACAATACTTGTTAAAAAATCAAGGCCAGTTTTTTTGAAAATTATTTCTTTTACATTAAATCCAAGTTCTAACTCCTAACAATCAAATACAAATAATTTATACACATGCTTAGGTGCCTGTAAACATTGGTGCTTAAATTTAAAACAAGCCACCACTGTGGTTCTAGCCAAGTGTTAATTAAATAAAAAAATACACCAAAAATTAACCAATACTTTTGAGGCGTAATCATGGGAAATAAAGACAATTTAATTTCAGTAAATGATGTAGTTTTTAAATTTATAAAAAAGTAAATAACCATTCAAAAAACTATGAACAAACTATTCGACATAAATCAAATTGATTTTAACAAGATGTATGAATTACATCAAACTTTACAGCCACATTTTTGCTATCACCAACTTTATAATAAAATACCAGATAGACATCGCTTTTTTGAAGTAAATAAAAATAAAATAATTGAAGTTTTAAGTTCAGATTTCGACTTAAAAGAAGGAAAAATTGTGTCAAGCACATTGAACTTTAGTAATACCAAATTGAATTGCCCTGGTATCAGTTTATATGTTATTGCACCCTTTATAATGGTTTCATTTGTGCCTAAAGAATTTGGTGAATCCAACGAAATTCAGATTCTATGCCATGATGATGCAGATGCGAAAATTCTTGAGAAGTTAATTTCAATTTGTAACACAAATTATGTTACTGATGAATTGGTAGATGAGGCAAGTGTAAACATTTTATCTAATGGTGAATATGATGATTTGCGTTTTGTTCCCTTTAAAATAAACCATGCTGAAATAAATATATCCTCACATTACAACGATGATTTTATGCCAATACATAAACTAATTATGGAAAGGCTAGAAAAGGAAAATGATAAAGGATTAGTTATTTTATATGGAAAGCCAGGTAGCGGAAAAACAAGTTATATAAGAACTTTGGCTTCTAATTTAAAAAAGAAAATATTGTTTGTACCTTCTTCATTAGCACACCATATTGCCTCACCAGGATTTATGCGTTTATTGGAAAATAATACCAATTCTATTTTAGTAATTGAAGATGCTGAGAATGTTTTACAAAAAAGAGGAGCAAAGGATAATGATGTTGTTTCAACTATTTTAAACCTTACCGATGGCTTACTTGCAGATTGTTATAAAATTCAAGTATTGTGTACCTTTAACACTGAATTAGCCAACATAGATGAAGCATTACTTCGCAAAGGACGTTTGATTTCAAAATATGAGTTCAATGAACTAAGCTTAGAAAAAAGTAAGTTATTGGCAAAAGAATTAAGTATTCAATCAGAAATAACTCATCCAATGTTATTAACTGACTTGTTTAATTTTGAAGAAGAAACTTATGTTGAAAATAAAAAATCAATTGGGTTCAAAAAGGGTTTGTTGTCATAAAACTTCAACTATTCAAGATTGGAATGAATATTTTACAAATACAAAAGAGTTATTGGAAACTGAATTAACAACACTAAAACAAGAGCTTGAGGAAATATTTTAAAACAACAATAACCATGGCATCACCAACAACATATACCTGCAATGCTTGCGGATTTTTTACAAAAGGAAACTTTTCAAATATTGCATATAATTTAAACGAAAAAGGCGAAAGGGAATTTGTACCTCATGCTCGCAATGGTCCGTTTGATGGTTATATGCACCAAACGGTTTGTTTGGATTGCTTGAATCAATTTAAGTTAGACCATAAAGCCGATGAATTGAAATGCCCTTCGTGTAGTTCGGCTAATATAGTTCACACCCACGAAACAAAAGATAAACTTTGCCCAAAATGTAAAGAAGGAATTATTGTTTTGGAAGTAGATGAGAGTTTCATTATTTAAACAAACATGAAAATATGTATTTAATTATTTATTTATTACTTGGCGTTATTTTTAACATAATTGGACCAATAGCCAAGAAAACAAAAGCTTCATTTCTGGATGTTAAGTCAAATTCAATGGCTAATTATTTAAGCGATGGAATTGAACCTCCTAAATGGAGAATATTCTTTTTTCAAGTTTTCTTTAGGTTGTTAATCATGTTATTTTATCCAATTTTCTTTGTAATAATATTAATTGATATTTATAGAAAAAAACCATGACAGCACAAGCAGGAGAAAAACTTTTATATGAATCAAATGAATATTTTATTCACACAGAGCCATTGTATGAATTTCTTGAACTATTGCGATACAGGCAGCCCTTCCAGCCTCCTTCAACAGCTTGTTGGAGGGGTTATTTTGGTAGTTGGGAAATAAGAGATGGAAAATTATATCTAATAGGTTTAAAAGGCTACATTGAGAATTATGTAGTTGTTGGAATTGAGCATTTATTTCCAAAACAAAAAGAAGTATTTGCAGAGTGGTATAGTGGTGAAATTAGAATACCACTCGGAGAAATGCTAAAATATGTTCATGGTGGATATGCCTCTATTTACGAAGAAGATTTTTATATAAAATTTAAAAATGGAATTCAAATAGGAACTAGATTGGAAAAAAATACATATGTTCCTAAAGAAGATGACCCTGATTTGCCTTTTTAAATAAACACTCCAAACCTAAGTCTGAATTCAAGCGATAGCAAAGGTTCCGAAAGCTATCGAAATCAAATTCGTTTGTATTAGCCCGTGTCCGAGACACTACATTCATTTAGAATCCGTAGAGCGCTTCGCTAACTCTACGGATAGTTGCAAAAAAAGAGGATTTTGAAAATGTACTTTTAGATAAACTTCCAGATGTTTTAGACATTTCTCAAAAGCAAAATAAAATAAAAAATAATTTACAAACCCTTAGAAAACAAGGGCAAATAGATGTAAAAGGTAAGATGTGGAAAATGTCTAAACCATAATAGCTAGACTTTTTTTAGACATTTTTAGACATTTAAAAAAAATATATCCAGAATAGTAATCCAAGAAAATTCTCAAACAAACTGGTGCAATTTATATTACAAATGAAATTGAGTCGTTAATCCAATTTCCAAATTAGCAAAATTCCATCAAAAATTGAAATTGCTCAACTAATTTGTTTAGGTGAAAATAAGGGCTAATTTGCAACCCATTTTTAAAAGTAAAACTAAATAATATAATTATGATAATTGGAGTTCCAAAGGAAATTAAGAACAACGAAAACCGTGTAGGATTAACCCCTGCGGGTGTTATTGCTTTTGTTAAAGCAGGCCATCAAGTATTTGTACAAGCAACTGCTGGAAACGGTAGTGGTTTTTCGGATGAAGAATATGCTGGTGCTGGCGCAACTGTTTTAGCTACCATTGACGAAGTTTATGGTAAAGCCGAAATGATTGTTAAAGTAAAAGAACCCATTGAATCGGAATATACTTTAATTAAAGAAGGTCAATTATTATTTACCTATTTCCACTTTGCAAGTTATGAGCCGTTAACTCACGCCATGATTGGCCGTAAAGCAATTTGTTTGGCTTACGAAACAGTAGAGAAAAAAGACCGTTCTTTACCTTTATTAGTTCCAATGAGCGAAGTAGCAGGTAGAATGAGTATTCAAGAAGGTGCTAAATATTTAGAAAAACCAATGGGCGGACGCGGCATTTTATTAGGTGGCGTACCGGGTGTTAAACCAGCTCAAGTATTGGTTTTAGGTGGTGGAATCGTAGGAACTCAAGCTGCTAAAATGGCTGCTGGTATGGCTGCAGACGTTACCATTATGGATATTTCAATTCCTCGTTTACGCGAGTTAGATGATATTTTACCTGCAAACGTAAAAACTGTATTTAGCAATGAATACAATATTCGTGAAGCTATCAAAACTGCTGATTTAATTATTGGCGCGGTGTTAATACCAGGAGCAAAAGCACCTCATTTAATTACTCGCGACATGTTAAAAATGATGCGTCAGGGTACAGTTTTAGTAGATGTAGCAGTTGATCAAGGTGGATGTATTGAAACTTGTAAACCTACCACTCACGAAGATCCAACTTACGAAATAGATGGAATTATTCACTATTGCGTAGCAAACATGCCAGGTGCAGTTCCTTATACTTCAACTTTGGCTTTAACAAATGCTACTTTACCTTATGCTTTGCAATTAGCAAACAAAGGATGGAAAAAAGCTTGTGCCGATAATGAAGAATTACGTTTAGGTTTAAATGTAGTAGAAGGCAAAATAGTTTACAAAGGTGTTTCTGATGCATTTGGATTACCTTACCATGAAGTAAATTCAGTATTGTAAATAAATTCGAAATTTTAAAATACTAAATTCGAAAATAGATTTTATGAAAAGCTACTCCAAATTGGAGTAGCTTTTTTTATGTGTTATTTGAATTATAAAATATTTTTTATAGCTGAAAAAATAACTCTTCGTTCTTTATTAAACTCAATAATTACTTTGCTTTTCGATTTTTCATCGCCCATGCTGTATTGATAAACTGAATTTGATATTTTTAATTCTGGCTGGCCTAATAAAAAAATAATATCTGATTCTTTTGAGGCAAAACTACCTATCAAATCTTTGGCATCGGCATTAAATAAATTGTAAATTTCTTTTACTTTTCTCATATGTTTCATAATTAAATTTCTGTTTTTTAGTAAAATGATATAAGGCCGTCTCAAAAGGTTATCCTCTTGTTTTTTGTCAAAATTGAGCGAATACCGTCCCGATAGCTATCGGGAGCTATCGGTAGAAATGTTTTAAACGTTATTATTACGTTCTCGACTTTGCTCGAACTGACTAGCATTTTAAAGCTTTTGAAACAGCCTCATTGATGAGTTATTTATTGAGTAATATTGAATCTTAAACGGGTGATTTTACCTTCTTTTTCGTTGTTAATAATTACAAAGTAATAGCCTGTTGTAATATTCGTGCAGCTTATTTCTACTTTATTCTCTCCGTAGTTTTTAGTAATGTTTGCATTTACTTTTCTGCCCAAAATATCAATCACTTCTATCTCTACATTGCTTGAAAGTTTTTTACATGCTACGTTAAAAGTTCCTGTATTAGGATTAGGATATAAGTTCCATGAATTGCTTTCAATTATTTTTTCAGTAACTCCAGTATTTGTATTGCCAGAGGCTGCTAAAATAGAACCATTATTTGGAGTAAATAATTGAACATTGTTTGAATAAAATAAACAATTGGTGTTTTTTACCTGAACAGTCATAGTCATGGTATCAAAACAATTATCGGAACCTAAAGCAACTAACGAAACCGTATAAATTCCAACAGCATTGTAATGTTTGTTATAAACAAAAGTGTTCATGGTGTCGGTAGTTCCATCGCCAAAATTCCAATAGTATTTCATGTTCCAACCCGATCCCATGTGTTTTGAAGTATTGTAGAAACTAAAGTTATTTCCACTTAAACATTGCACTTGATTATCGGTATTAAACGATGCGCTTGGACCTTTTGCCGAAGGTAAAATACTCACTTGCATACTTGATACACTGATACATCCTGTTGGGCTTATGGCTGTTAATGATACATTGTAAACTCCTGCATTGGCAAAGCCTTTATTAGGATTTGCTTGCGTAGTTGATGTACCATCGCCAAAGTTCCATAAGTAAGTATTTCCATTTCCTGAACTTAGGTTTGTGAATTGAATTTTATTGTTACAAACACAATTACATGTATTGCTATTGAATTTAAATGCGGCATTTAACGGATTGTTTCCTGCGTTTACAACTACTGTATCTATAGTACTTGTAGAACATCCTGACAAGTTAGTTGAAGTCAATGAAACATAATAAGTTCCATTGGCACTAAAAGTATGACTTACTAAACTTCCTTCCGATGTGTTTTGTGAAGAACCAGCATCGTTAAAATTCCAATTATAAGTATTTCCACTTGTAGCTTGGCTACTAAACACTACTGTTCTTGAGCATGAGCTTATTTGATGTGTAACTACACTGATTGGAGCTGCTTGAATCAACACAAATTTTTTCAATGTATCGTAGCAAATTCCATTTGAAGTAACAAGCATTAACTCATGTCCACCAATTGAAGGATTAGGAACTGTAATAGTAGAATAAATGCTATATAAAACACCATCTAAATACCATTTACTATTATTAGAATTTAAAGAAGTATCAGCACCATTTATGGTGTTGGTACAAGGGCTAATGCTCAATGTAAATCCAGCTTTTGGTGTAGCTACATTGTAACCTTGTGGCGCATGAACCAACATGCTAAATGTTGCACTACAGAATGGTCCATTGCTTAAAGTTAAAGTTACGGTATAGTTTCCAGCTGTTGCATAAATATGTGTAGGATCAAAATTGGTATTTAATGGCGAACCATCACCAAAGTCCCAACTTGCGCTAGCACCACCAATACTTGTATTGGTAAATCTAATTGCACGAGAACAACTTAAAGTGTCGTATGTAAAGTTAGGAGCAGGTGCGCCAACTCTTGTTGGGAAAACACCTCTATCAGTTCTATCTGTACAACCGTTAGCTCCAATTGCAATTAAGTTGATATAATACCAATCTTCGTGGTGATAAGTTTTGGTAAATGTTGTGTTGTTATTTTCTTCAAAATAACCAGTTCCAAAATTCCAAATATTTGTAATAGCACCAGTAGTTTGGTTATTAATTAAAGCTGTCATTCCGCATGATGTGCTTGCAGTAAATGATGCAACAGGCGAAGATAAAATTTCAATAGTTTGATAAGCTGTATCTCTGCATCCATTGGTACCTACAGCTATTACGCGTACTGTGTAAATTCCTGGAAATGTGTAATGTTTATTGAATACTGATGAGTTGATATTATCATAAGTTCCATCGCCAAAATCCCAGTTATAAGTTGGAATCCAACCTGAACCTATAAATACTGAAGTATTATAAAATTCAAAGCTATTATTGGCCAAACATTGTTTTGGGTTATTAACACCGAAAGATGCCACCGTTCCAATTGAATTTCCAATAACATTTACATTTTGGGTAATGGTATCGAAACAACCTGTGCTTGATTCTGCAATTAATTTTACTGCATAAGTTCCTGAGTTGGCAAACGATTTGCTAGCATTTACAGTGTTTACTGTACTTCCATCTGCAAATATCCATTGGTATGAAACTGCATTGGTTGAAGTATTGGTGAAGTTATAACGCTTTGCACAACCATTAGTAATTTCAGAAATGGTAAAGTTAGCGGTTGGAGCAATTCCATTTGAATTTACTACCACTGTTTTGGTTAAAGTATCTCCACATCCTTCTGAATTATTTGCAATTAAACTTACTGTATAAGTTCCATTTGCAGGATAAGTATAAGTAGGATTTGACTGTGAACTTGTATCGGTTGTTGAACCAATTACTCCAAAATCCCAAGTATAACTGTTTCCAAACATGGTGAAATTATTGAATTTTACTTTGGTTGTACAACCTATTGGATTAGCACTTAATACTGTAATTGCAGGAGGATAAATGGTGATCATTTGGGTAAATGTATCATAGCAAAGACTGTTGTTTTTTGCAATTAAAGTTACCAAATAACTAGTTCCACTTGAAGCATTATCAGAATGTAATATTTGATTAGGAATGCTCGATGTGGTACAAATTGTTCTGTCACCAATGATCCATTCGTAATCGGTTGCGTTGGTTGACGTATTGGTAAATGTTACTTCGTTTTTGCAGTTTTTAGCATAAGTGAAACCAGCAGTTGGATTTCCTGCAAATACTTGTTTAACAATAGAATCTTTACAACCAAAACCATTTTGAACCATCAATTTTACATTTCTATAACCAGAGTTGGTGAAAGATTTAGTGGCATCTACTGATGTTGCATTGGTTGTGTCTCCAAAATCCCAAGTATTGGTTAAATTACTTTGCGATGCAAAAACTACATCAACCCAATAATTGGCCGAGTTAAATGTGCTGTTTGGAAATCCTCCACCAACGCCATAATAAAATAAACCGTTTCCTCCATCAACTCCATTTTGCAAAGCAGTGAGTGTTCCATTGCTTTGACTAGCTGAAGTAAAATAATTTGCATCAAATGCATATCCACCGTTAGGCGCATAATAAGAGGCTACATAAGTGGTGTTAGCTGTAACGGTAATAGGGGTTGTAAATAATACTTCTTGCCATCCACTAGCCGATGTTGTAAATGTTGCTGATGATAATAAGGTACCAGCACTTGTATATAATTTTCCAACAAAAGTACCAGCGCTTGAAGCTAACTTATAAAAACGAATACCTTTTACAATACCATTGATTGAACTTTTGAATTTAACTCCTAACTCAACAGCAGCATTATCGGCCGTTGAAGGCGTACTTCCAACACTATAAGAAGGCCAAATTGTTTGATTTGAACCATAACTATTTGAAGTATTAGTGAATTGGAAATAATTATCAGATAAACATTGAACGCTATTGTTAACATCGAAACCAGCACTTGGAAAGGTGTTAACTGTCATAGCAATGATATTTGTTTCACCAACAAAGGTTGAACAACCACTTCTTCTAGCACAACGCAAATAGTAAGTTGTTTGGGTTATTACACCTGGGTTGTAAGTTGAACCATTGGCACCAGGTATTAACACCCAACCATTGCTACCATTATTATTGGGTACATTGTTTAAATTATATAACCAAACATATTCAATAGTACCAACTCCACCTGAAGGTAAAACTGAATTGCCTATAATTGAAGGATCAAATGGACCACAATTTGTTTGTGCACCATTTATAGTTCCACCGCTTGTTACATTGCAACATGGGATAATACTAACTGTGGCATTTCCTGTGGCAACACAACCAAAATTATCACTTACTGTTACTGAATAAATTCCAGCAACTGATATATTATTGATTGACGATGATGTAGTATTATTACTCCATAAATAGCTGCTTGCTACTCCTCCAGTTACCGTAGTAGAAATACTTGCTAAATTATTATTAGAACAAGTTCCTGAAACTGCAGTTAAACTAACTGCTAAATTACATAAGTAACCTGCATCAATAGTTGGGTTGTTTACATCTAAAGAATTGGCACTTGGAATACTAATTGTAACAATACCACTTAATCCTGTTGAAGCATTTGCATCGCTATTGCCGTTAGTTTGGCTTGCTTGATTGGATATAGTAAGCGTTTTATTGTTAACATTGGTTGGGAATTCAACTTTATAGTTACCAATTGGTAAATTAGAAAAATTATAATAACCAGAATTTCCATTGCTATCAGCAGTTATAGTAGTGGCAACTTGAACATAAGTTCCTGTTCCATTATCTTTCAATAAATTTACCACCACACCATTTATTCCATTTGCTGCTGCTTCGTCTTGAACTCCATTTCCATTCGTATCAAGCCAAACGTAATTTCCTAATGAACCAATATTGGTAGCATAACCAGCATCAATGGTTGGATTGTTTTTGTCTAATCCAGTTAATAATGGATTGATAACAACAGCACCACTTAATCCAGCGCCATTAGCATCGTTATTTCCATTAGTTTGTGCAGTTTGATTAAATGTGCTAGTTAAAGCAAAGTTTCCAACAGTTGTAGGGAATTGAACTTTATATGTGCCGAATATTAAATTAGGGAAATTATAATAACCTGCATTTCCATTGCTGTCAGCAGTAATAGTTGAAGCAATTTGCACAAAAGTTCCAGTTCCATTATCTTTTAGTAAATTTACAGTAACTCCGTTGATTCCTCTGTTAGCAGCCTCATCTTGTAAGCCATTAATATTATCATCGTACCAAACATAGTTTCCTAATGAACCTATTGGTAAATAACCAGCATCAATGGTTGGGTTGTTAACATCTAAAGCAATTACACTAGCTGTGTTAATTACTACTACTCCGCTTAAACCAGTTAAAGCATCAGCATCATTGTTATTATCTGTTTGAGCAATTTGATTTGTTGTAGTTAAACCAAAAGTATTAGTAATTGTAGGGAACTGTACTTTATAATTTCCGCTCAATAAATCACTAAAATTATAATATCCAGAATTTCCATTGCTATCAGCAGTTGTAGTTGTAGCAACTTGAACAAAAGTTCCAGTTCCATTATCTTTTAATAAATTTACTGTTACACTATTTATTCCATTCAAAGTAGGCTCGTTTTGAATTCCATCTCCGTTGGTATCAATCCACACATAATTACCTAACGAGCCAATATTTGCTCTATAACCAGCATCAATGGTTGGATTGTCTTTATCTAGTCCGCCTAAAATTGGAGTTAATACTGCCACTCCACTTAAACCTGTAGTTGAGTTAGCATCGTTGTTTCCATTAACTTTTGCAGTTTGTGTGGTAGTTCCACTTACAGGGAAATTTCCAACTGAAATAGGGAATTGTACTTTATAATTTCCACCTAATAGGTTAGTGAAATTATAATAACCAGGATTTCCTAAACCATCGTTAGCAGTTGTAGTAGTTGCAACCTGAATATAAGTGCCAGTTCCATTATCTTTTAATAAATTTACAATTACACCATTTATTCCATTGCTGGCTGCTTCATCTTGTAAACCGTTGTTATTGTTATCGTACCAAACGTAGTTTCCTAATGATCCTTGAATATAATAACCAGCATCAATCGTGGTGTTATCTTTATCTTGTCCGGTTCCAGCTGCGTTTATGGTTATTAATCCACTGTTACCAGTTCCAACTTGAGCATCATTATTTAAATCTGTTTGGTTGGTTTGATTTACAATAGGAGTTTGAGTAAAATTGCTATAATTTGGTTGGAATTTAACATAATAAATTCCTGAAGGAACATCTACAAATTTGTAGTAACCTGGCTTTCCAAAAAAATCGTTACCAGAAATGGTTGAATCTAAAAGAATATCATCCCCACCGCCAATTATATTGTTTGGACCAGCACCGTATAAGTATATTTTTACTCCGTTAATTCCGTTAGCGACAGGTTCGTTTTGTATGCCGTTGGTATCAGCATCGTACCATACAAAGTTGCCAATTGAACCCAATACAGGAGCACAATTAGTAATCATTCCAACTTGATTTGGAGAAGCTGCTGTTAATCTTCCAGCTGTTCCTGCAATATCATTTCTACTTACTTGGTAGTAAGTAGTATTATTCATGACAATATTAGCAGGGGTTCCAACAGGAACTCTCATTGGCCAAGAAATAACAATGCTATCTAAAACGCCTAATACGGCAATACGATTTATTTTTATCCCTTTTACGCTTGTAATATCAGTAGGAGCAGTAGTTGACCAAACGGGAGTATTGCAACTTGGTGGGTTAAATGCACCAACCAAATCAGTGCTATAACAAGCATTATTAGTGGTGGTGTAGTAAATGGTTGTATTTGGGTCGGTATTAATAATTGGACCTACTAAATTAGCAAACCATTGCGAACCTCTGTTATCGCCAATAAAAGGGAAAATGTCAACTAATGTCAAATCTCTAGCAGCTACATTTCCTTGATTTTGAAGCACAACTTTGTAATTAATTAAACCACCATCTTTAGTACTTGCATTATTAGGATAAAAAACAAAAGTTGGATCACAACCATTTTGAGATTTGCTAGCAACAACTGCTGCATTGCTTAAAACAGTAACAGATGTTGCGCCTTTTTTACTAGAAGGAAACAGTGAATTAGAGCTGTTAATATAAGCATTATTAGGAATTGAAGTAGGTAAAGTACCTGGTTTTACTTGCGCTTTGAAATTAATGGTATAAGTTTTTCCAACTACCAATGTTCCTAAATTCCAATTAAGGATAGAATCGTTTGTTACTGTTGGAACTATTGGAGTACTTGCATTAGGATTGTTACTACTTAATATATTTCCAGATCCAATAATGTATTTTAATTTTGAACTTAAAGTATCTGTAAAAATAACATCTGCTGCACTTACATTTCCTCCTAATTGCACGCTTATGCTAAAGCTTGCGGTATCACTGGCTCTTAAACTAGAAGTAGTATTACTTTTGTTTAAAGTATTGAATACTGGTTGAGCTTTTAAAATTTCTGCTGAACCACCGCAACCTGAATAACTAGTGGAAGTTCCGTTATAAATATAATAACCTGTTGAATTGTTGAAAATTAATGTGCCATCATCACCAGGATTGCTAGTATTATATGTTGTCCCTTCTACAATATTAGTTCCATCTTTAGCACCTTGCAAAGCTGTTCTTATAGTTCCCGAATAATTTAAACTTTGCGAAGATCCAATGGGTAAATCTCCGTAAAATACAAAATTTACATCAGTAACATATTCATTTACACCAAGCCCTAAAACCGACATATTAAAGGTTTTGTTTGCATCAATTATTATTGGAGAACTAGGCCAAAAACGATAAGCATTGTATAAATTAGTCTTATATCTTATAACAACTGTATCGTTTACATTTCTGCCTAAACCATCTGTCATTCTATTAACACCAATTGTTGAAACATCAACGCTTTTATCAATAGTATAAGTTAAACTAATAGAATCTAATTGTGTGTTACCAACGTTTTGCCATCCATTACTAAAAGTATTTCCTGAAGTTCCAGATAAAACGTGTTTTGATAACCATGTTGCAGTTGCTGCTGTAATTCCGCCACCAGTACATTTACCATTTGGTGTTGGTGCTGCTAAATTGAAATTAACGGAACCTGTTTTGCTAGTAGGACCCACTTCTCCAACTGCCGTTCCTGTTAAAGTTGCTGTATTTGAAACATTGTTTCCTAATGCGAAAGATGAATTTGGATATTTAACAACTACATAAGCTGAACCAGTGTAATTGGTGCTAAAATCACCAGTGTTGTTGTTGTAGGTGTTTGGCCAAGTCCAAGTTATTGTTCTTGTACCACTATTATAAACTGGTGTGTTCGAACCTGCAAAAGCTGTTGCTTCCACAAATTCCACTCCAGGAGCTAAAACATCAGTTACAACTGGGTCTATTAAATTTAACGAACCAGTGCTCGATGCAGTTGATCCAATATTTAATTTATAAATGGTAATATCATTAATTGCTCCACCTGAGTTTTTAACTTTTCCCATTGTAAAATTGTTGCTAGCAACAGCTGTAACGTTAGTAATATTGGTAGTAACAGGGCTTGGACTATTTAAAGTAGTTTGAGTTACAGTAGTAAATAAATCTGGTGAATAACCATCAGCTGTAATGCC
This sequence comes from Bacteroidia bacterium, assembly GCA_049318585.1. GTDB lineage: Bacteria > Bacteroidota > Bacteroidia > UKL13-3 > UKL13-3 > JAAFJM01. The sequence continues at coordinate 6,853 of JBMOGB010000023.1, read as the reverse complement.
GTTATTGTATTTTAACGATAATTGTATTTCTCCCGAAGATCCTGCAGGTAATGGAGTTTTAAAAGTGATGGTAACTGTATTATTACCTGAATTATAAGTAGCACTATTAACCTGAGTTGAAGGAAAACTAATAGAACTAGAAAAAGTAGTTGTATTAATTGGAACTAGATTAGTTGGTAAAGCAATAGTTGCAACCAAATTAAGACCAGTTTGTGTGTTACTTTGTGTTGCATACTGAATTAAATACACAAACGAAGATCCAGTAGTAATAGAAGTAATTGGCGTTCTGGTTGTATTTATGGTACTTGAACTGATAGCCGCTCCAGTTATCGAAATATTGTATTGTGCTTGTACTGTTTTTGCATTTACAAAAAGCATAAAAACAGCTAAAACTGCCAATATAGATTTAAACCTAATTTCGCAGTTTTTTATCTTATTTTTTATTTCGTTTTTCATGTTAGAATTAGTTATTTAAGTTGATAACTGAATAAGTAACAAATCCTTCATTGTTAATACCTATGTAAGCCTTACTGTTGGAGCTGCTTACGCCTAGGTTATATTGGTAAATAGTGCTTGAAACTTTAACATCAGGTTCGCCTAATAAAAAGATTAGCTCAGCTAAACTAGTGGTGTAATCACCAATAAAGTATTCGTAATTTGGAGCTGGTTCATTAATTAATGGAACCGTTTTGATAAGATCATTCAATAATTTAAATTCTTGAACTCTGTTCTGCCCAGCTTTCGATTTGAATTGGTCACTATTAACCTGATCCGATGGGAGTAATTTAGGATTACTACCAATAATTGATTGCGCATTAGCTGCTGAAAGCAAGCTGAATACAATCAATAATAATAAGCTCATTTTTGTTCGTAAATGGCTTGTTTTTGTTGTTTTTGAATTGTTCATGTTGATGTTTGGCTTAAATTGTTTTTTAGTTTTTTTTGATTCATACCACAGAAATGTGCCATCAATTGGCCATTGGTGTATATGGAGTTTTATTTGCCGAATTATTTAATCGAGCTGCGTTATTTTTATTTAAATGGTTTAAGGTTTTACTAAGTATTTATCGGCTTTAGTTTCAAAAAGAGTCGATTACGAATCTGTTTTTCCCGAATTGAAACCAAGGTTTTTATATATTATTTGCAGTTTTTTATCAAGGATGAAACAACTTGTCGGTTTTGGTTAAATTTGATAATTGCTACACAACTGGAATTGTCTTCACTCAAGTCATATTGAAACTGTGTATTTGAAATTCTTACATCAGGTTGACCTAACAGGAAAATGATGTCACTTTCAGTAGAAGCAAAACTTCCTTCTAGTACCTTAACCTCCGAATTACTCACAGTTAACATGGCCGAAGTGGGCTTAATTATGCTCTCCAGCATTTTAAATTCCGCTAATCTATTGCCTCCAATCAAGTACTTAAACTTGTAACTTATAGCTTGGTATGAAGGCAGAAGTTTATGTTTTCCACCAATAGCTGATTGGATATTTGCCAATAAAAGCAAACTGACCACACCCAACAGAAATAAGCTCATTCTGATAGCAGAATTGCTTACACTTTTTTCATTTGTGTTTTCCATTTTTTCGTTCATTTTAAATTGTTCATTTTTATATTATTTCATCTAAAAATCTTTAGCTGTGCCGACTAATTTCATTGAATATTTCAGCATTGTTTTTTACCAAAATCCTTTAAAATCAAGCCTTTTGAATTACACTTTGCTTTGTTATGATTTCATGTAATCTGTAAATAAATCGTGGTCTGGACTTAACCAGTAGCATAAGTTGACACCTTTTGTAACTTCCTATTTGAGTTGTTTTATTTCACCAACTTCTTGTTACTGTTTTTAGTTAAAAGTTTGCCCGAAAGCAAAAATTCAATTGCTGTTTTCAATTGGTTCTCAATTGTAGTTATGAGGCCAATTGGGTTTATTTATTCATTCATTTTACTTACCCTAACCAAAGAACCATACCATGAAAGCCTGTTCTGCGTTAGTTGGGTTTTATTTGTTATTTTTAAAGTTTTAATAGCTTTATTTTTATTTAATTGGTTTGTCCAATTGTTTGTTATTTATATTTAACTGTTTCAAAATGAGCCTGAATACATTTCTTTCTTCTCATTTTGAATCAGTAAATAATTGCTTTTTTTAGTCGTGATTGACCATTCTCTTTTTGAGAATGGTCAATGGTTTTATATGAAATTGGATGATTATTTATTCTGTGATGTTGAACTTTAATCGGGTGTTTTCACCTTCTTTTTCGTTATTAATAATTACAAAATAGTTGCCTGTTGAAATATTGTTGCAGCTTATTTCTATTATCTTATCGGCATAGTTTTTAGTAATGTTTGCATTTACTTTTCTGCCTAAAATATCAACTACTTCTATTTGAACATTACTCGATAATTTCTTGCACGAAATATTAAATGAACCGCTGTTTGGATTAGGATATAAATTCCAAGTATTGTTATCTATTACCTGTTCTGCAACTGCAGTATTTGTATTGCCAGAGGCAACGAAAAGTGCACCATTGCTTGTTTGGTTAAATACCTGAACAGTGTTTGAAAAACTCGTGCAGTTTGAAGCTTTCACTTGAACTGTCATGGTCATGGTATCTTTACAATTATCGGAACCCAACGCTACCAATGTTACAGTGTAAACCCCAACAGCAGTATAGTGTTTGTTGAAAATAAATGTGTTGGTGGTATCAAAAGTTCCATCACCAAAATTCCAAAAGTATTTGGTATTCCAACCTGAACCCATATAACCCGAAGTATTGTAAAAACTAAAGTTATTTCCACTTAAGCACTGAACTTGATTATCGGTATTGAACGATGCGCTTGGTCCTTTTGAACCTGTTGGAACAAATACTTGAGCAGAGGCTACACTGATACAACCACTGGCATTGCTTACAGTTAAAGTTGCGTTGTAATATCCACTTGCAGCATATCCTTTTGCAGGGTTTTCTTGAGTTGATGAATTGCCATCACCAAAGTTCCATAAGTAGCTGTTTGCATTGCCAACTGTTAAGTTGGTAAATGAAATTTTATTGTTACAAACACAGTTACAAGTAGTGTTTTTAAATTTAAATGCAGCATTCAAAGTATTGCTGCTTGCATTTACAGAAATGGTATCGGTAAATGTGGTGGTGCAACCTGTTAAATTGGTAGTGCTTAATTGAACGATATAATCGCCATTGGTGCTAAAAGTATGGCTTACTAAACTTCCAATTGCTGTGTCTATTGCAGCACCTGCATCATTAAATTTCCAGTTATAAGTATGTCCGTTACTTGCTTGACTATTGAATAAAACTGTTCTTGAACATGTACTTAATTGGTAAGTAAATGTGCTTACAGGTGTTGGTTGAATTAAGATAAATTGTTTGATCGTATCATAGCAAGTTCCATTAGAAACTATTAGTTTCAATTCATGTCCACCAACTGTAGGATTTGTGATTGAAATAGTTGGTAAAACACTTACTAAAACACCATCGAAATACCAGTTACGAATAGTAGAATTTTCAGAGCTATCAATAGCCGAAATGGTATTGCTACAAGCAGCAATATTGTAAACTAATTTTGCTTTCGGAGTAGCTATATTTTGACCTTGTGGTGCATAAACCAAAGCGTTATAAGTTGCACTACAAAATGGTCCATTTGATACAGTTAAAACTACATTGTATGTGCCACTTGCATTGTAAACATGAGTTGGATAAAAGTCTGATGACAATGCTGAACCATCACCAAAATTCCATTTTACTTCAGCGCCACCAGTAGTTAAGTTATTGAACTTAATTGCTCTTGAACAAGCCAAAGTATCGTAGCTAAAATTAGGAATTGGAGTTCCTGCTCTTGTAGGTAAAACTCCTCTATCTGTTGTACTTCTGCAACCATTAGCGCCAATAGTTATAAGTGTAATATTGAACCAATCTTCTTGTCTGTAAGTATGAGTAAATGATGTTGTATTATTTTGTTCAAAAACACCATCTCCAAAGCTCCAAATATTTGCAATTGCACCAGTAGTTTGATTGTTAATTTGAGCAATCATTCCGCATGAAGTACTCGCTGTAAAATTAGCTGCCGGACTTGGTAAAACTTCCACAGTTTGGTATGTAGTATCTTTACAGAAGTTAGAGCCTGTTGCAATTAATCTAACTGTATAAGTTCCAGGAGCAGCATAATTTTTATTGAATACCGATGAGTTTACATTATTGGTTGTTCCATCTCCAAAATCCCAGTTATAAGTTGGAATCCAACCTGAACCAATGAACGAAGAAGTATTATAAAATTCGAAGCTATTATTAGCCAAACATTGTTTGCGATTGTTTACTCCAAATCCTGCAACAGCACCTGTTAAAGTATTTGTAACATTGATTGTTTGAGTAGTTGTATCAAAACATCCTGTACTTGATTCCGCAACTAATTTTACTATATAATTTCCAATTGCTCCAAACGATTTGTTTGCATTTAAAGTGTTTATAATTGATCCATCAGCAAAAATCCATTGGTATGAAAATGCATTGGTTGAAGTGTTTGTAAATGCATAACGATTGGCACATGAAGAAGAAATATTAGTGCTAGTAAAACTTGCAGTTGGTGAAATTCCATTTGAATTTACAACCACAGTTTTTACCAATGTATCGCCACATGATTCTGCATTTTTAGCTATTAATGTAACTTGATAAGTTCCATTTGCTGCATAAGTATAACTTGGATTAGTTAAATTACTAGTATCATTTGTTAATGAGTTTACTCCAAAATCCCAACTGTAATCAGTAGCATGGAACGAGAAGTTTTTGAAATCAACAGTTTTGGTACAACCAATAACATTTGCACTGAAAATACTCATTGGATTAGGATAAATAGTAATCATCTGAGTCATGGTATCGGTACAAATTCCATTGTTTTTAGCGATTAATGAAACCATATAATTGGTACCGTTCATATCGCTTGAAATAAACTTGCGGGTAACGTTTGCAGTAGATGAAGTACAAACACTTCCGTTTCCAAATATCCATTCGTAGTCGGTTGCGTTGATTGAAGTATTGGTAAATTCAACCAAACCATTGCATTTTTTTACATAAGTAAATGCAGCAGTAGGGTTACCAGCAAATACTTGTTTGCTCATTGAATCCTTGCAGCCGTATGAATTTGCAACAACTAATTTTACATCAAAATAACCAGTAGTTGTGTACGATTTTGTAGCATCTAAAGTAGTTGTGTTAGTATTATCACTAAAACTCCAATTGTTTGTTAAATTATTGCTTGAAGCATTGGTAAATACAAAGCTATTGATGCCACATTGAACTGGATTATTGATAGTAAAATTAGCACTTGGTGAAGGATTTACTGTTACACTAATGGTGTTTGAATTATCAGAAATACATGCACCCGAATCAGCTATTATTACATAATAAGAACCCGCAACATTGGTAACTAAAGTTTGATTGGTTTGACCAACTAATATTCCAGCAGTATTATACCATTGGTAAGAATAAGCAGCATTTGCAGTTAAAGTTGAATTATTGCCTTGGCATAAATTTCCATTTCCAGTAATGGTTGCAGTTACATTACAATGATATCCTGCGTCAATGGTTGGATTGTTTTTAGCCACTCCACTTCCTATTAAATTCATTACTATTACAGGACTAAAGCCTGTTAAAGCATTTGCATCGCTATTGCCATTTACACCTGCAGTAGCAGTTTGAGTAGTTAATATTTTTGTTCCAACTGAAGTTGGGAATAAAACTTTGTAGTTTCCATTATCGTAAATCACAAAGTTGTAATATCCAGGATTTCCGCTTCCATCATTGGCAGTAACTGCTGAATCTATTACGGTATAAACACTGCTAATTTCTTTGTATAAATAAACTTTTTGTCCATTTATTCCATTAGCAGTAGGCTCATCTTGTAAGCCATTTTTGTTGTCATCGTTCCATACATAATTACCTAATGAACCAATAGGGAAATAACCTGCATCAATGGTTGTGTTGTCTTTATCTTGTCCAGTTAAACTAGTGTTGATAGTAACTAATTCACTTAAACCAGCATTGTCGGCATCATTGTTATTGTCAACTTTGTTGGTTTGAATAGTAACAGGAGTCAATAAATAATTATTGTATGAAGTTTCAAATTTCACAAAATATTTACCAGAAGCTAATTCAACGAATTTGTAGTAACCAGGATTTCCTGAAAAATTATTTGCAGTAAAAGTTGAATCTAAAATCATGTCATCGCCACCGCCAATTGCGTTGTCGGCACCTGCTCCATATAAATAAACTTTTACGCCATTTATTCCAAAACTAGCCGCTTCGTCTTGCAAGCCATTTTTGTTTACATCTATCCAAGCATAGTTACCCAATGAACCTAAAACTGGCGCACAGCTAGTAACCATTCCTACTTGGTTTGGTGCTGCTGGCAATAATCTACCAGTATTTCCAGCCATATCAGCTCTGCTTACTTGGTAGTAAATGGTGTTGTTCATTGTAATGTTCGATGGAGTTCCAACAGGAACACGCATTGGCCACGAAAACACAATACTATCTAATGCTGGCAATACTGTAGAGCGAGTAATTTTGATAGATTTTACACTGGTAATATCAATTGGTGGTGTTAAGCTCCAAACAGGAGTATTACAACTTGGCGGATTTACCGAAGGTGTAAAATCAACATAACAAGGATTGCTTACTGTGTTATAATAAAGTGTTGCACTAGGATCAGTTAAAGTTACAGGACCAACTAAATTTGCAAACCATTGAGAACTTCTGTTATCGCCTATAAAAGGAAAAACATCAATTAAAGTTAAATCTTTTGCGCCTATATTTCCTTGGTTTTTTACAGTTATTTTATAGTTA
>JBMOGB010000022.1:0-27406 GCA_049318585.1 Bacteroidia bacterium | reverse complement strand
TACATCAAATAAAATTGTTTCGTAACTCATGGTTCAATGCTAATAAATTTATACTGAAATTTGAAGTTTTTTTTGAAATAAATATTTTTTGATTTTTATCCATAAAAGTATTTTTAAAAATAAAATTAACAAAGTATAATTGCTCCAAATCAAATCAAACACTGAAACTATTTTTCACATATTTATTATTGTCGTTTTACTTTTCAATAAATGCACAGAACTTAATTCCAAATCCTGGATTTGAGGAAAGGCAAAAAGATGGAAGGCCCAGTTTTTGGACACAACCCAAAGGCGATTTTTATCATTATGAACACATGCTGGTAGATACCAATGGAAATGAAATTTCGAACTATATTCATGGACTTTGTACCATTATGCCACTGCCAAGTGAGTATTTATGTGTAAAGCTAAAAAAAGCAATTGTTGCAGGAAAAACATATCATCTAAAAATAAAAACTTATGTGAAAGATGAAAATTGGAATCGAATAGAAAAACTAGGATATTTTGAATGTGCTGTTTTACCTTACTACGAAAAAGTAACTCCAATAAGAATTAGAATAAAAGCAGTACCGTTAGCAACATTTCAAATAGATTCAAACACTGAAAGACCCCGTCCTTTCTGGCAATATCATTCCTTAACTTTTACTGCAAATACCAGTGGAGATTACTTTTATTTAGGAAGATTTCATGATGATTTCTCCCACAGTTTGTTCGATAGTTTGCTAAGTATAAAGGAAAGATTGATAAAGGAAAGAGAAGCAAAATACAATGAAATTAGAGATAGTTTTAGTAAACTCAAAATAGAATTGCCAGCGCAAGCAACCAGTAAAAAAGACATAAAAAAACAGAAAAAACTGATGTTTAATTTTATTGATAATAACCGAAAAGAAATGCAAGCAGCGTTCTCTGATGTTCAAATTTTAACCAACAATGCATTGGATTCAGTGAACGAAATTTATTTAAATCCTTTTTATTTTCATGTGCGTTTATACTACGATGATTTGTGTTTGGCCGAAGTACGTAACGATAATTCGTGCGATTGTAGAGATACCATGTATAATTATAAACCCAAATTTGAAGTTGGGAAAACATATGCTTTGCGCAATATCAATTTTGATTTAGACAAGTATGTTTTGCTACCGCAATCGTATGTAGAACTGGAAAATTTATTGAACGTTTTACGTGAATATCCAAAAATGTGTATCAAAATTATGGGCCATACCGATAGCCAAAATTCTGATGCATACAATATTACTTTATCGAATAACAGGGCCATGGCTTGTGTAAAATATTTAACAAAAAAAGGCATCAATCCCAAGCGATTAACATGGCAAGGATTTGGCGAAAGAGTACCCATAACCACCAATGATACAGAAGAAGGCAAAGCCGCAAACCGAAGGGTAGAGTTTTTGGTTTTGAAAGTGGAGTAAATGGAGCCACAGATTACACAGATTTTACAGAAAATTAGTTGATTGGTTTATTGGTTGTTTAGTTGATTGGTAAAATAGAAAAATCAATTTGAATAATTATTAATTAAATTATTTGTCCTTTTAAAGTTGCAACAAGTTATTAGAATATTTCGTTATTTGCATTTACCATTACAAACTTTATGAATATAACAATTACGGTTAAAGACGAAACATTTTCAGGGAAAATTTTGAACGAAGTTTTGCTTTATTTTAAGTCTGAAAAAGTATTAGTAAAAGATATTATTGAGGCGCGAGTGCTAAAAGAAGTTGAAAATTATAACAATAAATTACCACAATATTTTAATGGATTGGTTGAGCCAACCGATGCTGAAAAAACATTGAACGGTTATAAACTTAAGCCTAAAAAATTAATAGATGGCGAAAAACAAGTGTATGTGGCTTTAGATGCTTTTTTAAAAAATGGTTATTTTTTATTGATAGATAATATTCAATCGGAAAACTTGGAAGATGAAGTAATGATAAGCAATGACACCAAAATTAGTTTCATTAAATTAACACCTTTAGTTGGAGGATAATCATGGGTATTTTAAACAAATTGTTTAATTTTTCTGGCAAGTCAAATTACGATGAGTTGATTGCAGATTCAATAGCCGAAGTAAAAAAAACAAACACTTATTTTTACGTGGCTAGTGTTAAGGATTTAGAAAGTTATGTAAAAACCATCAGTCAATTTACTGATGATGTGAAAATAGATTTTGTGCTTGATTGTATTCATAAAATATACACGGTTAAACCACCCAAAAATTATTATCCAGACGAAAATCGGGTAATCAGACAAGCTTATATCAACCAAATTTTGAAATCAAAAATTCAAATCAATTTTGAACAATTTGATTTGATAATAAATGGAATTTGTACACCTAAAAACTGTTACGAATTTGATTTAAGTACTTTTTCTGTTTCCGCAATAATAAGTCAAGCAGAAAAGCAATTTTCAGATAAAAACTTACCAGAATCTACCCTTAAAAGTTTTGAAATATTGAAAAATTATATTTCGAAAAACAATGTTTATACATCGGACAAAGACAGGTTGAAGTTAATTTCTAAAATTGACAGCATCATGTTTTCAAATGCTAATGCTGATAAAATAAAACCCACTTATTTTATGGGTCAAGATGATTTTACAGATTTTGCAAACAATATTATTCAGCAAAAAAAAGAGGACGAAAAAGAACTTTGGTTTTTGTTAATTGATAAGGCAAGTAAAGCCACAGGATCCAAACCATCTGATAAATATTTAAACGATAGCAAGAAAATAATTGATGAAATGGGTAGTGATAAATTCAAAAAAACTATCCACGAATGGTTTCAGTTTATTATTGATTTAAAAGAAAAATTGACCACCCAAACCCACACCTACGGAACAGAAACTTATAATATTATTACATCAGAGTTTTTAAGTGCCATCAATATTGAAACCATGAAAGGTTTTATATGGATGTGTTCGCATTTTTATGACAACCAAACCATTCAATTATTATCAAAATTAGCGGAACGCTGTTATAAAAAAATTCCTCAAAAAGGTCCTGCAGCTGCTGCAATTGGTAATGCATGTTTATTTTCGCTTTATAGTTCCAACGGGTTGGATGGAATTGGACAATTGTCGAGACTGAAGCTTAGAATTAAACAAAACAATACGCAAACTATTATAGAAAAATACATTAATAGTGCTGCGCAAAAATTGGGAATTAGCACGCACGAAATTGAAGATTTAGCAGTGGAAGATTTTGGGTTGATTAACAACGAAAGAAGTTATGTTATTGAAAATTTTCATTGCACCATTCAAATTACTGGAGTTGGAAAATCGACTTTGCGTTGGTTTAAAGCCGATAACACCGAGCAAAAAACAGTTCCAGTTATTATTAAAGAAAAATATGCAGCCAAGCTCAAAAAAATAAAAGATACCCAAAAACAAGTTGATCAAACTACTTCGGCTCAAAGAGATAGAATAGACCGAATGTTGCGAAGCAATAGAATAATGCCTTTAGATTATTTTATAAAAAACTATTTTGAACATGCTTTGCTTTCATTTTTAAGTAAAAAAATAATATGGAATTTTATTGGTGAAAACCATTCGACTTCTGCTATTTTTAAAGAAGAAATTTGGGTTGATTTTGACAATAAACCTTTAAATATAAATGACTTTCAAAATGTTTCACTTTGGCATCCGATAACGGCTAAAACCAATGAGGTAAAAGCATGGAGAACCTTTTTAATTGAAAACAAAATTCAGCAACCTTTAAAACAAGCTTTTAGGGAAATTTATATCCTAACTGATGCTGAAATAAATACGCGAAATTACAGCAATAGAATGGCCGCGCATGTTTTGAAACAGCATCAATACGTAACTTTAGCAAAAGGAAGAAATTGGAACGCAAAGTTGATTGGTTCTTGGGATGGTGGTGATCAGGATACTGCTTTTTTGAATTTAGCCGAATATAATTTAAGAGTAGAATATTGGGTAAATGCACTGAATGCTGACGATGCTTATAACGAAACTGGTATTTGGAATTATATTACTACTGACCAAATTAGATTCATAAATACCATTGAAAACAATGTGGTAGATTTGATTGATATTCCCCCAATTGCTTTTTCGGAAGCGTTAAGAGATGTGGATTTATTTGTTGGTGTAGCAAGTGTTGGAAACGACCCAACTTGGCAAGATTCAGGCGGATTGCCAGCTTATAGAGATTACTGGCAATCATATTCGTTTGGTGATTTATCGGAAACGGCTAAAAACAGAAAAGAAATCTTGAGTGGATTAATTCCAAGACTGAAAATAGCGAATGTAAGTTCCATCATTGATAAGTTTTTGGTGGTAAAAGGTAAACTCAGAACTTATAAAATTCATATTGGAAGTACCAATATTTTAATGGAACCAAACGACCAATACTTATGTATTGTGGCAGATAGAAGTCAGAAAAACTTAACTGAAAATTTGTTCATTCCGTTTGAAGGAGATAGCGGACTTTCAGTTATTTTATCGAAAGCTTTTTTATTGGCCAATGATGATAAAATTACAGATAAAACCATTACATCGCAAATAAATAGAAGCTAATTGAATGGATTATTCGCAACAAATATTGGTGAATGAAATAGGGCAAAAAGGGCAAAAAAAAATCAATGATGCCAAAGTACTAATTATTGGAGCTGGCGGATTAGGAACACCTTTAGCCACTTATTTAACTAGCATGGGAATTGGCAGAATTGGAATAATGGATGGAGATAAAATTGCTGCAACAAATTTACACCGACAGTTTTTATACCATGCAAATGATGTTGGCGAAAAGAAAGTAATTATTTTAAAACAACGTTTATCGGCAATCAATCCTAACATAAATATTGAAGCATATGATTTTATGTTTAAAAATAATGAAGCCTGCAATTTTATCATTAATCAATACCAAATTATTTGTGATTGTAGTGATAATTCAGATACTAGGATTTTGATAAATAATAAAAGTTTTGAAAACAACAAAATACTGATTTATGGTGCTGTGAAAAATTGGGAAGGTTATGTTACCATTTTAAATGGACAGAAAAGAATTAGTTTAAATCAAATATTTAGCGAAGAATTACTATTATTAGAAAACAACAATAATTGTAATGTATCAGGAATTATAAGCAGTGTTTGCGGTATAATTGGTAGCATAATGGCTACCGAAGCAATAAAAATAGCCACCCAACAACCAACAACTTTGGATGGTTCAATATTATGTTTTGATGCACTAAATAATGTTTCTAAATTATTTAAGATAAAATCATGAATGTAAAATTGGAGACAAGTCTATGGTCCATCGTCTATTGACTATAATCTATGGTCCATTGCCTCCTTCGACAAGCTCAGGGTGACAACACTTCCCAATTTCCATTTCTCACTAACTAAACTTCGCATTTTTGTCATTTCTCATTCCGATCTCCTTTGCCTCCTTCGACAAGCTCAGGGTGACAACATTTCTCAATTCTCATATCTCACTTCTCATTTAGAACTCTTGCCAAACCTTTTATCAAAATAACTTTGTAATTGCATTTATATAGTTCATTTTTGAAAATAATTCCAATGAAAAACTTTCAAATTATATTTACCCAAATAAAAGAAAGTGCCCGATCGGCATTTTATACTATGTACTTGAATAAGGTGCGTACACTACTTTCTACATTAGGAATTACCATCGGAATTTTTTGCATTATAGCTGTTTTGGCAGTAGTTGAAAGTTTTGAAACTAGTTTGCACCAAAGCGTTGAAAGTTTGGGAAATAATGTGGTTTTTGTTGAAAAATGGCCTTGGACTTTTGGACCTGGATATAAGTGGTGGAAATACATGAATAGGCCAAATGCATCGATTGATGAAATGGAAAATATAGAACAAAAATCGGCATTATCGCAAGGACAAATGTTAACTATTTCAATTGGAGGAAGAACATTGAAAAATGGCTCCAACAGTGCAAGTGGCATTGAAATTCAAGGAGTAACTCAAGATTATGATCAAGTAAGGAATTTTAACTTATTTGAAGGCCGATACTTTACTGAAAACGAATCGGTAAATGGAAATTTGGTTTGCATAATTGGATACAATTTAGCACAAACTTTGTTTCCAAGTATAAGTCCAATCAATAAAAGCATAAAAGTTTCGGGAATAAAATTCAATGTGATTGGTGTTTTTGCCAAAGAAGGTGAAAGTTTAATAGGAAATAGCCAAGATAATTTAACAATAATTCCTGTAAATGCAGCAGCCAAATATGTAAGGATAAATAGTGATGATGCAAATAGTAGAATTCATGTTAAAGCTAGTGATGGAGGTGTAGCGGCTTTGGAACAAGAGCTAAATGGAATTATGCGAAACAAACGAAAGTTGAAGCCAGGGCAAGAAGAGAATTTTGCGCTGAATAAAACTACTTTAATTACCCAACAACTCGATCAAACTTTTTCGGTAGTGAATATAGCTGGTTGGATCATTGGTTTATTTGCCATGTTAGTTGGTGGATTTGGAATTGCCAATATTATGTTTGTAAGTGTTAAAGAAAGAACCAATCAAATAGGAATTCAGAAAAGTTTAGGTGCTAAAAATTATTTCATTTTGATAGAGTTTTTAATTGAAGCCATTATACTTTGTTTGTTGGGCTGCGCAATTGGTTTATTGCTAGTTTGGAGTATTGTATTAATTTTGGGTAGTATTTTTGATTTTGTGTTTTATTTAAGCGCAAAAAATATATTTATTGGTGTATTTACCAGCATTTGCATTGGTGTAGTTTCTGGATTTTTACCTGCCTTAAGTGCTTCAAAACTAAATCCTGTAGATGCAATAAGAAGCAAGTAAAAATTTATGCGCTTCGTACGATAGCTATCGTACTATGCTCAGGGTGACAAGAGTTATGAATAATGTTTTGTCAATGAATGGTGTTCTCTCCAACCACATAATTTCGATTGGTGAGGACACCAACCGAGGACAATTAGTGCCTTATCGAATCAATAAATTCGAGCATTTTATAGCTGCATTTTATAATATTGTTATTGAAAATTTAAATAGAAATACACTGATTCCTGAAGATTGGCAACGAACCATTTCAATTTCATCTGCTGGCATTGATCCTAAAATAAAAAAGCTAAGTCGAGCACAAAAAGAAAAATTAGTAGCAAGCGGATTATATTATACCCAACGATTTTTAAGTAAGAATAATTAAGGAATGTTCAAGACTTCAAAGGCAAATAAGTTCAAGGTAATTATTGTTGGAGGAATAACTTTATATTTGTTTCAATGAAACCAAATTTATACATTATTTCAGGTTGTAATGGTGCAGGAAAAACTACTGCTTCATTCAATATTTTGCCTGAAATATTGTCGTGTAAAGAGTATGTAAATGCGGATGAAATAGCTAGAGGAATTTCTCCATTTCAACCTGAAAAAGTGGCGATAGAATCAGGTAGAATCATGCTAAAAAGAATTGATGAATTATTGGAAAATAATGAAACCTTTGCTTTTGAAACTACATTAGCTACCAAAAGTTTTGAAAGTTTAATTACCAAAGCTAAAGCAACAGGATACTTCGTAAATTTAATTTTCTATTGGCTGGAATCTGTTGAACTAGCAGAAATGAGAGTGAAAACGAGAGTGGCAGAAGGCGGACATAATATTCCTAAAGATGTAATTCATAGAAGATATTTTAGAGGAATTGATAATCTTTTTAAAATATATCATGATATTTGTGACTTGGTTGTTATTTATGATAATTCAAAAAATTTACCTGAATTGATTTATCAAAGGAAAGAAGAGGATGATATCAAAATATTTAACAAACGGAAATTTGAATCAATTAAATCAATGATGTTATGAAAATTTCAGAAAAAGATAAAACTATAAAATTAATAGTTGAAGGCATGAAAATTTCGGCTAAAAAAATGCTGATAAAAAAGAAACAACTTGGTCAGAAATTAGTGATTAGCGAAAACGGTGTCATCAAAATTATTGAAGCAAAAGATATTGTTATTGACGAGAATTAGATATGTTTTTTCTTTATGTGTCTTTTCGAATTTCGAATTTTATTTTTCGAATTTCCCTTTAGTCCTCATAATCGTCCACATTAAACTTTTCGGTGGTTTTGCTCGATGTGGCAACCATTTTCATGATACCATCTAACTCTTGTGCAGTAAAGTCGCGCCATTCGCCTAACTTTAAGTTTTTAAGCCCAATATTCATGATTCTTACACGTTTTAGTTTGCGCACTTCATAGCCACAAAAGCTACACATTCTGCGTATTTGTCGGTTCAAACCTTGAGTTAAAATAATTTTGAAAACAAAAGTGCTTAGCATTTCTACTTGACATTTATGGGTAACAGTTCCAAGCATTGGAATGCCATTGCACATGCGTTCAATAAACTTTTCGTTAATGGGTTTATCAACCGTAACAATGTATTCTTTCTCATGGTTATTGCCTGCTCGCAGTATTTTATTTACAATATTTCCATCGTTGGTTAAAAAAATCAAACCTTCGCTTTCCTTGTCCAATCGGCCAATGGGGAACATGCGTTTGGGATGATTGATGTATTGAATGATATTGTTTTTTATTTTCAATTCTGTAGTGCAAATAATTCCAACTGGTTTGTTAAACACAATATAAATATCGTTGGCAACAGTTTTTAGTTTTTCACCATCTACTTTTACCACATCACCAGGATTTACTCTATTGCCCAATTTGGCAATTTTATTATTAATGGTTACTCGTTCATCTACAATGTATTTCTCAGCTTCTCGCCTCGAACACATGCCAGTATCGCTAATGAATTTGTTAATATTTATTCCAGTTTGATTTGCGTTATCCATCCGTTTCAAAATTAATTATTCTGTCAAATAATTTATCCTTTTAAAAAGTATTTTTTCAAAAATCAATAAGATTGATTTATTTGCGATAAAATATTGAAAGGTATCATATGAAAAATCTGTTTTTATTGTTGACAATGGTTGTTGGAAGCCAAGCTTGGGCACAATCAAATTTGAATTTATTTACCGAAGAAGGTGAGAATTTTACGTTGTTTTTGAATGGAATTCAGCAAAACAGAAAACCACAAAGTACTGTTAAAGTTCAAAACATATTAGATAATGTTCAAAAAATTCGTTTGGTATTTGAGGATCAAAATATTCAAACCATTTCCCAAAATATGTTTTATGAAAACGGCAAAGAATATACTTATAACGTAAGAAAAAAGAACAATAAAACAAATCAAGTAAAACGAATTGATGGTAAAAAAACTACTCCAGTTATTTACGTTATCAGGATGCAAGATGTGAAAACAATTGAGAAAAAAGTGATACAAAGTGGAGACGTTATGCAAGATAATTTATTAGAAGAAAATGAAAAAACAGTTACTACTAAAACAGTAACAACAACATATGTTGGCACAGATTCAATGGTTATGGATTTGAACTCAGTATTAAATAATTTATCAAACGCCAAAACAGAAACTACTACCACCATAACAACTACCACTACTTCTAGCACAGGAAACGACAATGTTTCGAAGCCAACTGTTGTTTGCAAACCAATGAGTGGTGTAGTGTTTTCAAACCTAACTGATCAACTAAAAAAGCAAGGATTTGAAGACAATAAAATACAAATTGTTAAACAAGTGATGGCAAATAATTGTTTAAGTGCTGCGCAAGTAAAAGGCTTAATGAAGGAGTTTAGTTTTGAAGAAAATAAGTTGCGTGTTGCCAAAATTTGTTACTCGAAAACTACCGATAAAGAAAATTATTTTACCATCAATGATGCCTTTGGTTTCAGCAGTTCTGTGGATGAAATGAGTGAGTTTTTGAAGAATAAAGGGGCTTTGAGTACTGATGGAGATTACTAAAACATATGCAATAGCGATTACTTAAACATTTAGCTCGTTTCGACAAGCTCAACGACCGCACTTAAAGATTTGTAACCAATGTGTGTTATTGGTCACTGAGCTTGTCGAAGTGTTTTTGTTGGTAATCAATGTTGAAAAACAAAATATTTTACCTTAAACATATCCATGAAAAAACTTTTTATATTTATTTTACTACTTCAACTCATGGCATGCGACAGCTCGTTAAAGTTTGTTCAATCTGCCGATAAGCTAGCTACAGCAGGTAATTACAGCGATGCTGCCGATAATTATTATACCGCACTTTTAACCAATCCAAATAATTCCAAAGCAAAGCTTGGCTTACAAAAAAGTGCACAAATGGTGTTAGATGCAAAGTTTAGTTCATTTGCTAAAAAGGTGGTGGAAGGTAGTAACGAAGATGCATTAAGGCAATACAATTATTGTAAAGATTATTTCAATAATTTAAAAAATGTTGGAGTGGATTTAAATTGGCAAACACTTTACGACCAACTTTACGAAGAAACCAAACAAGAATTTATTGGCAAACAATACGATATTGGCTTAAGCTTGATGAAAGAAAATAAATTCGATAAAGCTGAATTGGCTTTCGACCGAATTTTAGAATTTGACAGCAGTTATAAAAATGTTTCGGTGCTTAGGATGCAAAGCGTGGTGGAACCTTTGTACAATCAAGGTTTGAAATACATGGAAGTTGAAAATTACAAAGCTGCATATAAAAATTTTGGACAAGTAGCCAGTTTTGATGCCACTTATAAAGGAACTTTACAGTTATTAGATATATCGTTACAAAAAGCAAGTTTACCCATTGCGGCTATTTTGGTGAGTAAAAAAACATTTACCAATCGGGAAGATGTTTCGTTTTATGAAATGTTGGTGGCTAGATTAAGTAAATCAAAGAATCCATTTTTAAAAGTAATTGACAGAAATAATTTAGAAAAATTATTGAAAGAACAAGAGCTCGGAATGACAGGAATTATTGATGCTGAAACCGCTAGTAAAGCCGGTAAGTTAATTGGTGCCAAGTATTTTTTATTGATTGATGTAAGTGATGTAATTTTTGATGAATTGAAACCAACTACAAGCATTGAAACTGCTTACGAATCGTTTAGTCAACGAATAGTCAATGAAACAGGCGATGCACAATCGGTGATAAAATTTAAAAAAGTAGATTATAAAGAAACCAAACAATATCGAAAAGTAGAAGCAAGGGTTTCGTACCAATTGGTTTCGGTTCAAAGTGGGCAAATTGTTTCATCGGAAGTGTTTAGCGATGAAAAAGCCGATGCCCATGTTTATGCTCGTTTTGATGGCAATAAAGATAATTTGTACCCCAATTTACCAGCTGGAAATTTTATGCCACAAGCACCAAAGGAATGGACTGAAAAGTTTTATGAATTGAACAGAAGTTTAGCCAGTCAACAATCGCTTGCAGATAAAACTTACGAAGCCATTAGCTTTAAAATTATTGACGATATTAACTTGTATATTGAACAGTGATAGTTCTAATTGCGTTCCGATAGCTATCGCATAGGCGTCAACTTAATTGATAGTTTTTTCTTGTAAACATTTATAAACATTGAGTTCCAGAGGAACGAAACATTTTGTAACAACGGTCCCGATAGCTATCGGGATTAACCCGTTGAAAAAACGAACATAGACTTTTACACGAAAACCCCTGAATATTTGCGCTAAGCCATTGGCTTAGCGCAAATATTCAGGGGTTTTCATTATGTTTATACTTACCTTTAACCACTAGTTTGGATCACCGTAAAAAAATGGGGATTAATAAATAAATTGGCTTAATTTTTAAGTATATTCCTCTCTTTAAAATCAAAAGGTCATTATTTTATTAAAAAAGCTACTTTCCAGAATCGGAAAGTAGCTTCTTACTACTTTAACTTCATTGGAAAGCTAATATCAATATCACTTTCGCTCGATTTTTCTTTGGTTTTTGGAACGCCATCATAATGACTCAAAACCACATTTAAATTACCTATAATTGGTAACATAAAACTTTGATTGTTCTTGGTATTTAAAAGAAATGATAAACCAACAGGTAATGAAGGAATATTGGTGTCAAAATCTAATATTTCAACATTTATTTTTTCGGTTAAATTTGCACTTGGAGAGAAGAAAAACTGATGAGCATTTTTCTCTTCTTCAATGGCATTTGAAACCGTATCGAATGGCGTTTTAGTTTTGTCTAAAATAATTATTTTGCATTTATAAACTATTCCAGAATCTAAATTTATAGTATCAATTTTTGGTAAATTTCCCCCATCTCCATCTAAATCTTCCCACTTATAAGCAAATTGATAGTTGATATTTAACGAATCATTTTGATTGAATCCTTGAACTAAAATGGTGGTTAAAACCTCTTGCGGATTGGTTGCCAAAGGTTGTTTTGGATCATCTTTTGAACACGATGAAAATGTAAATATTGCTATGATTGTTGCAATTGTAATCCCTATATTTCGGGAGCTGTTATGTTTTGTTTTATTATTATTTTTCATGATTATTTGTTTGTTTAAATTGTTTGATGTTTTTTGTTTCACTTCGACAAGCTCAGTAACCGTTCTTTCTGTTTTTTGCCTCCATAGGCTATGGTCTATCGTCCATCGTCCATCAACTATTGCCTATTGCCTATTGCCTATTGTCTATTGTCTATTGCCTCCTTCTACCGATAGCTATCGGTATCCGCTCAGGATGACAAATTGCGCCTATCTCTAGAAGCCAGCTGCTAATTGCTAGAAGCACTAAAAAGGAATACTCAGTTTTACATAAATATTTCTTCCAGCATCTAAAGCATAATACCTGTATCTGCTTAAATAATCGCGGTAACTGGTGTTCAAAACATTTTGCATTCCAATGCTCCAATTAATTTTTGCTTTGGTAAAATCATTTGCTCCAAATGCAAAATCAAATAGTTGGTAAGCAGGCGGAGCATTAGTAAAATCAATACCTGACGGAACTCTAGTTTGTTCAAAAACATATTGATGATTGATTTGAATAAACGCATTCTTTAGTTTTTTGTAAGTTGGAATTTGCCAATTTATTCCACTTTGAATGCGGTTTGCAGGCATAAATATTAATGGAAAATTTCGGCTTAAATCGGTTGCATATAAAAATGTGTAAGCTAAGTTAGTCGTTATATTTTTAGGCAATTCATAACTAAAATTGGTTTCAAATCCTTGTAACAATGCATTGGTTTGAGTGTAATTAAATACAGGAAAAACGCCTCTAAAACTAGTGTTGTAAGTATTACTTGGTAACCTATAAATGAAGTTATTAATTACATTATTGTAAATACTGGCATCAAATTCAAACTTGTTTTTACTGTATTTTACACTCAATTCTGAGTTATAACTTTGCTCTGCAATTAAGTTAGGATTTCCTTGCTCATAAGTTGCCACAGCAGCATGCAAGCCAAGTGCATATAACTCATTAATACTTGGAGCACGCCAAGCGGTGCTTATGTTTCCAGTAATTTTTAAATGTGTATTTACTAAGTAACCTAACCCAAATGAACCCGAAGCATTTTGGTAATTCAATGCATTGCTTTGTACGTTGTTGTTTATATTTACATACCTCGTAAAGTTTATCCAATCGTAACGAATTCCGCCTTCGGCTTGCCAATGTTTTTTGTTCCATTTTTCAATAAAATACATGCCATAATTATTGCTTATAAAATTAGGAATAAAGAACTGTTTCCCGGTGGCATAATTTCCTTGATTTGAAAAATTGAAACCAATTATTCCTTTAAAACCTGCATACTTTTTATGTTCGTATTTGGCCGAAATTTGGTTGGTAGTTAAGGTTAAATCATAAGCAGGTTTGTCTTTTAAATCGTTGTTCATACTCAAAAAACTCAATACATCAAACTCCTTTCGGTTATTAATTTGTTGGCTTAAATCTACACTTATTTTACTTGAATTTTTGAATTGATATAACCATTTTACTGCATTTATTATATGAACAACTTCTTGTTTTGGTCGGCCTATTTCATAACTAAAATCCTTAATTACACTAGGTTTTCCATTGGTTATTGTGTTTTGTAAATCGGTTACATTATGAACATGTGCAGCGCGTAAAATTCCCAAACTCGATTGGAAATAACTGAAGGAATATTCAATGCTACTTTTTTTAAATTTGTATTGCACAGCAGTACTCAAATCAAATTCAGTAAAAGCGGTATTACTTAATACATATTCAGGAGTTTTAGCATCGCCAGCCTTTCTGTAACTTGTTTGGAAACGCCAACTTAAGTTTTGTTTTTTCAAATGATTTCCCTCTAAAAACAAACTATTTGCTAATTGCCAATTATTACTAAATCCGCTTAAACTATAAGTACCAGCAAAACCATTTGTTTGCTTAAAATCTTTAGCCGAAACTTTTATTACACCACCAATTGCTTCCGCACCATATTGCAAACTACTTGCACCTTTAATAACTTCCAGTTTTTTAATTGCAAACGGATCAATTTCTGGTCCATGGTCGGCACCCCAGTTTTGTCCTTCTTGTTTAATACCATTGTTTAATACAGTAATTCTATTGCTATGCAAACCTCTAATTACAGGTTTTGAAACACTTGGTCCGCTGTTTAAAAGTGTAACTCCAGCCATGTTTTTAAGCATATCGCCCATGGTTTGTCCACGTAAAATGTCGAGTTTTTTTGCATCTAATACACTATGATTTTGTAAGCTATATTCCGAAATTGACAAATTTTTATCGGTTAAAATAATTACATCATGTAAGTGATTTTCTTCTGAAGGAAGTTCCACTTTTAACGTTCCATTCAACGGAACTTCTATGTTTAATAAAGCAGGATGGTAACCCAAATAATTAATTGATAATTGGTATTTTCCAGCCAAAACATTACCAATTTCAAACATTCCGTTTTCGCTAGAATAGGTGATTTTTTTTGATGGAATCAAAATAACAGAAGCATTTGCTAATGGCTTTTTAGATACACTATCAGTAATAATTCCTTTAATTGTAAATGTTTGTTTTTGCTGTGCAATGGCGTTATTTATAAAAATAAAACACCAACAAGTCAAAGCAAAAAAAGCAATTGATTTCATTGAAATAAAAAATATGAAATGATAAAAAAGGTGCTTGTTGAAACACAAAAGACTAAACTATTTAGTTTTTAGAAAAGTGTATGACTCCGATAATCTTGTTTATGTAAACATGTTGTTTAATAAATATTTTGAAACACATAGAAACATAGAAAACATAGAAAACTAAGCGTTAATTCTGCTGTAAATGTCAATTTCAGTAAGGAGGCAATCTAACAATAAGATTGCTTCGTTCCTCGCAATGACGAACACGAAAAACAGAATACTTTATTTAATAATAGTTTATTAAATTATTGGAAAATAGGGTGGGCCTTTATTGTTTAAAAGAATGGTAAACTCATTTTGAATATTTACTATTTTTTGCTCAAAATAATGGGTTTTACAAACTGAAATATAATTAAACATTTCACTGTTAAGGGTAATGTTTTTTATAAAATGATATTGGCTGGTAAAGCATATTTCATGACTTTCTGCCAAATGTTGTTGGTGTTCGCAATGATTTATTATACTTTCAATACAAAAATTTTCATCTAATTTACAATGATGATTTTCTGTGTTTTTGGAAGCTATTGCCACATAATGTATGTCTTCTTCATGCTGATGGAAAGCATGAAAAGGTATAATTGTAGCTATAAAAATAACCACCATTACCCAATGACAATATGTAAGAATTGTTTTCAAAAATGTTTTCAAATGTAGTTTAAAGGTATAATATTTTACACCTTTAAATTTTATTATTTGAATTTCGATTTTCAGACGCAACATGTTACGTCTTTACGGATTTATTTCTTCGAATTTCGAATTTTTTGATTCGAATTTAAACCATTTATTTACCCAAACTTTTTGTCAAAGCAGCCTTCAAAAACCTTACAAATAAAGGATGTGGGTTTAAAACTGTACTTTTATATTCGGGGTGAAATTGCACCGCAACAAAATATGGATGCGATTTAATTTCAACAATTTCGGCCAATTTAGTTTCTGGATTGATACCAGTAATGCTTAATCCATTTTTTTCAAAGTCTTTTTGAAACTTATTATTAAACTCAAAACGATGACGATGGCGTTCAGTAATTTTCGATTTTTCGTAAGCTTTATATGCCCTGCTATCTTTACTTACTTCGCATACATAAGAACCCAAACGCATGGTTCCACCTTTTGCTGTAATGTTCTTTTGGTCAGCCATCATATCAATCACAGCATGTGTAGTTTCAGGATTCATTTCAGTACTATGTGCATCTTTCCAACCCAATACATTTCTAGCAAATTCAATTACTGCCATTTGCATTCCTAAGCAAATTCCAAAGAAAGGAATATTGTTTTCACGCACATACTTTATAGCTGTAATTTTTCCTTCTATTCCTCTGTCACCAAAGCCCGGAGCTACTACCACACCATCTAACTCACCTAATTTTTGCGCTACATTATCATCCGAAATTAGTTCACTGTGAATATACTGAACTCTTACCCTGCATTCAATAGCAGCACCTGCATGAATAAATGCTTCAATAATTGATTTATAAGCATCAGGTAATTCTACATATTTACCTACTAAACCAATTTGTAATTCGTTCTTAGGGTTTTTATGTCGCGTTAAAAACTGTTTCCAGCTGTCTAATTCTGGTTCTGTTTTAGCCGAAAGTTTTAAGCGGTTTAAAGTAATTTTATCCAATTTTTCCTTTAACATCATCAAAGGAACATCGTAAATTGTGGGAACATCTAAGGCTTCAATTACTGCATCTGGCGCTACATTACAGAACAATGCTAACTTACGTTTTTGTTCTTTGCTAATTGAATGTTCGGTTCTACAAACCAAAATGTCGGCTTGCAATCCACTTTCTAATAATAGTTTTACTGAATGCTGAGTTGGCTTTGTTTTTAACTCTTTTGTTGATGCCAAATATGGCAATAAAGTTAAATGAATTACCAAACAATCTTCGTCTTTTAACTCCCAATGTAACTGGCGCACAGCTTCAATATATGGCAAAGATTCAATATCGCCAACGGTTCCGCCAATTTCTGTAATTACAATTTCATATTCACCAGTTTCGCCTAATAATTTTATTCTGCGTTTTATTTCATCGGTAATATGAGGAACAACTTGAACCGTTTTTCCCAAATATGCACCTTGACGTTCTTGGTTAATTACATGCTGATAAATTTTACCAGTAGTAACGTTATTAGCTTGCGAAGTAGGTACATTTAAAAATCTTTCGTAATGACCTAAATCTAAATCGGTTTCAGCACCATCTTCGGTTACATAACATTCGCCATGTTCGTATGGGTTTAAAGTTCCTGGATCTACGTTAATATATGGATCTAGTTTTTGAATAGTAACTGAATAGCCTCGGGCTTGTAATAATTTGGCTAATGAAGCAGCAATAATGCCTTTACCTAACGATGAAGTAACTCCGCCTGTAACAAAAATATATTTGGTTTGCATGGTTTTGAATTTAGTAAATTGCAGCTAAACCATTTACTTAAAACCATTTAAAATGTTTTCCGTAACTAGAAAAGTACCTTTACGGATGGCAAATATAGGTTAAACTAATTCATATTCTTTTTGGTGTTATCCATGTTTTTTCAACAAAATAGCAATTGGCAATTAGCAAATAGCAATAAGCAATATTTTCACATATTTGGTGTTAAGTAATTAAATTTTTCAATCTTGATTTAAAACCAAGTGCGGGTACGTTATGCTGAGGAACGAAGCATCTTTACCTGGTGCGGAAATGTTACTTTACAAAGTTTCTTCACTACATTCATGATGACGTTCCCGCACTTTTTTCAACTCTTATTACTTTTGAATCTATCGTGCGGGTACGTCATGCTGAGGCACGAAGCATCTTTACTTGGCGCGGAAATGTTAATTTACAAAGTTTCTTCATTACATTCAGAATGACGTTCCCGCACCTTTTTTCAACTCTTATTACTTTTGAATCTATCGTGCGGGTACGTCATGCTGAGGCACGAAGCATCTTTACTTGGCGCGGAAATGTTAATTTACAAAGTTTCTTCATTACATTCAGAATGACGTTCCCGCACCTTTGTTATTTTTATTGAGCAGACTCATAGGTCTACACCCTACCTATAATTTTTAAATCTATCAATTTAATAATCCAATAATCAACTATCCAACAATTTTCCTTAATATTGTTAAATGAAAAAGCTAGTAATATTACTTAATTTTATTGTGTTTTTTATAAATGCATCTGCTCAATTAGCCCCTGTTGGCACTAAGTGGGTTTATTTAAATACAAGCTATGATATTCCTAGATATTATTATTCAAAGTTTGTTGCAACTATTTTGAGGGATACTATTATTGATAAAACTACTTATTCTGTTATCAATACGTTTTATAACAACCAATCATATTACACAAAAGAAAACAACAAAATATTTTACAATAAAAATGGTGAAAAATTATTGTTTTTTGATTTTGATGTAAATAAAGGAGATACATTGTTGATAGATTACAATGGTAGGTTCAATTCTAAAGACACAATTATAAGGAAATATCCTGTTTTAATTAATGGGGTGTTCTATTTAAAAGATTCAATAAATAATGATAGTATAAAAGTGGTTTCTTTTTCTGCAAAGCGTTATGGCTTTGAAAATAATATTGCTAAAATAGCAGTTATTGAAAAAATTCTAACTCATTTTCGGCAAATGTATCCAAGTCCTTTTTATAATGATATCTTAAATAATGCGCCTTTCGACAATAATGTTTTAGGTACTCCCCAGTTTGAAAGTAATACTATATTTCAATGCTATTCAGAACCTAACGGTTATAATTTTAAATTAGTTGATGATTGCAATAAAGTAGGATTGAAAAATATAGAGCCAACCTTTTTTGAAATATACCCCAATCCAGTATCTGATTTTTTGTATATAAAAAATGCAAAACTACCAATCGAAAACATTTCAATTTACAATATACTTGGTGTATTAATTTATAGCAAAAGTTATAGCGAATCAGCCATTGATTTTAAAAATTTTCCTTCAGGAGTTTATTTTATTGAAGTAAAATCGAATAATGAATTTTACAGACAAAAAATTATCAAAGAGTAACCATAATTTCTTGTATTCTGTATTTAAATATATGCTTTTAAAATGTGCTATATAACAGCAAAAAATATAGCAATTTAATAATCTCAACAACTAATAAAATCATCTGTGCTTTCTGTGAAACCCGATAGCTCAGGATGTGGAAAAAAGTTATTGGTTGGAGACACTACAACGGACAGCATGGAATTCTGTGAAATCTGTGGCTATATATTATCAAAAGTTGAATAGCCGTACCGAAAGCTTTTGGTAGGCTTAAGCCAACGGGAATATAAAACAATCTGTACTTTCTGTAAAATCTGTGGCAACTTTCTATTTCAATAAAAAATAATCTGTGTTTTCTGTGAAATCTGTGGCAAAAACTTATATTCGACCAAAATTTTTTGAATCCAAATGAATAACAATTTTATGAAAAAAGCTTTGCCACACTTTGTGGCAGTTGGTGTAATTTTAATTACCATGTTTATTTACTTTCAGCCATTTTTTGGTGGTAAAGTTTTAAAGCAATACGATGTAAGTCAGTGGCGTGCTACCTACGAGGAAACTGCTAATTTTGAAAAACAAACAGGTGAAAGAACTTATTGGACCAACAGTATTTTTGGAGGAATGCCAAATTATTTAATTGGTGCTAGTTATACAGGAAATTGGACAAACAATATATATTTTAGCTTTCAACAAGTTTTCAAACATCCAACCGATACCGTTTTTCTATTATTCATTTGTTTTTACATCATGCTTTTGGTGTTTGAAGTAAATGCTTGGTTAGCTATAATTGGGGCGTTGGCATTTGCTTTTAGCAGTTTTAATTTTATAAATATAGATGCCGGACATGTTACAAAAGGAAATGCCATTGCATTTATTCCTTTAGTAATTGCGGGCATTCAAATGACTTTTCATAAAAACAGAATAATGGGTGCATTGCTTACCGGAATAGCACTTTCATTTCAATTAGCTGCTAACCATTTACAAATAACTTATTACCTAATTTTTATAATCATAGCTTGGGTAATTGTTGAACTAGTTGATGCTATCAAACAAAAAACTTTAAAGAATTTAGTTTTAAGTGGTGTGTTTTTAGCTGCAGCAGCTTTGGTAGCAGTTGGTACCAATATTACAGGTTTATTAGTTACTGAAGAATATGGTAAATATAGTTTGCGTGCGCCAAGCGAATTAACCATTGCCGAAGATGGAAAAACAAAAGCCGAAAATGGTAGTACTGGTTTAGATAAAGATTATGCTTTAGCTTGGAGTAATGGTGTGATGGAACCTTTTACTTTGTTGGTTCCCAATTTTTATGGAGGCTCAAGCAGTGGTGAATTAAGTACCAAAAGCGAAACGTTTAAAATATATAAAGCTGCTGGTTACGATGCCAAACAAGCAGTTAAACAAATGCCAATTTATTGGGGCGATCAACCTTTTACAGCTGGACCTATTTATTATGGTGCAATCATTTGTTTCTTGTTTGTGTTTAGTTTGATTGTAGTAAAATCAAAGGCAAAATGGTGGATTTTATCTGCTTCATTATTGGCTATATTTTTATCAATGGGTAAAAACTTTATGCCATTAACCGATTTGTTTTTTGACTATTTTCCTTTGTATAACAAGTTCAGGTCTGTAACTTTTATTTTATGTATTACTCAAGCTTTGTTTCCATTGTTAGCACTAATTGGTTTGAACGATTTATTGAACAATAAAATCAATAAAAAAGACTTAATGAATGGACTAAAATATGGTGGTGGAATATTGGCAGGTATTTGTTTGTTATTTGCCATAATGCCTGGAGTTTTTTCAAGTTTTACAGGCTTAAACGATGATAGAATGGACGCAACTTTGCTTACTGCAATTAAAGCCGATAGAGAAAGTTTATTTCAAATGGATGCGTTTCGTTCATTTGCCTTTATAGCTGCTGCTTGTGCTTTGATTTGGTTTTATTTCAATAAAAAAATTACAGAAATTGTTTTCATAAGCGTCATTGGTTTGTTAATAGTTGGCGATTTGTGGCAAGTAGATAAACGCTACTTAAACGACAGTGATTTTGAAAAAAAGAAAGCAGCTGTGTTATTTGAAAAAACAAATGTAGATGCCGAAATTTTAAAAGATACTGATCCTAATTACCGTGTTTATAACAACACTACCGATTTTGATAAAGATGCAATTACTGCCTATTACCACAAATCTATTGGTGGTTATCATGGCGCAAAAATGCGCAGATTTCAAGAATTAATTGAATGGCAATTGTCAAAAAATAACATGGATTGTTACAACATGTTAAATGTAAAATACATTATTTTAGGTGATTCAACAGGACAAAAATTTGTGCAACAAAATCCGGCTGCTAACGGCAATGCTTGGTTTGTAAGCAATACCAAAATAGTAGCCAATGCCGATGAAGAAATAAAAGCTTTAACAGGATTCAATTCAAAACAATTAGCTGTTATTGATAAACGTTACGAAAATGAATTGGCTTCGTTTAAAATGAATTTTGATAGCACTGCTACCATCAAATTATTGACCTATGCACCTAATAAATTGGTTTATGAAAGTAATACCAATGCTTCGCAATTAGCATTGTTCAGCGAAATATTTTACGATAAAGGTTGGGATGCTTATGTTGATGGCAAATTGGTTCCGCACTTCAGAGCCAATTACGTGTTAAGAGCCATGATTGTTCCTGAAGGAAAACACAATATAGAATTTAAATTTGAACCTAAAACAGTTCAAAAAGGACAAACAATTGCTATGGCTTCATCAGCTACTTTATACATTGGTTTAATTGCTTTATTGGGAATGTATTTTTTCAAAAAACGTAAAGCAACTACAGAAGCATAAATAAAATTGAAAAATGGTTTTTATTGAAATGTCGTTTTCTTTGAAGCTGTCTAAATTCACTTAATAATTCTAAATAATAAAATTTAGTCAGTTTCTTAAGTAAAATACATTTCGCTTCGCTCAATTTACACGGTCGTTGAGCGAAGTCATTACCAATAGTTCCTATTGGTTAAGTTTAATTTTATTAGCCATCATTTTCACTGTTGGTATTCAAAACAATTTTTAAAAGAAACTGTCTCAAAAGGACAGCTTCTTTAATTTTTGTCACATTGAGCGAATACCGATAGCTATCGCATATGTGTCAAGCTAATTTTGATTTTTTTCTTGTATACTGTTATAAACATTGAGTTCCGGAGGAACGAAACATATTGTAACAACGGTCCCGATTGCTATCGGGATTAACCCGTTGAAAAAAACGAACAGAACCTTTTGAACAAAACCTCAAAAACTTTGCGAAAGCCAAAGGCTTTCGCAAAGTTTTTGAGGTTTTCGGTATGTTTATTTTATTCATTAAACCACCAGTTTCACTGGTGGCTATTTATATTAATACCAAATGCTCTTATAATTTAGTCCAAAGATGCGAAGTGATTTTTTATTAAGAAAATGAACAAAAATCGTTTCATAGCAATAGTTATGGAACTATTTTTTGAAGAAGTATTGATGAAAAAGTACAAGTAGATTGGACTAAATTATATGGGTATTTGGTATAAACTCCTTCGGAGTTTTCCTTAGCTTGACGCATATGCGATAGCTATGGGGACGGACTACCTTCGAACTGATGAGCTTTTTGAAGCTTTTGAGACAGCCTCTTTTAGTAAAAATTTAGGGTTTTTCACTAAAAATGTTTTGGGTTTTAACCAGTTGTTTCATAGTTGTTTGTTTAAATCCAAAATTCGCATTAGAAAATCTATTACGAGCCAAATCTACTTCAAATCAGTGTTTCCTTAAATTTAAAAAATGTAGCGCTGCTATGATTTTTAAATTTAAGTAACTGATTTATTGTATATTTAACTCTCATATCGAAGTTCTAACACATATTCTGGTTAAAAAGCTTCTTAAGTAAACAACATTATTATACCTCAACTTATGAATTTTAAAAACCAAAGTTTCGTCCAAACGATACTTTTTATTCCATTAGCTAAAAAACATTTTGCTTGAAAAGCAAAAATATTAATTGACTTTTGTTTCAAAAAAAAATAACATGTGTCATTTTGAGACATGTTAATAAAAGTGTTTAAAAACAAAGCCTTTAAAATCATTACTTTGCATTTTAAGCCCAATTATTGTACACTATAATTTTAAACAGAAAAACAAAAAACAAATAATATGAAAAAAGTAATTTTTACAATCGCAACATTGAGTATGTTGTTTATGGGTTCTTGTACTAAAGACATAGTAAAAGAAGGACCAAAACCAATTAATAACGAAATTACCGACATGAACGAAATGATTGTTCCTGTAGGATTTAATTGGGAAAACTCAAGAGATGTAACCATGAACATTAGTACTTCAGATATTCGCTTTCAAGACGCGGTACATGTAATTTCTATTTATGACGAAAACCCATTAGCAGGTGGTCAGTTAATTGCACGTGGTGCAGCTAGTGTTAGCAGTCCATTTGTTTCTAAAATTAATTTATCTAACACTTTAAAAAGAGTATTTGTTTCTAAAATTTCGCCCGATGGTTCTGAAATTTCTAGATACATAGATGCAAATAGTACAATTGTGAATGAAGTATTAGATTACACCATTCAAGTAGGAAAAAAAGGCTTGGGTAAAACTAGTCCTGATTGTTCAAGCGGATGTACTTCAACTATTACTTCTAGTGCATCAAACATAAACGTAGCTTCAAATGGTGTTGCTTGTGTAACTGGAAATAATATTACTGTTAGTTTTAACGTAAGCAATGGCGGTACTGTAAAAATATGTGGTACCAATGTTACAGTTTCTGGTTTATCGTTAAACAACGGTTCAAAACTAATAATTACAAGCACAGGTTCTGCTACATTTAGTAATTTAAACATGAACGGAAATACAACTACTTTCGAAAATTGGGGAACAGTAAATATCAGTGGATCATTTTCTCCAGGTGGACCAGTTACCAACCATGGAATTTTTCGTACTACCGATGATTTTAGTTTAAACACTACTTCAGGTTCAACCAATAATGGTACAATGACCATTGGAAAAAAATTAAATGTAAATGGTGGCTGTACTTTTACCAATAATTCTTCAATTATTGCTAGTCAAGATATTCAAGTAAATGGAACTGGAGTTTTAATAAACAACTGTTATTTAAAAACATTGCTTAAATACCAAAACAGTGGAACAACTAGAAACTACGGCTATATTAGAGTAGAAGACGAAACTACCATTAACGGTAGTTCAGAAGTAGGATTATACAGCGGTGCTATGTTTAGAACTAAACATTTACAATTAAACGGAATGATTAAAGGTTATGTAAGCACATCATTATTTAAAGTTACCAATGATACAAGAATAAATGGTGGTGGAAGTGTAATAAACTTTGTTCAATTCTGTGATTTAAACGGAATAGAAACTAATAACGGTACAATTGGAAGTGGTGCAACACAAAGTTGTGGTTTATACTTAGCTGTTACTACTTGTAATCCTGAAGGAAATGGTACAGCTCCAGTAAATAACGATACTGATGGCGATGGTGTAAGTAATAGTTTAGATGAATACCCAACCGATGCTTTAAAAGCATTTAACAATTACTATCCTTCTGCAAGCGGAAAAGCTACTGTTTCTTTCGAGGATCAATGGCCAAGTAAAGGTGATTACGATATGAACGACATCGTTATGAGTTACCGTTACAATGTAGTAACTAATGCATCAAATATAGT
Organism: Bacteroidia bacterium; assembly: GCA_049318585.1. Classification (GTDB taxonomy): domain Bacteria; phylum Bacteroidota; class Bacteroidia; order UKL13-3; family UKL13-3; genus JAAFJM01. Next base: position 2,709 of record JBMOGB010000022.1, on the reverse strand, counting down.
AGTTCAAGTAATTGGTAATTATACTTTATTTGCTACAGGCGGTCAGTTTAACGTAGGTTTTGGTGTAGAGTTTCCAATAGTAAGAGCTAAAGCAACTGGATTAACTGGTGGAACTTTAGAAGCTAGTCAAACCAATGCTGTGGTTACTTTATTTAGTAATGCCCGTGCCGAAATGGTACAATGGAATACTAGACCAACTGATCCATATTCTGACAGTGTAAATTATAATATTAACTTTAGTGTAACTGCTGGTCCTACTTTAAGTACTTTTGGTTTAAATTCTTTCAATCCATTTATTTGGAACAATACTTCGGGTTATGGTAGAGGATATGAAATACATTTACCAGGAAAAACTCCAACTACTTTAGCAAATTCGGCTTATTTTGGAACTAAAAACGACAATACAAACGTAGCTGCAAACAGGTATTATGTTACAAGTGGTAATGGTTTGCCTTGGGCAATCAATGTTCCAGTTAAATTCGATTATCCTATTGAAAGAGCTGACATTACAACTGCACATTTAAAATTTGCTAGTTGGGTTCAATCAAATGGTGCTACTTATGCTAATTGGTACACCAATGGTGGAGTTGGTTATAGAAATACTTCTAATGTATATGTAAAACCATAAGCAATAAGCAAAAGGCAATAAGCAATTTGCATTCAATATAGTTTAGGTAAGTATAATTCATTTCGACAAGCTCAATGACCGTGGTCGTTGAGCTTGTCGAAACGAAAATAAAACAGAACATAAAAGCTAAATGAACTTTTAAAATAAGAAATAAAAATACTAAAAACAAGGCTGTCTCAAAAAGACAGCCTTTTGCATTTTGTCACATTGAGCGAATACCGATAGCTATCGGTAGAAATGTTTTGAAAACGAGAATATTAATTTCTCGTCCGATAGCTATCGGACTCCGCTCGAAATGACGAACATTTTATAGCTTTTGAAATAACTTCGTTTTTTTTGTCTAATCAATTGGTATAACCACAAAAAAGTGCTAATAAATCATATTAATTTAACACTTAGTTTTTAAATTAAATAGCACATTTGTTGAAACATAATAAACAAATGAAAACAACCACATTTCTAATTGTAGAAGACGATGATTTAACGCGTGAAGTTTTAAAAAAAACACTGTTGGGTTTAAACTATAAAAACATTTTATCGTGTACCAACGGGTTTGAAGCCATTGATATTATTCGCAAGGATAATATTGATATTTGTATCATGGACATTGAGTTAAACAATAAATTAGATGGTGTAGATACCGCTAAAATTATTGGTGATAAAACCAAAGTTATTTTTACTTCGAGCCATAAAGAAAGCGATACTTTTAAAAGAATTAGCGAAACAAATAGTCATGGTTTTTTATCAAAACCAATTACTCCTCAAATGGTTCAACAAGCCATAGATTTGGCTTTAAGCGCAAATAGCTAAACCGGATTTTTGAACTGTGATTTAGGATAAACCTATAAGATTTTAAAAACCTTATAGATTTTTTGTTCTTAACGTGCGGGAAATACTTTGTCAAAGTTCAAGACTTTGACAAAGTTTTAATATAAGAAACGATAAATATTTAAACTACCGTACCTTTATATATTTCAAAATATTTGATTTCGGTGGTAAGGTTTTTAAACATTTCTTCCAACCTTTTTTTGTCGGTATCACTAATAAATATTTGCCCAAAATTATCTTCAGCTATCATGGTTAAAATAATTGCCAAGCGGTTATTGTCTAGCTTTTCGAAAATATCGTCTAATAACAACAAAGGTTTTATGCCTGTTTTGGTAAATAAATATTCGTATTGCGCCAACTTTAAAGCTATAATAAACGATTTTTGTTGCCCTTGGCTTCCCATTCTTTTTAGTGGAAATCCATTTATTTCAAATAACAAATCATCTTTATGAATGCCTTTGGTAGTACGTTGTGCTGCTTTGTCGGTATTTATATTTTCATGAAGTAAATTAGCCAAATTTTGACTCATTAACTGACTTTCATATTTTAAGGAAATGTCATCGCTTTGCAAACTAATTTGATGGTAATATTTTAAAAATAATGATTCAAAATCGAGCATAAAAGCTTTTCTTTTTTCAAAAATAAATTCGCCATAATTTATCAATTTTTCGTTATAGGAAGCTATTAAATTTTCGTCAAAATTTTGTTGGTCATAAAAGCTTTTAAGGAGTGCATTTCTTTGCTCTAAAGTCTTGTTATACTGCATTAACTGATACAAATACTCTTTATCAAATTGCGAAATAAAAGAATCAATAAACTTCCTGCGTTCTTCGCTGCCTTCATGTATTAAATAAATATCGTTTGGGGCTATAATTACCAAAGGAAATTCGCCTATATGAGTTGACAATTTTGGATATTCATTCCCATTTACTTTTAGCTTTTTTTTACTCCCTTTTTGAATAATAAGTTGCGTATTTTCAATAGAATCATTTTTATAAAATGCACCATTGATACTCATTTCATTTTGGTTGGTTAAAATGTTGATGGCATCTTGATTTTGAAAATAACTTTTTGTAAAACATAAATAATAAATGGCATCCAAAACATTTGTTTTACCACTTCCATTTAAACCTGTAAAACAATTTATTTGACTGCTAAACTCGAATTTTGCAGCAGCATAATTTTTAAAATGATATAGGCGTAAGTTTTGTAAATATAGGTGCATAAAAGAGTTTCAAAGGTAAATTTATTAT